>JAKAQS010000065.1 GCA_021819585.1 Acidobacteriota bacterium
CAGTTCGGACGTTACATGACAAGGGGTTCGTCTTCGGGTGCGCTTCGCACGGCGAGTGTTTCTAACAGCCGGGCCATTGCTGAACTACACCTGCTGGGCCTTGCGGGCCTCAGCTTCGATGAGCGCTTTGGGCCGGCGGGTGAGCAGGAAGATCATGCCGGCCACGATGAACAGCGTCACCAGACCGGCCAATCCCAATATGCGCAGCACCGATACCGAATAACGGCCCGCGATTGGGCTGTAGCTGCAACAATACAGGATCAGCAGATCCACGGGATTGCTGATCCTTCTGTCCTCAGCCTCCAGCAGCGCCATGCGCAGATCGCGCGGCGGGTAGTCGATGCCCGCCAGGTATTTGGACAGAACGCCCTGTGGCGTGACGAACATGATCACGCTGGAGTGGGCAAACTGATCCATCTTGCCGTCCGGACCGGGCACACGCACGTAGTGGAAGCCGGTAGCTTCCGTAATGGCGTCGATGGAGGCCTGGTCACTGGTCAAAAAATGCACGGCGTTTGCCGCGCTGGTGTTGTCGCTCCAGCCGGCCTCGCGGAGGAAGGTCTTCTTTTGTTCGACTGCGGCGGCGGGCTTGTCCATGGGATCGATGCTGAAGATCAGCACCTGGTAGTCCTTGCCCGGAGTCAGTGTGGTGCTTGCCAGTCCTGTGGCCAGGCCATGTTGCACCTGCGGGCAGAGCATGCCGCAGCTATAGTAGACCTCCGCCATGACGACAGGCTGGTTCTTGAACCAGCTACGCAATGGTTCCGTCCGCCCGGTCTCGTCCGTGAAGACCGCCGACAGAGGGAGCGGTTGTCCCAGGCGTTGCGAGATGCCGGCGTGGGCCAGATAAGCAGGTTTCTGTTGGGCCGCGGCGCCCAGCGGCTTGTCCGCGGCATAGCCTTGCGCGCGCAGCATCGGTGAAGCGGCGAGACATGCCATAGCTACGGGAAAGACCCTCCGAGCCCACCTCCGCGTCCTCACAATCCCCATCTTCACTTTGCTCCCTTCTCTTTGACGGGACCATGTTACCTCCCGGAAGCAAGGCTTGTCCGGTATGCCCCGGCGGCCGTCTGTTATGGGAAGACCGTCCATCCGCGCGAGGCGCTCCAGGCGAGCGCAGGCTGGCGCGCGGCACAGGCCGGCGGGGACCGGAAGCGCGTATCCTATGAGATGTGAACACTTTCACCATTCGTATCGGATCGCGCGGCTCGCAGCTCGCCTTGTGGCAGGCCAACCACATCGCCGGGCTGCTTCGCAACCGTGGGCACAACGTAGAAATCGATGTGATCCGTACTGTCGGCGACCGCATGCAGGAGCCCGGGTTCGTCGCCCCGGCAAGCTACGAGGACGGCACGCCGGTGGATGCCAAAGGCATCTTTATCAAGGAGATTGAGGATGCTCTGTTGGCCGGACGCATTGACCTTGCCGTGCATTCCCTGAAGGATCTACCCACCACGTTGCATGATCGCTTTACGCTGGCCGCCATTCCGCAGCGCGTGGACGCGCGCGATGCGTTGGTCTGCGAGAAGTACTGGGGGCTGCACATGTTGCCCTCTTCGGCGAGCATCGCCACCACCAGCCCCCGCCGAAAGGCCATGCTGCTGGCGCTGCGGCCGGACCTGCGATTTGTGGAGATGCGCGGCAACATCGATACCCGGCTGCGCAAGTGGTCGGAGGGCCAGGCGGATGCGCTGGTGCTGGCCTCGGCCGGGCTGGACCGGCTGGGACGCGCCGAACACGCGCATTACAGGTTCTCCGTGGATGAGTTGACCCCCGCGCCCGGGCAGGGAGCTCTGGGTTTGGAGACGCGCAGTTCCACGCACCCGCTGGATACCGAGGATCCGAACCGTGATCGCTTTATCCATGCGGCTGTGCGGGAGCTCAACGATACGGATGCGGAGTTTGCCACCGCGGCGGAGCGGGTGGTGCTCAACGCGCTCGGCGGAGGCTGTCAGCTTCCCCTGGGAGCCTACTGCCATCGCCTGGAGGAGGTGTGGCGCCTCCATTCCATGGTGGTGGCGCGGGATGGGGAAGCGGCGGCCCATGTGGTGAAAGAGGCTCCGCTGGGAGTCTCCGCGGCAGATCTCGGCGGAATGGCTGCTGAGGCGCTCATCGCTGCCGGAGCGCAAGAGATGCTCCAGCAGGCTGTCTAAGACCCGCCTTCCTGGACCAGCGTCAGGATCTCGGCTTCGGGCTGAGCCTCCCGTATGCGCAGACGGGCGCAGGTGATGCCCAGACCGAAGCGGCGCGGGCCGGCGCTGCCTGGATTCAGAAACAGGACCCCTTGGCGCTGCTCGACAGAGGCCTGGTGAGAGTGGCCGCTGATGACCACCCCGATCCCTGCGGCCTTCGGATTCAAATCCAGATCCTGGAGCGCATGGACCATGTAGATCAGGCAGCCCGCCAGCTCAATCATCTCGGTGGCAGCAAGCGTCGACCATCTTCCCCAGGCGCGAGTGTCGCCGTCGATGTTGCCGCGAATGGCGGACACCGGCGCGATGCGGGCAAGTTCCGTCAGGATCTCGGGATCGCCGACGTCACCGGCGTGGAGGATATGAGTGACGCCGGCCAGGGCGGGAAAAAGCTCCGGACGGAGCAGCCCGTGAGTGTCAGAGACGACGCCAATCAGAGTCGAGCTGGGCATGGAAGATCTCCGTCCGGCATGTCCCCACCCTCTTAAAGCCCCTCACGCAGCCGGCTGCGTGGATCCAGCGAGTCGCGCAGGCCGTCGCCGATCAGATTGAAGGAGAAGACGCACAGAGCCAAAGCGATGGCTGGAAAGAACATCAGGTACGGGGACTCGAAGATGTGCGATCGGGCGTCGTTGAGCATCGCTCCCCAGGTGGGAGTCGGCGGCTGAACGCCCAGTCCCAGGAAGCTGAGCGTCGCCTCAGAGAGCACAGCGGCGGCCATGCCGACAGCGGCCTGCACCAGCAGTGGCTGAAGAATGTTCGGCAAGATATGCCGCAGCATCAGATGGAGGTCGCCTGCCCCCATGGAACGCGCCGCCTGCACATATTCGCGCTGCTTCACGCTGAGCACCTGGGCACGCACCAGACGCGCGTAGTTCACCCAGCTCGCCAAGGCAAGAGCGAGAATCAGATTCTCCAGCGAGGAGCCCAGAAAGGCCACAATGGCGATGGCCAGCAGGATGCCGGGAAGGGCCAGAAACGCGTTGGTCAGATAGATGTTCACCAGTGTGTCCGTAATGCCCCCATAAAAGCCGGCCAGCATGCCCAGCGCCGAGCCCAGCGTCAGGGAGATGCCGACAACGGCGACGGCCACCAGCAGAGAGATTCGGGCCCCATAAAGGGTGCGGGAAAACACATCCCGGCCCAGCTCATCGGTGCCGAACCAATGCGCCTGCGAAGGAGGCAGAAGACGGGCGGCAAGGTTTAGTTGGGCAGGATCATGCGGGGCAAGCCGCGGGGCAAACAGAGCGCAGAACAGGAAGAGCAAGAGAATCAGACAGCCGGTAAAGGCCAGCGGTTGACGACGGGCGAGTTCCACCGGCTCCCGCAGGCTGGTACGAAAGGCGAACAGGAGACCGGAGGGAAGGGGATTCGATTGGGAAAGGGGTTCTGCCATGCCCGTACCCTGATCATAGCGCCCGGCAAACAGTCGTAGGGATCTCTTCGGGTGTAGGGAGGCTGACGTTCGAGATTCGGGAAGGTACGGGATTGAGCCTGGGCTGATTCTTGACATCACCCTGCCGGCACATACACTTGACGGAGAGATCCTCCCGTCCCTGTTTGGGAACGGCTTCAAATTGGAACGGATTACTCAGGAGAGCGGCGGAGACGCCGGTCAAACCGGCAGGGTCGGGTTTCATCTCAGATTGGAGTTCGTTGGATGAGTGAGAGAGCGCAGACCGCTTTGGTGTGCGGTGCGGGTGGTTTCATAGGCGGGCATCTCGTCAAGAGCTTGACGGCGAGTGGAATCCAGGTGGTCCGGGCCGTGGATATAAAGCCGCTGGAAGATTGGCATCAGATTGCCGATGGGGTGGAGAACCTCTGCCTGGATCTGAAGGACAAGCAGAACTGCCTGCGGGCCGCCGACGGAGTCGACCTGGTCTTCCAACTGGCTGCCGATATGGGCGGCATGGGCTTTATCGAGAACCATAAAGCTCTCTGCATGCTGAGCGTTCTGACCAACACCCATATGCTGATGGCCGCGCAAGCCAAGGGGGTCAAGCGGTTCTTTTATTCCTCTTCAGCCTGCGTGTACAACGGAGAAAAGCAGACCCGGGAGGACGCCGTCGGGCTGAAGGAGTCTGACGCCTACCCGGCGTTGCCAGAAGACGGGTACGGCTGGGAGAAGCTCTTCTCGGAACGCATGTGCCGGCACTTTGAAGAGGACTTCGGGCTGGTCTGCCGAGTGGCGCGCTATCACAATGTCTACGGACCTTATGGAACCTGGGCCGGTGGCCGGGAAAAGGCTCCGGCGGCCATCTGCCGGAAGGTGATTGAGGCCAGAAACTCGGGAAACCAAGAGATCAATATCTGGGGCGATGGCCGGCAGACGCGCAGCTTCATGTATATCGACGATTGCTTGCAAGGCACCGAGATGATCATGAACAGCGATATCCGGGAGCCGATCAACCTGGGTTCGAGCGAACTGGTGACCATCAATCAACTGGTGGATATCGTCGAGGAGATCGCCGGCATCAAGTTGAAGCGGACCTATGATCTGAAGGCGCCCAAGGGAGTGAACGGACGGAACAGCGACAACACGATGATTCAGCAAAAGCTGGGATGGGAGCCGTCGACCCGGCTGCGGGAGGGTCTGCGGCGCACCTTCCGCTGGATCGAGCAGGAAATCGCCCGGGGCGCCGGTGGAAGGTAAAGCAGAGGGTGGCCGGGGGTACAGCGGAGGAACAAGATGACGTCAGGAGCCATCCAGCCGGAGATGCCAGATCAGCGGACGATCCTTGGCATCCGGTTCTTTGTGGGAACGGCGTCCGAGGCCGTGGCTCGGATGCGCGGAGGTGGACTCCTGGTGGTCCCGGCTGCTCCGGCCCTCAAAGATCTCGGAACCAAGGCCCAGTATCGCGAGGCGCTGCTCCGTTCCGATCTGGCGTTGGCCGATTCAGCGTACATGGTGATGATCTGGAACCGGCTGCAGCGTGATTCCATCCGCCGCTTGTCTGGATTGGAGTATCTGCGCGAGCTGCTCAAGCAACCTGAGCTACGCCTTCCTGGCGGCGCATTCTGGATCATGGCGGGGCGGCAGAGCGCGAAGCGAAACTTGGCGTGGCTGCGAAGCCAGGGCATTCATGTTCCTGAGGAGTACGTTTATCTGGCTCCCATCTACGCCGGAGAGGAGATGGAGGATGGGGAGCTTCTGCAGCGTATCCAAAGGCTGCGTCCGCGCCATGTGATTCTGACGCTGGGCGGGGGAACGCAGGAACGGGCCGGACTCTACCTTAAGAAAAACTTGAACTATCTGCCTGCAATTCATTGTATTGGAGCGGCGATCGCCTTCTTGAGCGGCGATCAGGTTCGTATCCCTCACTGGGCAGATCGAAGCTACCTGGGCTGGTTGTTCCGGTCCATCTCTCATCCCACCCGCTACATTCCCAGGTACTGGGGCGCTCGCAAGCTTCTCTATCTGTTGATTCGTTACAGGGAACGTCTGCCGGTCTCTCCGGTATAGATGCGCTTCCTCGGTGAAGTCGATAAACCGCGGACGCGGCCGTCGATCTTGTAGCAATGGAACCAGACCTTCGGCAGGCATGGGTTACCTTGGTGGAGTAACTTTTGTAGTCTAGCCGGGTCCTTGCCATTATGAGAGTTCAAGCCGTCGCCGTCGCCCTTTGCCTCTGCTGTCCTGCAATGTCAGGCGCCTCGCCGGTCATCAGGCAAAACCTCTCTGTGGCGGAGCAGTACCTCTTCTCTGCGGCCAATGCCGAGCGAGCGCGATATGGCGTGCAGCCGTTGCGTTGGAGCCCCGGCCTTTATCGGGCAGCAAGCCGGCATGCTTGGCTGATGGCCGAGCGGGGGGCGATCTCGCACCAGTTCCCAGGTGAGCCGGATCTCAAAGAGCGCGGCGCGGCGGAGGGGTTGCGCTTCAGTGAGATCGCCGAAAACGTCGCCGAAGCTCCAACTGCGGTTCTGATCCAGCAGGCGTGGCTGCACTCCCCCGAGCATCGGAGAAACATGCTGGATCCGGCTGTGGACTCCGTGGCCATCCGGGTGGTGCAGGGCGAAGGTGGGGAACTGTTCGCCGTAGAAGACTTTGATCGCACCGTGAGCGATCTCTCCCTGGCCCAGCAGGAGCAGCAGGTGGGTCGTCTGCTGGATTCGGTCTCGTCCATCCAGGTGTTGCCAGGCGCGGAGGAGGCGCGGCAGACCTGCAGGATGGACAGCGGGTACGCAGGACCACGTCACCCTCTGTTCGTGATGCGTTTTACGGCGGTGAAGCTGGACCGTCTGCCCAGCCAACTGCGGCAGCGGCTGGCTACCGGGCGCTATCGCCAGGCCGAGGTGGGGGCCTGCCCGGTGGGACCGTCCGAAGGCTTCTCCATGTACAGCATCGCCGTTTTGCTCTATCGGTAGGTTCACTATCGAGAGACCGAGCGTGGTTGCAAGCAGCCCGTTCCGCGGAATCGGTTCGTCCGCCATTCCACGATTCGCCGATGCGGCCTGGGTGCCTTGACGCCGCCGTCGACTCCAGGCGCTCAGGCGGTGACTGGATCCAAGCCGGCTTCGGCCAGCTCATCAGCGCCGGCCGGCTGGGTGGGTTCCATGCGGAGGAGATTGTTGAAGCGGTTGAAGTAGTTGAACAGTCCGATGGCGGCCATGAGCTCCACGACCTCGCCTTCGGAGTAGAAACGGCGCAGCCGCGCCATCTCCTCATCGCTGAACTGGTGGGAGTGCAACGTCATCGCCTCGGCGAGATGAATGGCCTCCTTCTCGGCCTCCGTGAAGAGGGGACTGGTCTTCCAGTCATGCAGGGCGGCGAGGTGTTCCGGCGTCCAGCCCAGCCGGAGGCTGATGGCCGTATGGCTGGCTAGGCAGTACTCCGTACAGTTGAGCTGCGAGGTGCGGACCACCACCAGTTCCTTGAGCCGAGTGGGCAGGGTGCCTGTGGAGAGCACCGCCTCCATATGCGCAATCATTGTTTGGAAGATCTGTGAGCGATGAGCCATGGTGCGGAAGAAATAAGGGACGTTGCCGCGCTGCTGCAGATAGCGGTCATAGATGCAACGCAGATCGGGTGACACTTCCGAGCGATTGAGGCGGCTGATACGGGGCATGAAGCTTGTCTCCTGGCGGTGAGATGAGGGCAACCGTGTTCAATGGGTCGCGACGGTATCGCGGGGTCAGCTTGAGGATTCCTGGGCGCGAAAGAGCTCGCCCTCCGAAGCCTGGACGACATGGTATCAAGGATAACTTTGGCAATGCCGGATGGCGCGGCGCCAAGGCCGCTCTCGGGCTCGGCCCAGCCAGGGCTCTTTGACCCGCCCCGGAGCATTTGTTATAAAGAGTGTGGAGCAACCGCCCGGTTGCCGGCGTTTTCTACGCGATCCTGAGTAGCTCAATGGCAGAGCATTCGGCTGTTAACCGAAGGGTTGTAGGTTCGAGTCCTACCTCAGGAGCCAATCAAATCCAAAACTCCATAGAGCCCATACCAAGCCCCCGCGGCGCTTGTTGAGAAGCCGGAGCCGCGTCCAGGACACAACCCAATCCAGAGAGCACCTGTTTCGTGCTACTCCTCTCTGCGCCACGTCAACACCGTCGCGCCGCAGAATCTTTCGTGCATTCCACTCACGGCGCTGTCCATTCTGCCGATAGGTTCCTTGACGGGAACCTGCATCCAGCTCACGGTCCTGCCAATCCAGACCTCGAAGCCGCCTGCAAGGCTTTTTGCAGAAGGTTCACCACATCCACATCGAGACTCGACCGAGACGCAGACCCCTACAGCGCGCTCGTTTGCCTTTCCGCCGTTGGCTGCAACTTGCAGAGCGCTTTCGCCTGATTTCACCAAGCTCCGGCGCCAAGCTGATATCGGCAGGGCAGCGTTTGGACGGGCGCATCAACCTGCTATTCCGGTTTCTGCCGGGAAAACCGTTACCTGTAACCTTGCCTAAGACGCCCTCCAATCTGTATATTAGGGCAGTTCGATCGGATTCCATCGGAGGGATCTTCATGCGACGTCGTGACTTCTGCAAACTGGTGGCGGCTGCTGCCGCTTCGGTGGCGGCTCCCGAAGCGGCCACACTCGCCGCTCAGACTCCTGTTTCATCTCCTGCCGACACATCGCCTTCCGGCGCCTCGGCGGCGGAAGCTCCGGGCTTCGACCAGTACACCCAGGACTATGCGCAGTTCTGCGCAACTCCGGCCGATCAGCGGGTCTTCTATGCCCTGGTGGACGGCAAGATCGTCTCTGAGAAGCTCGATGAGAGCACCTGGAAGCCCACGGCCTGGGGCGATACCCCTGATCTCCCGGTCCCGGGCGGTTCGTGGGACGGAGTTCCCATGCGTTCGCCCATCCCAGATCTGGCAGGCAGCGGCCCCTACCAGCCCACATGGGAGTCGCTGCTCGAGTACGACGCCCCGGAGTGGTACCGCGACGCAAAATTTGGCATCTGGGCTCACTGGAGCCCGCAGTGCGTGCCGGAAGACGGCGACTGGTATGCCCGCAATATGTACATCCAAAACCAGGATCCAGGCAGCCGGTATGCCTATCAGCAGCAGCACTACGGACCGGTCTCGCGCTTCGGATACAAGGATCTCTGCGCCCAATGGACCCTGCTCAACTGGGATCCTGAGGCGCTGATCGAGCGCTACAAGAAGGCCGGCGCAAAGTTCTTCATCACCCTGGCCAACCACCACGATGGCTTCGACGCCTGGGACTCGAAGCACCACCCGTGGAATGCGATGAACATCGGCCCGCACTGCGATGTCGTCGGCCGCTGGGCCAAGGCAGCCCGGGCGCAGAACATGCGGCTCGGAGTCACCGTGCATCAGGCCCGCAACTGGTGGTGGTTCCAGCCTTCTCACGGCGCCGACAAGACCGGACCGCTGGCCGGCATTCCCTATGATGGCCGCCTGACCGAGGCCCAGGGCAAGGAGCAGTGGTGGCAGGGCTATGACCCGCAGCTACTCTACGGCGCCAAACATCCCTTCAACGCCCTGCCTGATGCCTCCTACGTCAAAGACTTCTACGACCGCACCCGCGATCTCGTCGACCAGCACGACCCCGACCTGCTTTACTTCGACAACTCTCTGTTCCCCCTGGGCTGGGGTGGAATGAACATTGGCGCCTACTTCTACAACCACAACCTCCAGACCCACGGCGGAAAGATGGAGGCTGTGGTCACCATCAAGGAGGTTCCGGACAAGTGGCTCAAAGCTGTGGTGGCTGACGTCGAGCGCGGCATCACCAGCAAGATCATGCCCTATCCCTGGCAATCGGAGACCTGCATCGGCGAGTGGCACTATAACCGGACCCTCTATAACAAGCCTGGCGAGTACGGAGGCTATCTGCCGCCACGCGATGTGATCCACTGGATGATCGATACGGTCAGCAAGAATGGCACGTTCATCCTCAACATCCCCGGCAAACCCGACGGCACCATCGACTCCAAGGAGATCGCCGTGCTGGATGGCATCACCGCCTGGATGCAGGCCAATGGAGAAGCTATCTACGCGACTCGTCCGTGGAAGGTCTTCGGCGAGGGCCCGAACATGATCAAGGCGGGTAGCTTTCAAGGCGATAGCATCTCCAAGCTGGGCGAGAAGGACATTCGCTTCACACGCAGCAAGGACGGCAAAACTATCTACGCCATGGCACTGGGATGGCCCTCCGCCGAGGTGGTCATCCAATCCCTGGGTTTGAATAGCCCAACCCAACCGGGCAAAATCCGGAGCGTCCAACTCGTGGGAAGCAGCGCCAAAGTGCATTGGAAGCAGTCTGCCGGCGATCTGCGTCTCTCTCTGCCGGCCGAGGCGCGCCCCACTGCCGACTACGCTGCGGCTCTCAAGGTTACCTTGGCCTGATCAGATCCCGCTGCGAGCCGAGCGGCTTGCAGCTCATGGTTTCCGGGAGGCCGTCCCTCTCAGCATGGACGGCCTCAGCACTCCTGGTCCCCTGCCGGGCTGATCCGCAGATCCATGAACGCATAAAAGGCGATGAAGAGATAGGCCGCCAAAGGTACAAGATAAGCCAGTGCCTGACTTCCTGTGCGTTCTGTGATCAGCCCCATCAAAGGCGTTAGCACAGCTCCGCCCACAATGGCCATCACGATCACGGACCCACCCAGCTTGGTATTGGCGCCCAGTCCCCGAATGCCCTGAGCAAAGATCGTCGGATACATCAGAGACATGAAGAAGCTGGTCAATAGCAGCGACCAGACGCCCAGCCAACCTGGAGATACGACTCCTATCAGCACCAGAAACAGATTCACTATGCTGTAGGAGCCCATCAAGCGGCTCGGTTGCACGAAGCGCATCAGCCAGGCGGAGACAAAGCGCCCCACCATGAAGGCGATAAGAGAGACCGTCAAAAGAAGTCCCGCCGTCTTGTCCTGGTCGCGTGTATAGGAGACCACATAGGGAATGAAGTAGCTCCAGGATCCCACCTGCGCCCCCACGTAAGCGAACTGCGCTCCCACCGCCAGCAGGAATCCGGGATGGCGGAAGAGTGTCCGGAGGCTGCCTCGATGTTCTTCGAGAGCTTCGCTCTGGACAAGGGCCTCGGGAAATCTGTTTGCCGCAATCAGCGCCAGCATCGCCAGCACCGCCGCGGAGAGCGCCAGATAGGGGCCCGTCACCCGCATCGTCTCAACATGCAGATAGGCGGCATAGGCATGTCGCGCCTTCAGCGCCGCTACCTGAGATGAGTCCAGATTGACCCCAGAAAAAATAAAGACGGTTCCGATCAATACTCCGGTGATCGCGCCCAGCGGATTGAATGCCTGGGCCAGGTTCAGCCGGCGCGCCGCGCTGCGCGGGTCGCCCAACTGCGCGATGAAGGGGTTCGAAGCGGTCTCCAGAAAGGATAATCCGCTCGCAATCACAAACAGAGCGGCCAGAAAGTAAGCATATCGATTGGCGATGGCTGCCGGCCAGAAAAGAAAGGATCCCAAGCTAAAAAGCCCCAGTCCGATCACAAAGCCGGATTTGTAGCCGAAGCGCCGCATCACCAGGGCGGCCGGCATGGCGAGCACAAAATACCCCATGTAAAACGCGGATTGCACCAGCCCGGCCTGCAGCCGCGTCATCACGAACGACTTCATGAACTGGCGGATCAGCACGTCATTCAGATTGTTCGGAATGCCCCACAGAAAGAACAGAACGGTGATCAGAACAAAAGGGATCAGGGTCGGCCGGGTGAGCAGCGGGACGGCAAGATCGCGGTCTTCGGCAGGGGAGGGCGCGGTGTTCATCAAGAGCGTAGATCCTTAGAGCGAAGTTCCAAAGCATTCGACCTGGGCAGGGATTGGGCGAACCGGCGGGCGGCATGGATTCCTTGGGGAAGGAACTCTCGAGGCCGGGGCGCCCCAAAAAACGTCCACAGAAAGACGATGCTAAGGCTCATCAAGATCGATCATGATCTTGGTGAAACGGGTGGGCTCTGCGCTCCAGGCGGCGAAGATCTCCGGCGCCTCTTGCAGGCGAACTGTCCGGCTGATGACTTCACGCACCGGAAAACGTCCCGTCTCCAGCATCGCGATCACCTGAAGGAAGTCCTCCGGCTGAGCGTTGCGCGTTCCCAGCACATCCAGTTCCTTTTGCACAAAGAGCCGGGTCTCATAGCTCACCGGCTCTTTGGCATAACCGATGTAGACGACGCGTCCGGTGTAGGCTACCTCCTCCACCGCGGCTCGGAAAGTCTCCGGCATGCCGACGGCTTCTATGATGACATCCGGCCCCTGACCACCCGTCAGATCGCGAAGGGCCTGGCTCAGAGCCTCTCGTCCGGAGTGGATGGCATGTGCCGCACCTGCTTTACGGGCGATGGAGAGCTTGGCGTCGTCCACATCCACGGCTACGGTAACCGCTCCGCGGAAGGCCGCCGCCGCAATTGCCCCCAGGCCCACGCCGCCACAGCCCACCACGGCCACCGTCTCGCCCGCGGCGACGCGGCCGCGTGCCACGGCGTGCGCTCCCACGGTCAGCGGCTCAACCAGGCACAACTCCTCCAGGTTTAACTCCCTTGACCCTGGGTCCAGCTCGTCCCGCCAAGCGGGAAAGAGTCTTTCCAAGGGAACGGCGATATACTCGGTCAGTGCGCCGTCGCGCTGAACCCCCAGGGTCTGGTTGTACTCACAAGCATTCTGACGCCCGCGCCGGCAGGAGGCGCACCTTCCGCAACTTGTGTACGGAGAAAGAGTCACGTTCATTCCCACGCGAAGCCGTGGATGCTCTCCGTGAATTGCTTCAACGGTGGCGGCGATCTCATGCCCGGGAACGCGCGGGAAAGAGATCATGGGGTTTCGGCCGCGAAACGAGTTCAGATCGCTTCCGCACAGCCCCACCCGGCGAACCTTAAGCAGAGCCTCTCCTGGCGCGGCGGAGGGCTTTGGCATCTCCGCAAGTTGGGCCCTTCCCGGCCCGGCAAGAATGATAGCCTTCATACTTCCATCCTCAATCTTCAAACCACGTTTCCTGTCCGAAACGGCTCATACTCCACTCGGAGGTGTGCTCGTCATAGGAGCCATCTTGGAGTCTTTGCTACCCTATCCGCGGACCTCAAGCCTGGCGGATATGCTCCACAACCGCTGCCAGCCCCAATCGCAACTCCCGGTTGATTCTGGCCCGCTTCGGCATGCAACCGGCTGCCCGGCGGACATAACGACCTCCCGGGCAGAGACATTCCCAGAACGAGGCTTGCTATACCTTACAGGAAACGATAAAGTTATTGCAACAGATCTCGGGGACGTTTCGGATGCACTCGCGCATTTGCATCCGACATTAAGATAGGTATCAAGCTATGACTGTTCGGATGAAAGACATCGCTCAGGATCTCGGTCTCTCCGTAGTCACCATCTCCAAGGTGCTCCGCAACCATCCCGATATTGCGGAAGAGACCCGAGAGCGAGTGATGAAGCGAGTGAAGGAGCTCGACTACCAGCCCAATCTCCTGGCGCGAAGTCTCGTCACCGGCCGCAGCTATCTCATCGGGCTGGTTGTTCCCAGCCTGCTGCATCCCTTTTTCGCTGAGGTCGCCAAGGCGATCTCGGCGGCCGTCGGCGAACAGGGATACTCCATCCTTCTCTCCTCCTCCGAAGAGGATTTCTCCCTTGAATCTCGGGAGATTGAGCAACTGACCGCACGCCGGCTCGACGCTCTGGTCATCGCCACGGCGGGAGCGGATCGCGCCATCTTTGATCGGCTGGGCAATAACCAGATCCCCTATGTTCTCATCGACCGCGAGATTTCTGGGCTCTCCGCCAACTTTGTCGGCATCGACGATGAAGCTGCCGGCCGGCTCGCGACCGAGCATCTGATTCAGCTTGGCCGCCGCCGCATCGCCCATATTCGAGGACGCGAAAATAGCACAGGCATCCGCCGCTTTGAGGGGTACCGCAAAGCTCTGGCCAAAGCGGGCCTGCCCTTTGCGGAGGAGCTGGTGATTCCGCGTTCCAATGTGGATGTGGACAGCACACGGATGGGCGCCGAAGCCATGCGTCTGTTGTTGGAACGCCAACCTCGCCCAGACGCGCTCTTCGCTTACAACGATCCGTTGGGCATCGGCGCCATGAATGCCATCCTGGAGGCCGGCCTGCGCATTCCCCAGGACATCGCCGTTATCGGTTGCGGGAACCTTCACTACGACGCCCTGCTGCGCGTGCCACTCTCCAGCGTCGACCAGCGCAGCACCCAGATCGGGGAGCGCACCGCCGAGATTCTTCTTCGCCTGCTCGGGTCCCGCAAGGAACAGCAGCCGGTGAACATCATTCTCGAGCCCTCCCTGGTCGTCCGCGACTCCACCAGCGGGCCCTGAGGGATACTCCGGCTCTCCGAAGGCGCCCGCCCTGCGCAAGATGCCTGGTCCCAGGGAAATCCGCAAGGAAACTCTGGAACGGAAGGCCATAATATGGTCAAGGAATAAGTCAAAGATCCGCGCTCGCGGCTGCTTGAGCCCCGCCGGATCGCCAGGATCCTCTCCATGCCCAAGGTAATGCAACTAGATCCACGCGACAATGTGCTGATTGCCCTCGAAGACCTGCCGGCCGGTGAGACCGTATGGCTGGGCGACAAGAGCTGGAAGCTGGTGACCTCCGTCCCCTGCAAGCACAAGTTCCTCATCCAGGCCCGCCAGTCCGGCGACCCAGTCCTGATGTACGGCGTTCTGGTCGGCCGCGCCAGGGAACCCATCCCCGCGGGAGCGGTTCTGACTGTGGCCAATCTCCAGCACGACAGCAGCGTCTTCGGCTCCAATCGGAGTCCTCAAGCGGAACCGATAGCCGTCCTCGCCAACCTGGGCGCATGGCGAGGAAAAGAGTTCCTCGGCTATCACCGCGCCGACGGTCAGGTTGGCACGCGCAACTACTGGCTCGTGGTCCCGCTGGTCTTCTGTGAGAACCGAAACATCGCCGCCTTGCGGGAGGCATTCGAAGAAGAGCTGGGATTCGCCGCACCCTCCAGGTACCGCCGTCAGGTGGCGCGTTTGGCCCGCCTCTACCGGGAGGGGCAAACGGGCTGGCCGGCGGCGGCGAGCGTGACGGATCTCCAGACGAACGTGAAGGACGCGCCGCCGCGTCTCTTCGAGCATGTCGACGGCCTTCGCTTTCTGATGCATGAGGGCGGCTGCGGCGGCACGCGCGAGGATGCCCGCAATCTCTGTGCTCTCCTGGCCGGTTACATCCACCACCCCAACGTCGCCGGAGCCACCGTGCTCAGTCTCGGCTGTCAGAACTCCCAAGCCGCCATCCTCATGGAGGAGCTGCACAAGCGCGACCCGGCGTTCGGCAAGCCGCTGGTGCTGCTGGATCAGCAGACGATCGGGACCGAGTCGGCGCTGATGGACCGCGCCATCCGCGAGACCTTTGCCGGGCTGGTTCAGGCGAACCAGTGCCGCCGCGCGCCCGCGCCGCTCAGCAGCCTCACCCTGGGGCTCAAGTGCGGCGGTTCGGACGGTTTCTCCGGCATTTCCGCCAACCCCTCCATCGGCTATACCTCTGACCTTCTGGTGGCGCTGGGCGGCAAGACCATCCTTGCGGAGTTTCCCGAACTCTGCGGAGTGGAGCAGAGCATCGTGGACCGCTGCCTCACGCAGGAGTCCGCCGAGCGGTTCGTTGCCTTGATGCGCGACTACGCCGCCCGCGCCCGTGCGGTTCGCTCCGGCCTGGAGATGAACCCATCCCCCGGCAACATCCAGGACGGGCTGATCACCGACGCCATGAAGTCCGCCGGAGCTGCTCGCAAGGGAGGCACCGCTCCGGTCGCCGCCGTTCTGGACTATCCCGAGTACGCCGCGACGCCCGGTCTGAACCTTCTCTGCACCCCCGGCAATGATGTCGAATGCGTCACCGGCCAGGTTGGCGCCGGCTCCAGTATCGTTCTGTTCACCACGGGTCTGGGCACACCCACCGGCAATCCAATTGCTCCGGTGGTAAAGATCGCCACCAACACGCCGCTGGCCCGGCGCATGCCGGACATCATCGACATCGATACCGGTCCGATCATCGCAGGCCAGGTCACAATCGAGCAGATGGGTGAACAGATCCTGTCCAAAGTCGTCGAGGTGGCCGGCGGAAGCGTGCGTACCCGCGCGGAGGAACTCGGCCAGTATGACTTCATTCCCTGGAAGAGGGGAGTCTCCCTGTGACGATGCTCTTCGGGCTCGGATCTTCATCCTCCCGCCCAACGGGCTCGCGCCTGCCCGGACGCGGCCTGACGGGAAGCACGTTCAGGCAAGTTGAGGCGTCGCCCTGCAATCACACCTGGAGCGCTGCATTTGAAGCGAAGACGCAGAACGGCTCTCTCAACCTGAAAGGCTGGTTCCCTTGGACCTTGGACTGAAAGAGAAAGTCATCCTCATCACTGGCGGCGCGGAAGGCATCGGTGCGGCGATCTCCCAGGCTTGCATCGCGGAAGGAGCTGTTCCATGCATCGTCACCCGTGATTCGGTCGCAGTGCAGGATTTCGCCGAGCACTTGCGCGCCAAGGGCGAACGCTTCGAGCTGATAGCGATGGAACTCGGCTCGCCGCGGAGCTGTCAACAAGCCATTGAAGCCGCCCTCCAGCGCTGTCACCGCATCGATGCCCTGGTCAACAACGCCGGGATTAATGACAAAGTGGGCTTGGAGTCCGGTTCGCCCGATGAATTTTTGCTCTCCATCCAGCGCAATCTCTGGCACTACTACTCGATGGCGCACTACGCTCTGCCGTCCTTGAAGGCCTCGCAGGGATCGATTGTCAACATCGCCTCCAAGACGGCGATCACAGGGCAGGGAGGAACCTCCGGCTATGCGGCTGCCAAGGGAGGCCAACTGGCTCTCACCCGGGAGTGGGCCGTCGAACTGCTTCCTTTCGGCATCCGCGTTAATGCGATCGTCCCCTCTGAGGTAATGACTCCCGCCTATATCCGCTGGCTGGCTACCTTTCCCGAACCGGATTCCAGACTTCGCTCGATTACCGCAAAGATCCCCCTGGGGCGGCGCATGACGGAACCCACAGAGATTGCCAACATGGCGCTCTTTCTGCTCTCCGGGCAAGCCAGCCACATCACCGGCCAGCATCTCTATGTCGATGGGGGCTACGTTCACCTCGATCGCGCCATCGACTGAAGGCGGTTTGACGATCTCACGGCCAACGCGCCCGGCAAATCCACAGCATAAACCTCTTTCCGGCAGTTGCCCCGTAGAAATCCGGTCCAACGATCGACCGGTAGCGGATTTTGAGGTGCTGGGGGTGTCACCCGATGGGGAGTCGTCCGGAGTAGAACATGATGCCCGGTGGCAAACAACCTCAACCCAACAACCTTCCTACGTCACTCGATACATCGAATGCGCGAAGAAGTCTGGACGCTACATTTTGCTTTCGCAACACGTTCCGGGTTCAATTCGGCTCACAAGGTCGCAATTCTCTTCATTTGGGTGTAAGTCCCGACGGTTTGCCGGCCTGCGCGTTACCGGGGCCGCCTACAATCTGCAAAGTTGGAATCCGATCATCCATCGAAGGCAGTGGCGGCAACGGCAGGTGCGGCTCCGACTGATACCAGTATGCGACCGAGTAAA
>JAKAQS010000314.1 GCA_021819585.1 Acidobacteriota bacterium
CGCCGCGTATGCCTCGGAAAAAGCACCTGTGCTGGACTTCAAGAAGCCCGAAGTCGACCTGAAGCTGGAACAACACTCCAGTTAGACCCGCCGTGAAACCTCCGAGGCCCCACCTTCCTCTCTCACCACGACCGAAACCGGCGCCCAAAACCGGCTTCCTGAAGGGCCCGCAGCGGCGATCCCAGCGAGGCTTGGATGGCGCCGGCGCCCGGAAGAGCGCCCTGTAGAAGAGAGGCGGCACCCCTCTTGCTTTCGCACCGCTTCAGCGCCCCGCCGCATCCACCTGTGTTCCGCCCGGCGGCCGGCGAAGCTCCTACGCTAAGCATTTTCAGTGCAGGTGTAGAGGGAAGCCTCGACCTAGATGGGCGTTCTCCCCAATGAAAACGCCACTGCAAGCCATCTTCGGGGCGCCCATCACCACTGAAAATGCTCTATAGCCGGAGTTTGCCCCAAAAGACCGCTCCCGCCGCGCGCCCCTACCCGGAAAACTGCTCCAGAACGCCGGCGTTTGCCCGACAGTCCGTGAAACCTCTCCACCGGCTTCGGAGATCAGCAAGATCGGGCAAAGTTTGCATCAGGCGACTGGGGGAGATGCCTGCGGGGAGAACAAACTGCTCCCAGGCGACATAGCGAACGGGTATTTGGACTCCTCTGTCCCGCAGCGATGGAGTCAACGATGATCTTCTTTATTCCAGCACGGAAGGAGAGCGCCTTACGGGTAATGACAACCCAGTCATCTCTGATATAACCAAGATCACAGGCGCTCGATGTGGAACAATGGCAACGGCACAATGCCAACCGGCTGGACGAGGAGTTGCCTGGATCTGTGGCGCCAGTTTGAGGAGCAAGGGCAATGCCTGCCGGGAGAACAGGCGAAAGTACGATCTGAAATCGAGCGAACTTCCCCGGCTGGCCGGTGGGGGAATGCGAACTCTTCGGGAAGCTCAAACATGGATGGAATCGCGCACTTCTTGTCTCTTGTTCCGAATCCGATGCTCCTGGTGAATACGCAGGGAGTCATTGTGTTGGGCAATGAGCGTGTGTGCCATCTGTTCGGATACGAAGAAGGCGTGCTCACGGGAAGACAAATAGGGGATCTGCTGCCGGAGCGCTATCGCGCCCCCCACGCCAAGCAACTGGAGGAGTACTTCAAGGCGCCGCGCGTACGCGAGATGGGCATTGGGATGGAGTTGACCGCTCTGCACGCGGATGGAACAGAGTTCCCCGTCGAGGTCAGCCTGAATCCGTATGGAGAGCCCGGAGCGATGTATACGCTTGCCTCGGTGCGCGCCATCACCGAGCGCAAGGCGACCGAGATCAGGATTCGCCACTTGAACCGGATTTTGACCATGCAGAGCCGGATGCAGGCTTTGGTGATGCGAGCCCATGATCGGGATGAACTCTTCCGCGACGCGTGCCGCATTGCCGTCGAGGCCGGCGCGTTCTCCCTGGCCTGGATTGGGGTGATGAATCCCGAGGGGTTGCAGTTGCGGGTGGTAGCCAGCCACGGCGAACGCTGCGAGGAGTATCTGCGCCAGATCGAAGACGAGCTGCCGCTGCTGGAGGGGCCGGCGGGCGTCGCGATCCGGGAGAACCGGCCGGTATGGCTCCCAAACGTTCAGCACCAGCCGCCCGATACCCCCTGGGGCCGGCACAGCGCGGAGTTCGGCTGGAGTTCGCTGGCCACCCTGCCCCTGCAACGGTCTGGCAACCCTATCGGGGCGCTGGTCCTGTATACCACTGAGGTCAGCGCGTTCGATCCGGAAGAGGAGCGGCAACTGGTGGAACTGGCCGCCAACCTCTCCTTTGCCATCGACCACATCGAAAAAGAGCGCAAGCTGAACTATCTCGCCTACTACGATCCCCTCACCGGGCTGGCCAACCGCACTCTGTTTTTGAATCGCGTGGCGCACTATCTGCGCGAGGCCGTGAGCGGAGAAAAGAAGCTGGCGGTATTTCTCCTTGACCTGGAACGTTTCAAGAACATCAATGACAGCCTGGGCCAACTGGCCGGAGACAGGCTCCTTCGCCAGGTCGCCAAGTGGCTGATCCGCGAGACCGGCGACGTGAACCTGCTGGCGCGGCTGGGCTCCGACCACTTTGCGGTGGTGATTCCCGAGATCCGGCAGGAGGATGACGTGGCGGTGCTGGTGGAGGGATGGATGAAGGCGCTGCGCGACCACCCGTTCGGAGTCAAAACCGCAACCTTCCGCATCAGCGCCAAGGTGGGCATCTCCATCTTCCCGGAGGATGGATCGAGCGCCGACACCTTGTTCAAACACGCCGAGGCCGCGCTGAAGCAGGCCAAGACCAGCCGCAACCGGTATCTCTTCCACACGCCCAAGATGACCGAGATGATGGCCGGAAAGTTTGTCCTGGAGAATCAACTCCGGCAGGCGCTGGACAAGCACGAGTTCATGCTGCACTATCAGCCCAAGATGAACCTGGCGACAGGCAAACTCACCGGGGCGGAGGCGCTGATCCGATGGAACGATCCGCGCACCGGTTTGGTGCCTCCGGCCCGATTTACCCCCATGCTGGAGGAGACCGGGCTGATCTATGAAGTAGGACGCTGGGCGCTGGGCAAGGCGATCGACGATTACCTGCGCTGGCGCCGCGCCGGCCTGCCCGCCGTGCGCCTGGCCGTAAACGTCTCTCCCTTGCAGCTTCGCAACCGTCACTTCATCAGCGACATCGAGCGCGCCGTGGGCAGCGACAGCGATGCCGCCGCCAGCCTCGAACTGGAGATTACCGAGGGCCTCATCATGGAGGATGTGGAGTACAGCATCGCCACCCTGCGAACCATCCGCGACATGGGCGTCAGCATCGCCATCGATGACTTTGGCACCGGCTTCTCTTCGCTCAGCTACCTCTCCAAGCTGCCCCTGGATACGCTCAAGATCGACCGCACCTTCGTTACCGACCTGACCGAGGCTCCGGAAGGCCTGGCGCAGGTCTCCACCATCATCAACCTGGCGCACTCGCTCAACCTCAAGGTGGTTGCCGAAGGAGTCGAGACAGCCGAACAGGCCCGGCTGCTGAAGATGCTGGGCTGCAATGAGATGCAGGGGTTCTACCTTAGCAAGCCGCTGCCCGGCGACATCTTCGAGAGCCACTATCTGGCCCCCTACCAGGCTGGTTGAGCGTCCCGCGCGCCGCCTCGGGATGGAACTCAACCACCAGTTACCGGAGCAGCTTCCATCGGCCCGCGCCTCCCGTCTCCCTTCCCCACGAGCGGTCGCCTTCTGGCCCAGCCAGAGGGCTGGACGCCCCGAGCGGAGAACCTGCAACGTTACCCAGCCGTTGAAGAATCTCCCCACCCGGAGACGCGTCGTCCAGCGCGCATCGCTACCTCGAGCCGGTACCTTCCGAGGATCCCCAAAAGGAGAATTCAGCCTCTATTCTTGCTGCGGTAATGGTGCATTCGCATCCGGCCGACATGCTGGTGGCAGTCAGGAGAACTGCGCAAGGAGGCCTGCCGATGCAATCGATCATTACCAGCCAATGGAAGCAGCCACACGCAACCGGAGAGTTCAGCACCGGCGTCTCC
>JAKAQS010000315.1 GCA_021819585.1 Acidobacteriota bacterium
ATCGGGGCAAGGACGTGGTCTATGTCCCGGGGATCTGGAGGATCATCATGGCGGTGATCCGGGCCATCCCGGAGCGGATCTTCAAGAAGCTGAATCTGTAGGCCCTGGCAGGGTGCTGAGCCCGCTGCTGGAAAACCTAGGCACAAACCTGTGGGGATCCGGTGGGGAAGCCGTGCGAAAGCTGTGCCTAAGCTGTGGGCAGGCCTGTGGGAAGGCTGAGAGAACGCCGTGCATTGACGCCGAGAATCCTGTGCATCGCCTGTGCAGGCATCCTGGATATCCGGGCTGCCTCGAAGCCGTCTTCTTTGGCCCGGAGAGCGACGGAGAAAGAGGCCTTAGCCGGACCTCCGGCTGAAGAGCGACCTACTGGCCTGGGGTTGGGGCTTTCATGAGGGTTATAAAGAGATCTTCAAAGCGCTTCAGGTCCAGATCCTGCTGCACATGCACGGGCTGCATCGGGCCCTCGGAGCCATCGAGCGTAGGCTTGTTGGCCGCCGTCCAGGTGAGCGTATCTCCATAGTGAGGCCCCGGCGCGGTATCCACGTCGACGTACAGGGTGGTCTCACGGGTGATGATGCCGGGGTCAAGCCAGGCGGCGGCGGCTAGCTCATCCCACTGGTAGTAGAACTGATGGCTGTACCGGGCGATGTACTGAGCGGCGGGTGAGCTTGACTGGGCGATCTGGTGGAGGATCTCCGGGGTGAAGCGGGTCTTCAGCGAGATATCGGCGTCGGTGAGCTCGATGCGCGGCCAATGCGCGCGCAGAACGATGTGCGCCGCTTCGGGATCGAACCAGAAGTTGAACTCGTGGCGGGGGTCGGCCGCGAACTCCGGGTCATCGGTCCGGGGGTTGAGGCTGCCGCCCATGATGACGATCCCCTGGCTGAGTTCCGCGAAGTGGGGATCGATGGAGACGGCCAGAGCGATGTTGGTGAGCGGACCGGCGGCGTAGATGGTCACCTGGTGAGGATGGGCGTGAACCTGGCGGATGAGGAAGTGAGCGGCATCCTCGTTGAGAGGATGGGTGGCGGGCCGGCCCTCCGGGAGAGCGGGAACGACGAAGGGGCCGTGGTAGGGCTGGGGGCTGTGCTGGGCCAGGCCGCCCCAGGCGCCGTAGTAGAAGGAACTGCCGATCGATGCAGCCTGATGCATCGTCTCCGCCTGGGTGCGCAGCAGCGGAAAGACCGCGCCGGGCGCCACGGGAACGTCGCTGCGGTGAATCAGCTCCAGCATGCGCAGGGTGTGCTGCACTTCTTCAGGCTCCCAGGCGTCGCCGGTGACCATGGTGATGCCCAGCACTTTCACCTGCGGAGACTGCAACAGGATCATCATGGACATCTGGTCAGAGCCGCCGGGGCCGGAGCCGTCCTGGTCGATGAGCACCAGCCGCTGCGCGGGCTGTGGCGGCTGAGCGCCGCCGGGCAGGCACAGAGTCGTCAACAAAAGAAGAAGTGCGGCGGACGATCTCATGGCCAAAACACCTCGAGCAACGATCATGGAGCCTCTGCGGAGTGGATGGGGCAATTTTAAGACTCTGCCGCCACTTGTGGCAGCGCAGCGTATGTTGATGCGCTTTGCGCTCCGGGAATGTTGAATTCGCTTTGAGTCGCGCGTTCGGGGGGTGTTCCTCGGCCTTGGCGCATCTCCGGGCAGCATGGCCGAGGCCCACAACGGAGATTCAGGTGAACTGCTCCCGGAGCGCTCCCGGCGCTTAGCGTTTTCTGCGCAGGCGTATCCCAAGCGATCGACCTGTGTGGGCGCTTTCCCCAACTTCCGGCGCCCCAGCAGGCCCGCCCCGGAGGCCCCGTCAACACGAGAGAAACTATAAAGAACTTCGTCCATACCCATGTCCTTGGGCAAAGTCCGCAGGATTGATAAGGGGCGAAGCAGCCTGGATCAGGCCCTTAGTCGAAGGATTTCGATTGCTCCTTCAGGAAGATCTCGACCCGATCCGAAGTCCAGACCGCGACTCCGGACCCGAAGAAATCGGTGTCCTCGGTCCAGATGTCACAGGAGAAAGACAGTGCGGCGGCGAGCACCGGCCAGTCTTCCTCGTCCCGGCCTCGGAGTCGCTGGCGCGCCTCGGCCTCAAATAAACCGTACCCATCCTGGCCGATGGGTTCGACAAGGGACTCTAAATAGGCAAGCGCAGCGGGAACGTCAGTATCGGACTTTCCCCGTTTGCTCAGGATCGCAGGCAGGTATCGTTTCGCGTCAGCATAGGCGACCTCGGGCGCGTAAAATCGGACGCCGCGAACTGCGTAGGTTTCGAGGATCTGCCGGACGCGCCTCCCCAGGACAGCACGGATCAGAATATTGGCGTCCAGAACGATCATCTCAGCGAGCCGCAGCCTTCCCCGCGCGACGCGCCTTCTTGAACTCCGCAACGATCTGCTCCTCATCCTCATCAGACAGAGCCGCCGCAAGGCGGTCTGCCGCAGCGCGGATCTCAGCCTGATCCGCGGATTTGACCGGCCTGCGCGGAGTTGGAACATACACCCCGAGTGTTTCGCCGCGACGGGTGACGGCTACCGGCGCATCCGACTCCAGAAACCGGGCGATTTGTTCGCGGAACTCCCGCACCCCTACCTTGGTTGCAGGCATAGCAACCTCCTATGTGTACACATTAGCGTACGCTTATTCGGATGGGAACTCAATAACAACCAGCGGGGTCCGCCTCCACCTGTCGTCGATGCGGTCTGACCCGGTCCATTTCGGCGCGGAGATTCACCGTTATTAAGGTAGCTGCCGCTGGAACCCTCGGCTTAGCTGCCGCCTGGCACCTTCGATGATCCCCTCATATTTCGCGACAGCCCTTATACTGTCGGTCTGAAAGGCTGGGAAGCGGCCATGGAGCGAGTCGAGACGCAATCCACTTCGAGAAAGACTGCTACTGTTTCAGATATCGTCCTTCGGGAGGGACCACAGGCGAGGCTTCTCTTTCGCCCGGAAATCGTGGACAACACTGGTAGACCTGCGGCGGCCGTGCGGGGCCGGTTCCTCTACCAGAAGAAGAACCGCCTCGGAGATTGGGTCGATTTTGACCGGCTGCCACTCACCTCGGTCAAAGCTGACGAGGGGTACCAGCTCGCGATCAATTCGAACGAACTCTACAACCTGCTAATTCGCCTACGTTCGGTCTATGAGCTAGCCAAGGCTTACGGCGTTCCTCAAGGGAAGAAAAAAATTTTGGGGGTAGGCGGGACGCTAGCCAACATCTTGACGCTTGCAGGTCCAGAGCTTCAGGAATTCTTCACTTCCAATAGCGAAGATGCCGCCAGCCTTTTCAGACAGCTGTTGCGTTGGATCGGTAAGCGGTCGGACACTGAACTCTTCGAGGGTGGGGCAACGCTCTTGGAGCTTAACGCAGCCGTAGGCTTAACAAACCTAAAGATCTTCCTCAAGGAGTGGAGGGATCATAGTAAGGAGAGCCAAGAAGAGTTTTGGCTGGGGTTGCCCCCTCGGGTGAGACAAATAGATAAGACTTTATTCGCCGTTCGCTGCAAATTTCTCGACGGCAAGACCACTGTA
>JAKAQS010000316.1 GCA_021819585.1 Acidobacteriota bacterium
AGGTGCTCTGGCGCACCAAGGTACCGTTCTCGCGGAGGTAGCTGATGGATGTGTTGAAGAAGCGCTGGCCAAATCGAATCTGTTCAAGGTCCACGCCGAACTGGGCCTCATGCGTCCCCAGCCATTTGCGCGGGTTCAGGTAAAGGATCGCGTTTTCCTGGAATCGGCTGGAGGTGTCGGTGAGGCTTTGAAAGTAGCTGCCCTCGGCAACGTTGGGAGTGATTGCGTAGGGCGTATCGCCGTTCGGCTCTGAGCCATTGTGGACGCGGGTGATGCCGGCGGAGACGTCGAGCAGAGATCCGTTAGAGAAGACTTGCTGGTCGCGGAAGTAGGGCAGCCAGGCGACAGTGTCCGTCTTGGTGGTGCTGGCCTGCGGAATCAGGGTGGAGAGCCCGTTGTAGCGGGAGTAATCGTCGTTGAAGAGCGCCGAGGCGAAGAGATTGTTACGCGGTGTGAGCTTGAATTGGAAGCGCAGGAGGTCACTCTCGTCCCAAAGCGGATCAGTGTCCGCGTTGGCGGGCAGCCCGATGATGTATCCGCTGGAGTACTCCATATCAAAGCCATTGAAGAACCAGGCGTGGTCCTTGCGTACAGGCCCGGAGACCGTGATTCGAGGGATGAACTTATCAAAGTGGACGCCGTTATTGAGTATGTAGGAGGGCAGGAAGTCCGTTGCGTTGAAGCGCAGGTGGTTGTCTCCCATTCCGCTGGAATAAGCGATGATGCCGCCGGTTGCGCGGCCATACTGTACGGGATAACGGGTGCTTTCAATGACGATGTTGCGGACCGCATCCGTGCTGACGTGCAGGGAGAGATCGCCGCTGTCAGGCGAGCGGAGATTCATGTCGTCGAGTTCGTCCAGGGTAGCGTAGGTGGGGGAGCCGGCCACGTGCGCCTGACCGGATGGATCCTGAATGACGCCGGGGTTGAAGGGAAAGAGATCCTGAATATCGCGATCGACGATGTACGGGATGTTGACGATCTCCGGCATGCTCATCGTGGAGGTGTCAGCGAACTGCTGAGGGTCGATGGCTGGATTTGAGGCAGTGACGTTGACCTTCTGGCGAATGTACTGCTCATGGGCCATTGTGATCTGCATCTCCGGGATGGCCGGGTCGAGGTTCCCCTTGGTGGTCTGGTAGAAGCCTTGCTTGTCAGCCAGAACCTGGTAAAGAGCTTTGGAGGTGAGAACGAATTGTGCGTGTCCGAACTGGTCAGTAAGCAGTTCAACCGTTGGCGCGTTGGGCTGGGTGATGGTGAGAGCGGCCCCACGAACGGCAATTCCGTTTTCGTCTACTACGGTGAACAAAATGGGGAAAGAAGGCACCTTCGTCTGGGCGAAGAGGGGAAGGGCAAGGCAAAGGATAGCGAGGGAAAGGAGCAGGGTGCGCGTTGGATGCTGACGGCACATGCGACTGCTTAGACGATTGTAGAACGGAGAAAGAGAGTGCCGGGAACTCCATGTGAATAAATTGTCATGCTTGGCGGCAACGGATCGCCCTACTCCCCATTTCTTCACTCGACGTAGCCTGGATATAAGGCAACAATGATCGCATTCCATGCAACGCTCCGTCTGTTCTTGCAGGTACGCAATGGCCTTGGAAGCCGCGGGGATCCGTCGCTGCCTCAGATCTCGCCTGGCCTCACGGCCGTGCCAGACATGTTTGGCTGTGCTTTACACCATTCGGCAAAACGTCCGCCCGGAAACGCTGAAACAAACTTAAAACCGTGGCTCCTGAATTCATCTGCGATTGGTTCTGACTGGCTACCCGAGAGGATTTGAACTGCGATATCGCGCCGCGGCCGTTGGAGGAGCAGATCGCGGGCACGTTGGTCGGCTTCTGGTAGGCTGTAGCCGCAGATGACGATTTTGTCGGCGGCCTTCAGTGCGCCTTCTGCCTGCGCCCATAGGCTGTTCCAGAAGTCCTCAAACTCGCGGCCAAAGGATGTGTCGTAGAAAAATTCCTTGCTGCGACCGGGTAGGATGAGGCAGGGGAGCCCGCCGCCGCTTGTGTACGTGTGGCCAGAAAATCCCTCATATCCCAGATTCTTGCGGTCCTCTTCAAGTATTACCGGATGGTTCCCCATCGAAGAAGTTGGGCCGACTAATGTTGTCCCCCCAATGGCGCCGTCAAAGAACGAGATAAGCCAATTCACGCTATCGTGGAGCTTTAGCACCCGAACATCTGACGGCGTCTCTGTATACCCAAGGGGAAATCCGTATCCGCCGGAGAGGTCCCATATACGGGCTTGCCTGAGTTCTCGCTCGATGGATATGTCGTAGTTGAAGGTGATAACGGTGTCGCTCCGCTTTACGATGCTGTTCGCGAAGATCGCATAGCTCGGGGCTGGTGAGGACTGAAGTAGCCGAAACCACCCCTTGAGCGCGAACACGATTGAGTCACGGCGCCTCGCTGTCGTTGTGCGCTTGGCTCGTTCTTCTAAGCACCTGGAGTGCTGAAGTGCGACGATCTGAGAATGGATCCTGGTGATCAGGTCTTCGATGTTCGGTTGCTCGCCAAAGTTTTCCGTCAGATGTTCTGCGTAAGTTTGAACCTGTCGCTCGTTGGAACTTCGCATGTATTCGAGCAGTCTAATGCCCATCGTGGAGGTCAGAGGGTATCCGGCGTCGACCGAAGCTCCCGCACCGAAGACATAGACGGTTGACATATCGATTGCCGCTATCATACGCCGAAGTGGAGATCGGTTTGCCGTGTAGCTGGAAAAGACGCCTTGTCGGGAAGCGCCCAGGGGCTACTTCCATGGGCGTGGGGCATGGAGGCCACTAGCTCCGATACGGACCTCAAGACCCGGCGTTGCTATACAGGGTCCGACGACGACGGCTGGCTACCGCGTGTGCTGAAAGGATTTGTTCGGGTAGGACGGATCCTGCAGGACGGAGTAGGGGTTAGCTTTGAGCTCCTGCTGGAGCAGGTCGATTGAGGCTTGCAGTTGCGCGTCCGAGCCCTCGTGGGTGGCAGGAGGAAGTTTATCGACGACGATGTCCGGATCGACGCCGTGGCCTTCGATGAGCCAATCCTTGCCCGGCGCGCCGTAGACGCCCGTCTCGGCCGCTGATGTCTGCATCGCTAGACGTTACTTAAAGAAGCGGCTAAACCAGCTCTTGTGAACACTCTTGTTGGGGTCTGTGCCGATCAGACGAAGGCGCGCCGAAAGGGCTCGGCCGAGGGGCTCGGTAGGCACGCCAAACTCGGGGGAATCTATGTTGTTCTGGATCACTAAGGGGTTCTGCCGATCCGTGATGTTTTCGAAAAAACCGCGCAGGCCAAAGTAATAGCCGCCAAAATGAAACTTCCACTCAACACCAGGATCGAAGGTCATATAAACGGGGAAGGTGTACGAGTTCGGTTTGCCGACGACGACTTGGTCCGCGTTGATGGCGGTGTAGGGAAGGCCGGTTCGGTAGTCAAGGGCGTAGACCAGATCCCACTCTTTGAAGAATGTGGGGAGCCATCCCCAGGCAAGAAGCCGGTTGGGAACGTTCCACGCCTCCGGGCCAGGCTGCT
>JAKAQS010000317.1 GCA_021819585.1 Acidobacteriota bacterium
TGCGCTCATCCAGGATGCGCGAAAGGGTGGCGAGCCGGCTGGCGGCGTGGAGCAGGAGAGAGTCAATCGTCTCCTGGGCGGCCGGCTCCAGCCAAGCCTCAGAGTTCTGTGAAGGCGCGCTCCCGAACTCCATGGCCTGGGTCCGCTCGATCTTGGCTCGCAGGGCGGCCAGGACGTCGTCCTGTAGACGAAGGATCTTGTTGCGTACGGACTCCAGGCGGAGGGTGTGGCTGTGCTGGAAACGCGGCTGGAGTTCGCCCTCATGGAAGGAATCGAGCATCTCTGTAAAGCTGTCGCGGGAGCTGACAGGATGAACGGGGATGGAGATGTGCAGTTGCTCCTCGATTTTGCCGGCGATGTAAGCGACGGAGGCCCGGCGAGCCGGCTCATCCAGCAGGTCGGCCTTGCTCAAAAGGACCAGACAGGGGATGGATGCCTCGTGGATCAGCCGCAGCGTCCCGATGTCTTCCAGCGTGAGCGTGGCCCCGGCATCGATCAGCAGCAGGGCGAGATCACAGGAGGGCAGGTAGGCCAGAGTCTCGCGGCTGCCTTGGATGGCCAGCGAGCCCAGCCCGGGTGTATCGACCAGGACGATGCCCTGCGCCAGCCGGGGAGAGGGCGTCTCCAATACAGCCTCACGGACGCCCTCACGGTTGCCGGGGTTCCCGTCCTCGGAGATGAGTTCCCGAAAGCGGTCGAGGCTGACGGAGGTGGGCTCGCCATTGCCGAAGCGAACGCCGGCGGCGAGAGCGGGGCCATGCTGGATGCGGGTGGAAACGGAGGTGATGGGATTGGAGCCGACCGGAAGCGCATCGATGGCCAGCAGAGCGTTCAGCAGCGAGCTTTTTCCCGAGCAGACGCGGCCAAAGACGGCAACCTCGAAGATCACATTCTCCAGGCGAGCGAGGAGAAGATCAATGCGTGGACGGAACTCAACCAGGCCATGCGCAGTGACTGCCTGCTCGATGCGCCCAAGAAGGACGGAAGCATGGCCGTCGCCGGAGAGTTTGCGAATGCGTTGCCGCAGGCTCTCCTGCAGCTCATTCTTTACGTAGCGCATCATCTGCTGGTTGATGGTGGAGAGTTCGCTGACGATGCCGCTGAGTTCGACGGCCGCGGCCGGGGAGAGTTCGCCGCAGCCACGCATGCTGTAAGGGCGAAGCTCGGAGAGGGCGATCTGGATGAAGTGAAGATCGGTAGCGATGGAGCGCGTGGCCGGTATCTCTGGCGGAGGAATCTGGATGCGCTGCCAGGCCAGGGTGGCCAGAAGCTGCGAGCGGAGGCGGCGGACGTAGTCCTCAAGGACTCTGCCCTGGGCAGGACTGATATCCATCCGGTAGCGAGAGAAAGGGCTTCCGGTTTGCTCGCTGCGCAGAACGGTCTCGATCCGCTGCAGCATCCTGTCGATGTACTCGCAACTCACCCGAAGGTGGAGCTGGTGCGCCTGGTTGAAGCCGGCTGGGGGTTGTGTCGAGGACAAGTCTGGGCCAAAGTCCGGGCCGATGGTGAGATTTGCGGTGCCGCTTGCGTTCATGGAGTCAGGCTCCCGATGCTACCTGCTGAGCGATCCACGAGTGCCGGAGAGCAAGCCTCCGAGGTTGGGTTGGCGTCTTTCCGCTCCAGAGACGACCGGCGCCGGCCGAACATCTCCTGAAGCGGACGATCCCTGCCCGGAGTCAGTATCCGCAGCCAAGCGGAGGCTGCGGCCGGGGTGAACTCCTTCACCCGTTCGTCATCGTCTTCAAGATAAGCCGGTGGCGGGTTTGAATCCACGGGAGCTGTGCGAATACAGGCACGAAGGGCCGCAGACCTTGGTTGCCGGTCCTTTCGCTTTATTAAATTATGCGGATGCCGGGGACGATTTGGCATACACTCGTATCCATTCCGGTATCTACGGAAGGGCTCATCGCTTTCCGTCTTTTCATCTCTCAGTCTGTTCGTCTTTTCATCTCTCATTCAGGAGCGCCCGTCGATGCGTCTTGCCGCCCTGTTCCTTCTCGCGACCGCACCAGTCGCCGCTTTGGCCGCCCACTCTGCTGCTGTGTCTCCTGCGCCGGACGCGCGGCTGAACGGAGCCTACAAGTTTCATCAAGCCGGGTGGACCTATGTGCATCTGCAGGGAACGCCCAGCGAAATCGGCTTCCAGCATGGGTATCTGCTGGCGCGGGAGATTGAAGACAACGTGCATGTCTATGCCGTGGAGGCGGTGCATCTGGATAAGCGGCCGTGGGAGTTCTTCCGCCAGGCCGGCAAGAACGTCCTGTGGCCAAACCTCGATCCGGAGTACCAGCAGGAGTTGAAGGGGATCGCCGCCGGGTTGAAGGCGCAGGGCTCGAAGCTGGACCTGTGGGACGTGGTGGCGTTGAACGGCGATCAAGAGCTTACCGGCTACTACCTGCCCATGATCGACGCCAAAGAGGGCAAGCCTGCGCCTCGGGCCGCGGTAGCGCCCGGCAAGTGCAGTGCGTTTATCGCCACCGGCTCCGCCACGCGGGGCGGGAAGATTGTGATCGCGCACAGCAACTGGTCGCCGTATGCGGAGGGCGAGCGCTGGACCGTGGCCTTTGATATCGTGCCCCAGCACGGCTATCGGATCTTCATGGATGGCTCTCCGGGGATCATCACCAGCCAGGACGACTTCGGCGTGAACGCCTCTGGGCTGATGATCACCGAAACCACCCTGCCCATGGCCAAGGGCTTTGACGTACACGGGATCGCCGAGTTCGACCGCTCGCGCAAGGCCATGCAGTATGCAAGCTCGATTGCGCAGTACGCTGCGATCATGCGCAAGGGCAACAACGGCGGCTATGCCAACTCGTGGCTGGTTGGGGATCGCAAGACGGGCGAGATCGGTTATCTGGAGTTGGGGCTGCGCCATACCCCGTTGACCGTGAAGAAGGACGGCTACTTTGTCAGCGCCAATTTCTCCCAGGATCCTCTGGTGATCCGCGACGATACGCCCGGCTTTGATCCAAACAACCCGCAGAGCTCCATGAACGCGCGCCACATCCGGGCGCTGCAGTTCATGAAGCAGCACTACGGCAAGCTGGATACCACGCTGGCCGAGGCGTATCTCTCCGACCACATGGATGTGTTTGAGAACAAAGTTGACCCCGGTGTCCGTAGCCTGTGCGGGCATGAGGAGACCTCCGCGCGCGGCGAACCGGTCTGGGGCGACCCACCCTTCAACCCCGGCGGAGCTGTGACCGGCAAGGTGATGGACTCCGATCTGGCTGCCCGGATGAGCTTCATCGGGCGGGCGGGACATCCCTGCGGAGAGGACTTTCTCGCTGCGCCCTTCTTCAAGGCGCATCCGCAGTTCGACTGGGAGAAGCCGATCCTGCACGATATGAAGGCCGGACCCTGGACCACCCTGACGGCTGGAGAGCGGGCACCTGTGGTATCCGCGGCTAATCCTGCGGACAGGACCGCAGGCGCGCGGGCAGAGTAGAATCCCCCTGCCTGGCGGCCATCTTCCGCGCCGGTCGTTGCAGTCGGGAGCCGCGGCCGGCAAGCTTGCTT
>JAKAQS010000066.1 GCA_021819585.1 Acidobacteriota bacterium
GATGAAGCCGATTTTCACATTTCCACCGCCTCGACTACGACGAGCAATGTTCCCACTTAAAAACCAGAAAAACCTGTCCGCACAAACGGGACCACCTCAGTAGGCATAGGGAGCCTGATAGTAGGCTGCGTCACTCATCATGGTGGCCTGGGCGGGCTCAGGGCTGTCGTAGCCGCCGTTGGCGTAGGCAGTCTGTGGGCCAGGCTGATTTGAGTAAGCCTGATTCGGATAAGCCTGGTTTGAATAAGTCTGGTTGGGATAAGCTTGAGCTGCCCCGGAGTAGGACTCACCGTACTGGGGGGCGTAGCCGGGGGAAGTTGCGTAGCCTGATCCTGCTGGAGCTTGCGGAGACGGGGTGGAGTAGTTGCCTTGCGGGGCTGGATTGGTCCCGTAGTATGGTGATCCGGCATAGCCGCTCTGCGCCCAGAGGCTTGGAGCTACTGCGCAGAGGGTCAAACCGGCAAGAGCGAAGAGAACGGAGACGGGCCGCATAAGGCACCTCTTTCTCTATAAATCCCGAATCTCCGTGAATGTTGCGCGGAGCACGCTTCGAGAGAGCGGAGAGGCTTGGTTGGGAAAAGCCAAAGGCGGTCCAAAAATCTCTGGACCGCCCTGGCGTTGGGTCTCAGGAGCAGGGGCTCCTGAAAGCAAGTTTGGGAGCAAGTTCAGGCTGGCAAGAGGCTAACGGGCTCCCCCATGGCCGGCGGCTACGCCGCCTCCGCCGTGGAAGCCGCCTCCTCCGAAGCCGCCGGGATGGCCGCCCCAGCCGCCGTATCCCCGGCCGCCGTATCCGCCCCAGCGACCGTATCCGCCGTAACGGCCCCAGCCGCCGTATCCCCAGCGGCCCCAGCCGTATCCACCCCAACCACCCCAGCCACCCCAGCCCCAACCCCAGCCGAGGCCAAAGCCCCAATCCCAGCCGGGATCCCACCAGTAGGGGTAGGACCACCAATAAGGCTCCGCGTTCAGGTACCAGTCATAAGGGACTCCGGTGCCGTACGCCTGGTCGCCGTAGCCGTCGTCAAAGCCGCCGCTGCCCATGCTAGCGCCTTGGGGAGGTCCAAAGGGAACCAAGTCTCCAACGACCTCGCTGGGGTCGAATTCAAAGACCTTGCTTTCGGGTCCGTTGTAGTAGATGGCGTGCTTTTCCTTAACCTTGATCGGTTTCCGGCTCATGTGGTCGCCGGGATATCCGTAGGCCTCACCCTTGAGCACGCGCATGGTGTCCGTGCTGGCGTTGAAGGTGTAGAAGCCGTCCTTGACCATCGCGGTCTCGCCGCCGGGGAGATCGACCAGTAGCTCAGCACGCTTGACCGAATTATGCACGGCTACGTTGGCGACCCCACGGGTCACGTCCAGCTTCATCTCCGTATCGTTGATCTCGTCTACCCGGACACTGGCTCCTTGGGCGACGCGGAGAAAGACCCCGGTCGCGGGCACAGCGCTGGCAGTGCCATGTGCCGGAGCGATCACCTGCCCAGCGGTCACTTGGCTAATAAAGTGGTTCTGGTAATCGGGATTTGCTTTTTGCTTGGCGCCCCGAGCGCCTTGCGTCGGAGCTGGCTGCTGATTCTGCTGCGGGTATTGCTGCTGGTTCTGTTGCGGGTATTGTTGCTGATATTGCTGTGGGTACTGCTGATTCTGTGGGTATTGCTGCGGGTACTGCTGATTCTGCTGCGGGTATTGCTGCTGGTTCTGCTGACCGCCCGTGGTGCGTTGGATGGGCGCCGGCTGCTGGTACTGCTGGTTAGGCTGCTGGTACTGCTGTTGGTACTGCTGGTTCGGTTGCGGGTATTGCTGGTTCGGTTGCTGATACTGCTGTGGGTACTGTTGGTACTGCTGCGGGTACTGCTGGCCACCCGTGGTGCGTTGGATGGGCGCAGGTTGCTGGGTGGTTGCAGGCTGCTGGATTGGCGCGGGTTGTTGGTAGGGATACTGCGTAGTTGGAGTGGCCGGGTAGCCAGGAGCCGCGCCCTCCTGGTCGCCAGCCTGTGCAAACGCTAAGGTCGAAACTGTCGAGAGCGTGAGAGCGAGCAGGAGACATCTGTTAGTCCGGGTCATACCCAAAATCCTCTATACTTTTAGACGGCAAATTCTCTCCAAATGTTGCGGCGCTATCGCCAGGTTGGCAGGACCAGTGGCTTTTCCGTGGCGGGAGCGGGGCCAAGGGAAGCAGATTCTTCATCTTCTTCGGTAGGGAAGGTAGACCGGTTCCCACATATTGGCGGCCAGATCTTCAAGAAACGCCTCACCGGTGACAGCCGCGAGCCCCTCGCGTTCGGCCTGCCTGCCCACCGCTACGGCGACGCTCATCGAGACCTCGCGCAGGGAGTCGAGCGGGGGCAGCAGAGCTGCCTGGGGATCCTCTCCGGTTGGCGAAAGGGCGGCCAGCGCCTTGGCGGCGGCCATGATCATGCCGTCGCTGACCCGTCTGGCCCGGGCGCTGACAATCCCCAGCGCCATTCCCGGGAAGATGTAGGAGTTGTTGGTCTGGGCAATCTTCAGGGTTCTTCCGCCAAACTCCACTGGCGGAAAGGGGCTGCCCGTACCCACGATGGCCTGGCCGCCGGTCCACCGAATGACGTCGCCGGGTGAGGCTTCGCAGCGGCTGGTGGGGTTGGAGAGTGGCAGGATCACGGGTTGCGCCGGTTGCCCACCCCGGCCGTGGAGGCCCGCCATCATGGCGCGCACCACCTCTTCGGTGAAGGCGCCGGCCTGGCCGGAGACCCCGATCAGGACAGTGGGCCGCACTCGTCGCACCACCTCCAGTAGCTCAATTCCGTGCTCGCCGCGCCGCCAATCGCGAACCTCGTTGAGCGGCCGCGCGTAGGCCGGCCGGGCATGGTCTGGAGCTTGGCCCGGGCTTTGCGCAGGATCATGGGCCGCGCCCTGCATTCCTTCCACCAGCAGCCCATCCTTGTCCACGGCATAAAAGCGCCGGCGGGCATCCTTTTCGCTGAGGCCGGAGCCGGCCAGCGCCTGGGTGAGAAGCTCGGTGATGCCCAGTCCCGCGGATCCGAATCCGAAGACCACCACGCGCTGCTCGGCCAGGGGAACTCCGGATCGGTTCACTGCGGCCAGCAGGGTAGCCACGGCGACCGCGGCTGTTCCCTGGATGTCGTCGTTGAAGCTGGGCAGCACGTCGCGATAGCGGTCCAGGAGTCTGCGGGCATTGTGGCCGGCGAAGTCCTCCCATTGCAGCAGCACATGCGGCCAGCGTTTCCGAACGACACGGACAAAGGTGTCCACGAACTTGTCATACTCCGCGCCCCGGACTCGCTCCTGCCGCCAGCCGATGTAGAGCGGGTCGGCGACGCGCGCGGGGTTGTCGGTCCCGACATCCAGCAGCACCGGGAGACAGGTCATGGGATGGATTCCGGCCAGCGCGGTATACAGCGCCAGCTTGCCGATGGGAATTCCCATGCCGCCGGCGCCCTGGTCGCCCAGCCCCAGAATCCGCTCGCCGTCGGAGACCACGATGCAGCGTACATGGTCGTAGCGGGGGTGGCTGAGGATGGCCTCCATGCGCTCGCGGTTGGGATAGCTGAGGAAGACGCCGCGAGGCCGTCGCCAGATCTCGGAGAACCGCTGGCAGCCTTCACCCACCGCAGGCGTATAGATAATGGGCAGCATCTCCTCGACGTGCCGCGTAACCAGGGCGTAGAAGAGCGTCTCGTTGACGTTCTGCAGGTCGCACATCAGCGTGTAGCGGGCAAAGTCGTCGGGAAGGGAGCGAAACGCTCTCAGCCGCCGCTCCACCTGTTCGTCAAGCGTGCCCACATGAGGTGGCAGCAACCCATGAAGGGAAAACTCATCCCGTTCGGACTCTGGAAAGGCGGTTCCCTTGTTGAACATCGGCGAGGTCAACAGACCCAATCCGGTCAGCGATGTCTCAAGAAACTTCCGCGTCTTGCGCTTCCTGTCCATCACCGAGATTTTACAGGCGCGGCACCGGGAATTTTGAGGGGAGTTTACCCTGTGCGCCGGCGCCGGGCCTATATTCGCCCCAGGGCATCCGCAGGGCGGTGTATCCCGTTACCCGGATTTGGCAGAGCGTCTTCTCCGCTGAAGAAAGCCACGGAACGTCCTGCCGGCAGCCCAGCGGAACAGGGGACGCGATAGCGCCGCGGTTCGCGCCGGGGTGTTGCCGTGGATTCCGGTGGCCGGCGTAAGGAAGCACCGCTGTGGCCCGTGGACCTTCGGCCGCATGTGACGCCGGGCTACGGCAATGTGGGCAGTTTGGTGGCCTTCAGTCTTCTCTGTACTCTAGGCTGTATGTGTACTCTCTCGGTTAGCCGCCGGGCTGCGGATCGCCTGCGCTCGGGCCATCTTTGGGTCTACCGCTCGGATCTTGCCGCCGAGCAGGAAGGCGCGCCCGGTTCGCTGGTCACGCTGCTGGATCCGCGCGGATTGCCTTTGGGCACGGCGCTCTACTCCTCGGCCTCGCAGATCGCGGCGCGGCTGGTCTCATCCCGGCTGGGGCTGACTCGTGCGGAGTATCTGGCCGATGTGCGCACCCGCATCGCCGAGGCGATCGAGGCGCGCCGCAGGCTTGCACCCAGCTCGCCGGCCAACAATGCGCACCGCATCGTCTTTTCCGAAGCCGACAACCTTCCCGGCATCGTTGCCGACCGCTACAACGATCTTGTGCTGCTGCAACTGCTCATCCAGGGCACAGCGCAGGAGGATGTTCGTTCCGTCTTTGTGGAAGCTCTGTGCGCGGCTTCTGTGGACGGCGAAGGGAGGGGTGAGCTGACGATCTGGGAGCGTCCTGACGCGCGCGTCCGGGAGCTGGAGGAGCTTCCCGCTCCGCCTGCCGGCGCCCTGTTCAGCACCCAGGCCGAGCCGCCCAGTTCCACCATCTTTGCCCTCAATGGCCTGCGCTTCCACTACGATGCGTCTGCCGGCCAGAAGACAGGCGCTTTTCTCGACCAGCGGCTGAACTATGCCGCCGCGGCTCGCGCCGTGGCGGAGGCGGTTTCGGCGCGACAATCCGGCGCCGACGGTCCGAGGGCGCTGGACGTATGCACCTATCAGGGCGGCTTTGCGCTTCACCTGGCCCAGGTCTGTGCTCAGGTGACTGGGGTTGACGCCAGCCGCTCGGCGCTGGAGGCGGCCGAGCGCAATCTGACCCTGAACCAGGCCCACGACCCTTCGCTCCTCGCAGGCTGTCAGGTGGACTGGATGGAAGCCGACGCCTTTGAATATCTCCGCCACCTGGACGACACGGCGCGAGCGGGCGGTTCACGCCATCCATCCTCCGCGGGACTGTTTGACGCCATCGTGCTTGACCCGCCGGCCTTCGCCAAGTCCAAGCGCGCCGTGGAGGGAGCGCTGCGCGGCTACAAGGAGCTGAACCTTCGCGCACTGCGACTGCTGGCTCCCGGAGGCACGCTGATCTCCAACTCCTGCTCGCACCACATCTCGATGGAGGAGTTCACGGCGTTGGTGGCCGCGGCGGCATCGGACGCGCGCCGCAAGGTTCAACTTCTCCAGCGCTGCGGCGCCGCACCGGATCATCCCGAGATTCTGACGCTTCCGGAGACGGGCTACCTGAAGTGCCTCATCTGCCGGGTGGAGGGGTAAGCGGCCGGCGCTGCCGAGGCTCCCTCCCGGGGACGGCGAAGCGGCGGTTAAGCGGTTAATCGGTTAATTAATCGGTTAATCCAGGGAGCGCATCTGCTGGATGTAGAGCGCAGAGAGGAACTTCCGGCCGGTGCCGGCGGCGGACATGTAGCGGCGCTTGCCGAAGATGGGCCGGTCGAACCAGGCGCGATCGAACTTGCCCAGAATGGACCACGCGATACCGGCGTAGCCATTGGGATCGCGCCCATCGATCTGGTAACGGTCATTCAGGTAGATGGCCACCTTCATCGCAATGCGCGCATTGGGCGTCCATTCCAGGATCTTCTTGGCCCAGTACATGCGCAGAACGTTGTGCATCCAGCCAAAGCGCACCATCTGGATCTGGGCGGCGTTCCACAGCTCGTCGTGGGTCTGGGCCTGCTCCAACTGGGGCAGTTTGTAAAGCAGGGGGCGCTGATCGCCATCGTGCTCCTCGATTGTTCTCCGTGCCCAGGTGTCGGCGCAGGCCGGCGAGTCGTAGTCCGGCTGATAACGCACGAAGTTGACGCTCAGCTCGCGCCACACGATCAGCTCATTGAAGAAGCTGGAGCGGGCGGCCTCCAGCTTCTTGGGATGCTGCGCCGCGGCCTCCTCCACGGCCAGGGCGATGGTCTGCGGCCCGATGTGGCCGAAGTGCAGATAGGGGCTCATCCGGCTGCTCCCATCCATCTCCGGATGGTTGCGATCATCGGGGTAGCCGGGCAGGATGACGGCGCAGAAGTGCTGCAGCCGCTGCCGCGCCGCGCGGCTGCCTCCGGTCCAGGCCTCGACGGGCGGCACGCTGCGGTCCAGCTCGGTCCAGCCGCGGGTGATATCGCCTTTGACGTCTTCGGCTTCGAGGCCGCGCGGCCGGCGCCAGGGGATCTGAGCGCCGGCATTGGCGTAAGGGGTGAGAAACCCCGGCAGGGCGCGCAGCAGCCGCGGACGCGCCACCGCGGCGTTGAACTGGGCTTTCTCCAGGAGACGAGAGGGGATGATCACATCGGCATCGACGGTCCAGAAGGGAACCTTGATTTGCTGGGCGATATTCATCCGCCAGAGCTCCGGCCCGCGCAACGGATTCTCATCGCCGATGACCATCGCCGCCTTGACGTCGGTGAAGAAGCGCAGCGGATCTTCCTGGGGCGCGCGGCGCAGGACGAAGCCCACGTTCCGTTCGGCGCACTCCTCGGCGGCATCCGGCAGCCCCTGGCCGAGGAAGGCGTAGTGACGCAGGTTCGCGTGGGGGAAGTTGCTGATGGCGGCAAAGTAAGCCACCACCGGCAGGCCCAGAGAGTTGCCGGCGGCGATCGCCACATCCAGCGCATGGTTGTCGCGCCCGCGCTGCGCGCGCTGCATCCAGTACACAATGCATCTGCCCTCTGGGGGTGGAACGCCCGCCCGGCGAACCTGCACCCGAGCATCCTGCGCCAACTCGCGCAGGGCCTCCGGAACACGCCGGTCGGCGGCCATCTCCTCGGCCAGGCGCAAAAAGGCAAGATCCTTCTCTTCGGCGGTCCATCCCTTCCGTGGCTGTGGTTTGAGGGGCTGCAAAGATCTCTCCGTTCTTACTACTCCAAGCTACCTCAAGGGTTGAGGTGGGCCGAAACATTCTTCCGCAGAGTGTGGAATGCGCAAGGCTGGGGATGGAAGGAAGGGCCTCCGATCTTCTGCGCCTCGACAGGGCGGGGCGGGGTGGAAGCAGAGCGCGCCGGCGAGTCTTTCCCGGGGATATCCATCGGCGGGAAGATTGGGCTAGGATCGTTCTTGCGAGGATCGTTCTTGTCAGAAAATTCCATCTCCGGCGCCTCTACCCCCTCCGCGATGCAGCATGCTGCATTTGAGGGGATCGAGACGATTACCCTGCGCCCGGCGACGGTCGAGGATGCCCCCGCGTTGGCCCTGACCGGAGCGGCCACCTTTCTGGAGGCTTTTACCTGGATGTTGCCTGGGCCCGACATCGTGGCCCATACCCGGAAGCACCACGCGGTGGAGGTCTACGCGCACTACCTGGCCGAGCCTGGCTCGCGCGTGACGCTGGCCGTCACGGGTCCGGCGGTTGGCTGCCCGGACCAGCCCGGCTCAGTGGTGGGCTACGTTTTGATCTGCGCCCCGGAGTTGCCCTCGTTCCCCGTTTTGCCCACGGATGTGGAGTTGAAGCGCATCTATCTCTTCTCTCGTTTTCGCTCGGCTCCGGTGCTGGACGCCTACGGCCGGATCATCGCCAATCTTCGTCCTGCCCAGGCGCTGATGGATGCTGCCTTGGCGGATGCCCGCGCTCTGGGCGGCAGCCGGCTGTTGCTGGGCACTCATGCGGGAAACTCCCGGGCGATCGCATTTTACCGCCGCAACGGCTTTCGAGAGGTGGGGACGCGGCTCTTCCAGGTGGGTAGCCGGCAGTGCAGCGACCTGATCTTTGCCCGGCAACTTTAGGTTTTCCGGCATCTTTTCCCTCAACAGAAACGTCTTATGAGTGTGGTAAACTAAAATCGCTGGAGACGTGCGCGCCCCCGAGTCGCCGAAGCCTCACCCTTGAGAACTTCCGCCTGCGCCCGCGGCCTTGACCGCATCCTCGTTCCAGCGATCCCGCTACAACCCGGGGAGACCTCCGTCTGCGCGCAACGAGAGATCGGCGCAAGACCTTCCCCCGCAATTGATCAGGAGGCTCCGTCCTGCGCGAGCCTTCTTGATAGGAGCGCCTCAGTGGCTGAAGAACTCGATAAGTACGAAGAAGACGTGGAGCATATCATCGACGCCGGCAAGGAGAAGGGCTATCTGACCTTTGGTGAGGTCAATGACCTGCTTCCGGGGGACATCACCTCGCCGGACGAGCTCGATGACCTGATGGCCACCATCAATACGCAGGGCATCGATGTCCTGACGGAAGGCCGCCGCGGCTCGCGCGACGAGGAGCGCGACGTGGACTCCGAACCGGGAGAGGAGTCTGACGACGTCGAGTTGGATCTTACGCCGGGCACTCTGGAGAAGACCAACGATCCGGTGCGGATGTATCTGCGCGAGATGGGCACGGTTCCGCTGCTCACCCGGGAGGGCGAGGTCGAGATCGCCAAGCGCATTGAGCGCGGCCAGCTTCGGGTCATGAAGGCCGTCTCGCGTTCCAACATTGTGATTCGCGAGATCATCGGTCTGGGCGAAGACTTGAGGCGCGGCGTGCGCAACATCAAGGAAGTGGTGACCTTCGACGAAGAGGAGCTCACCGAGGAGATCCTTGCGGCGCGCGTCAAGCAGACGGTGGCCCGAACCGATGAGTTGGTCAAGCACCAGAAGAAGGCGGCGGAGTATCTGGCCCGGTACCTGGATCCACAGGGCAAGGAGGCCAAGGCCAAGGCTCGTTACGCGCGCAAGAACCTGTGGCTGATGGGCCGGGAGAATGTCTACGTCTCGCGGATCGTCCGGGAGTTCAAGTACACCAACAGCGAGAAGAAGCGGTTGCTGGACAAGGTGAACAAGACCTTGGACTCCATGCGCACGCTGGAGCGCCAGATTCGCTCCCTGGAGGCCAAGCACGAGGCGTCGCGTTCGGAGGAGCTCAAGAAGGAGTATCGCCGGCAGCAGAAGAACTGCCGCATCGATCTGGAGCGCATGGAGGCCGACGCCGGCATCTCGCACGACGCCCTGAAGCGCACCCAGCGGGAGATCATCCAGGGCGATATGGACGCCGAGAAGGCCAAGCGTCAGCTCATTGAGGCCAACCTTCGTCTGGTGGTGTCCATCGCCAAGAAGTACACCAACCGCGGCCTGCAGTTTCTGGACCTGATTCAAGAGGGCAATATCGGCCTGATGAAGGCGGTGGACAAGTTCGAGTACCGGCGCGGCTACAAGTTCTCCACCTACGCCACCTGGTGGATTCGCCAGGCGATCACCCGCGCCATTGCGGATCAGGCCCGCACCATCCGCATTCCGGTGCATATGATCGAGACCATCAACAAGCTGATCCGCACCAGCCGGCAACTGGTGCAGGAGCTGGGCCGCGAGGCATCCTCCGAGGAGATCGCCAAGCGCATGGACATCCCGGTGGCCAAGGTGCGCAAAGTCCTCAAGATCGCCCAGGAGCCCATCTCGCTGGAGACGCCCATCGGCGAAGAGGAAGACTCGCATCTGGGCGACTTCATCGAAGATCGCATGGCCGTGAGCCCATCCGACGCGGTGATCTCGGTGAACCTGAAGGAGTACACCTCGCAGGTGCTGCGCACGCTGACGCCCCGTGAGGAGCGGGTGATCAAGATGCGCTTTGGCCTGGAAGATGGCAGCGAACACACCCTGGAAGAGGTGGGCCAGAGCTTCCAGGTGACGCGCGAGCGCATCCGCCAGATTGAAGCCAAGGCTCTGCGCAAGCTGCGTCACCCTAGCCGCTCGCGCAAGCTCAAGGCGTTTGTGGATGGCGTCAAGGATCTGTAAGCGGCGAGGATGCCGAGCGGACCATGCAAAAGGGCGCGCCTTCCATGGCGCCCTTTTTGTTTTCAAGATCCAGCATCGAGAATAGGTTCTCCTGCATAGCCCAGCCGCTGCGCCACAGGCGTTACGATAGCGATAACGTAACGGCGAAGTTTTCCCATGCCGAACGTTGCTCGGCCTCCGGTATGGGCGCCACGCCGCGTCGAGCATCGCAACTATGACGAGCGCGGTCTTGCGGCTCCGCAGAGCGGATCCAGAATGGCAAACAGGCGCAGCACCCCTATTATCCAGCTTATAATCTGGTAGTTATGCGGGCCGATCTTCTTGCACTTTGACGCCTGCCACCAGGAGTTGGATGAGCCGGCCCCCTCGGCGCCCCGACTTCCGCGGAAGCCCTTCCGGAGCCAACCTGAAAAACCATTGCCACTCGTTAGCGCTATTGTGTATGATCGGTGGCGAAATCGAAGAGGCTTTTTTTTTTGCGCTTCTGCATAAAGGAAGGCCGGTGAATCTAGATGTCAGTCGTTTTTTGATCCATTCTCGGAAAGGACATTCCTGTGGTGAAACTCAGCAAACATTCATGTGGCCTCACCAGGCGTAAGTTCTTGAGATTAGCCGGTGCGGGCGCCGTCTCGGTCATTGCGCCCTTGCCGGAATGCATGGGCGGAAGTGCAACCGATCTGTCGGCGCAGGCAAACTCGCTCCCGCCAATCGCCGTGGGAGGGATCTCACCGGAAAATTTTGACAAGGCGCGTAAGCGGGCTGCGGAAATCGTGAGTAAGCTCACGCTGGCGGAAAAGATCCCGCAGTTTAGCTCCACAGCTCCCGCCGTACCCCGGGTAGGGTTGCCGGCCTTCAAATACTATGGAAGCGAGGCGCTGCACGGGCTCATTCATGATGGTCCTGTCACCTCCTTTCCTTTGCCCTTGGCCCTGGGTTGTACGTGGAATCGCTCTCTGATCGAGCAAGTCTTTACGGCTGTCTCCGACGAAATCTGGGCCTGGCACAAAAAAGATGGCCAGAGCCTGGCAATGTTCTCGCCGCCCACTGTCAACATGGGCACACGGGATCCGCGCTGGGGGCGCATCGGAGAAAACTACAGTGAAGATCCTGAATTGGTTGGACAATTGGCCGTTCAAACGGTCTACGGCATGCAGGGGCAGGATTCCCGTTACCTGAAAACCATAGCCTGCGCCAAACATTTCATCGCCAACGATACCGAAAACGACCGCGAAGTAACGTCCGCAACAGTCGATCCACGCAGTTTCTGGGAATACTACAGCCGCGGCTTCGAGGCGTGCGTCAAAGAGGGGCACGTATTCACCGTCATGAGTTCCTACAACAGAATGAACGGTATACCCACCAGCGCGAATCGGTTTCTTCTAACCGACCTGCTACGGAAGCAGTGGGGTTTTCAGGGTTACGTCGTCTCCGACTGCGATGCCATCGAAGACATCTTCGACTCCCACCATTTTGTCGCCAGTTATACCGAGGCCGCGGCATTGGCGCTGAATGCCGGCAGTTCGATCAATTGCGGCGATACTCTCCACAAGTACTTAGGCGATGCCGTTGACGGAATGCTTGTTGACGAATCGGCGGTGGATGAAGCGCTGATCCGTGCGATTACGGGTCGAGTTCTCCTCGGCGAGTTCGATCCACCCGAACAGAACCCCTATAACGCGATTCCCGTTTCCTGTCTGGAAAGCCCGGAGCATCTGCGTCTGGCTCGCGAGGTTGCTTGCCAGTCGATCGTACTGTTCAAAAACGAAAAGAATACCCTGCCCCTGGAGAAGAGCCGAATCAAGAAAGTTGCGGTTATCGGTCCTATGGCGGACGTTTGCGAGCTGGGCAACTACAGCGGCAGCCCCAACCACAGAGTGTCTCCGCTTCAAGGCATTCAGGAGTATTTAGGCGTTCCCAGTCGCCCCAACCGCCATCAAAACGCCCGAGATGCAATCAAAACTTCTGGCGAACTGAAACTAAATGGCGGCAGCGAAGGCAGTCAGATCCTCGACAATATCCGCAACGGCTCCTGGGCGGCCTTTTCCGGTGTCCAGTTCGATGGCGCCACCATGTTTCATGCGCGCGTCGCCAGCCTAACCGCGGGTGGAACCATTGAGGTGCATCTTGACAGCATTGATGGACCGCTGGTCTCCACGCTCCATGTCCCCAATACAGGCGCTTGGGAGAATTGGGTCAATGTGACTGGCCCGATCGATGGAATTCGCGGTGTCCACACAGTGTATCTCGCCTTTGTTGGAGGCAAAGAACGCCTCTTTGTATTCGAGTCATTCCGCCTTACCCCGGAGCAGCCATTCGCGCATCAGTCCGGGGCGAATGCAATGGTGGCGTATGCATTGGGATGCACTGTCAAGGGCGACAAAGATCCCTCCCTGTTCCGCGAGGCCGTCGCCGCGGCACGGGAAGCCGATGTTGCCTTGATATTTGTCGGAGACGATGAACAGATCGATTCCGAGGGCAAGGATCGCACCAACATCAACCTGCCAGGCGCGCAGCACGAGCTGGTGCGCGCAGTGTTTCAGGCGAATCCGCGGACCATTCTGGTCATCAGCTCCAACTGTCCTGTGGCAGTGAACTGGGAACAGGACAACCTGCCGGCAATCGTAGGCGGTCTCTTCCTCGGCGTTGAGCAGGGGCATGCCTTGGCCGATGTCCTCTTCGGCGAATACACGCCTGGCGGCAAAACGAGCACCACCTGGTATCGGGGAGTCAACGAGCTGCCCGACTTCCACGATTACAACATCCGTCATGGCCGTACTTACATGTACTTCAACGGCACACCGCTCTATCCATTTGGCTATGGCCTTAGCTACACTTCCTTCTCATACAAGAATCTGTTACTGAGCAGTGATTCCCTCCATCCCGGCGGCAAAATTGTTCTTACATTTGAGCTGACAAATTCAGGCGAGCGGGAGGGCGACGAAATTGTTCAATTGTATGTCAACTTCCCGGAGTCGAAGATACAGCGTCCTTATAAGCAACTCGCCAATTTTGACCGCATCCACCTGAAAGCGGGCGAAACCAAGACCTGCAAGTTAGAGTTGCCCTATGAGAATCAGTCTTTGTACTACTGGAACGAAGCAAACTCAGGCTTCGCCGTGGAGCCGGGGCCCCTGGAAGTCATGATTGGCAGTTCGTCACAAGATATCAGGCTCAGAGAGCAGCTTCAATTGAACGGTTGATTTTCATCGTGCCGCTCTAGGGCATAACCGGGAGGTGATCAGGGAGGCGGGAAGATCAAGGCCGTGACCAAAGGACGCGAGGATCTCTTCGCATCCGAGGCGCCGGCTTCAGCCTCCTGGCCTGCGCGTTCGACGCAAAGCAGTCGCGGCAATAGCGAGTGGCGTCTAAGGGGAATTGTGCTTGTGCAAATGCAGGGATGGATTTGTCGTCAGAACCGCAACAGTCCGCAGTGCGCTGTCCGTCTGAATCCAAGACCACGGCTTCGTTGCTCATTCCTGCTTGGCATTTTCCTTCTGACGCTGTCAACGTTGATCTCCGCCGAGTGCCGGACAATAAAGATTACCGATCGCTATTTGAATATCCCAATCGGCCGTGAAGCTATCCCGCGGCTAGTGCGAATCTCGGTTGGAAGTGTTGCAAAGCGCGAGTTCACCGCGCTGTTCGACGGCGCATCCAGTGACTACTGGGTCTTCATCGACGTCAGCGAATCCAAGAAAGAAACCATTACGCTGTCATGCGCAGGCACGAGTGCGGGGCTGGATCGTATCTATCAATCCAACGCAATTGAAGGTGCGGCGTCCTTATAAAAAGAGCGCAATCGGCCCTGGTTTCATTTCACAGTTAAGCGAGGGGGAAGCAACGATGTTAATGGTTCAATCTTCTATCGCGGTCAATACCACCTGTTCTGGCAGGCCTGTCCATTCGGGATAACTTGGGATACCGACTTTATGTATTGGGGGCATGCGGTAAGCAAGGATCTGGTCCATTGGCGGGAATTGTCTCCAGCGCTCGCGGACGCAAACCGTAATTTGGAGAAGATTGGTCCGGTCCCGCTCCATGTGAAGCTTGATGTCAGTCTGAAGCAGGGCGGCGAACTGCTGCTGCGTTACCAGGGAACGAAACTGGGGGCGGTTCAATTCGACGGCCTCGCTAACGGGCAAGGCAAGGTGGAGCTGTTGATTGACAAGACCGTGGCAGAACTGTTCATCCCTGGAGCGTCGCGCTACGAAATTAAGACGATCCCGGCGTCTACAAACAGCATGGGACTGGAACTCGGCATGGAGCCTGGCGCAGGGAGCATCAATCGCCTTGAAGTCTACGAGATGAAATCGATGTGGAACAAATGACACGGGTTGCCGCTTTCATAACAGCATGACTATGAGGCCGAGTAAGAGTGCAGGCTATTTGCCGCGCAGGCATTTGTCGGACGCGAACGAAGGAGCGTAGAAATATGTTTTCCCAAAGGAAAGCCAACTCGTTGGCGGCGTGTGTTTGTTTCATTTGCCTCTCTTTGCACAGCGTATGGCCGCAAGAGATGGCGACCTCAAAAAAGCGTCCAGTTGATTATGTAAACGGGTTAGTTGGCACGGCCCCTCTCGACAAACAGAAACTGATTGGGAATGCTCCGCCGCCAGGCGAGAAACTTTATGCCGGATTTACATCGCCGGGTGCGGTCCTTCCGCATGGATCGACTATCTTCGCCCCTATCAATCGCAATCAAGCCTTGTCATACTCAACGGAAGTCGAAACGCCTTATTATTATCCAAACAGGACGATCATCGGGTTCTCGAGTGGATCCCAGGATGGCCCAACAGTCATGCCTGTGGTGGGCGACTGGACGGTTCCACCGGAACGCATTTCATCGGTTTACGATAAGGCTCAGGAGAAATCGTCCCCAGGATACTACTCCGTCTTTCTGAACGATTTCAACATTCGCGCAGAGATGACCGTTACCACCTGGACCGGCCTCTATCGATTCACCTTCCCCGCCACGAAAAGAGCGCATATCCTGCTGGATCTAAACCGATTAGGTGGAACCGTAGAGGTCATGAATGACCATTCCGTGCGTGGGCAGATGCCTTGCGCGGGAAACGGACACATTGGGGTGAATCCTGACGATGCGTATTTTGTCGCAGAGTTCTCGCGACCATTCGTGTCCTTCGGGACGTTCCGTGAGATTCCTCCTGCGAAGGAGGATCTGCGCAGGCCCATGATCGGCAAGAGCGAGGTTAAGGCAGGGGCGCAAAGCATCTCCGGCCGTTATGCCGGCGCGTATCTGCAGTTTGTGACCACTGCGGGTGAGCAGATCCTGGTTAGAATCGCTTCCGGAAGAAGCTATGCGGTGGCGGAACAACGGCTTCATTCGGAGGATCCCGATTGGAACTTCAAGCGCATCAGAACCCAAGCTGAAGAGGCATGGGCTAAAAAGATAAACCTTATTCAGGTGAAAGGCGGAACGGAAAAGGGAAAAACGCTATTTTACTCATGCCTCTATCTTGCCTTTTCGAGCCCCCAACTGATTGCCAGAAAGGGCGAGCAATTCACGGGCCACGATGGGGTCGTCGAAACAGCGGCCTATGACCGATACGGCCCCGTACCGCTGTGGGATACCGGCCGCAACCAGGTAGTGCTGCTTACGCTCCTGGAGCCTCAGGTGAAGCTCGATATCTTACGCTCGGAACTTGACGCGGCGCGGGAGGATGGCTACATGGAAACGTCCTTTCATGGCGATCACGCCGTCCTTATGTACCTTGGCGACTGGCAGCGCGGTATTGACTTTGACTGGGCAGCCGTCTATCCGTACCTTCGCAAGAATGCGATGGATGTGAATGGTCCGCGGCCGTATCTTGGCGAATACCTAAAACATGGTTGGATCTCAGATGTGATTCCGGCGAGCAACCCACTCTACGCGGACGGGAAGTCGGGAGTGGCAAATACACTCGAATATAGCTGGGACGATGCCGCATTGGCGATCTATGCTGAGAAGCTGGGCAAGATCGCCGATTATCATATGTTCCTGAAGAGGGCCTACAATTACCAGAACCTCTTTGACCGTTCGATCGGATTCATGCGCGGCAAAACTGCTGATGGGCAGTGGGTGTCTCCGTTTGACCCGCGTGAGCCATATTACAATTTCATGTGGAAAGAAGCCTCGGGCTGGTCCACCTTATGGCTTGTACCGCAAGACATTCCGGGTTTGATCCATCTGCTCGGCGGGCGCGAGCAGTTCGCCGCAAAGCTGGATGAGTTTTTCGATACACCTTATCGCCCAAAGGGAATCTGTGAGGACTGCACCGGAGTCGTTGGGCAGTATGTGCAGGGCAATCAGCCGGATCAGCAGGCCGCGTATTACTATGACTGGGCCGGGCAGCCGTGGAAGACTCAGGCGCTGGTCCGGAGAATTCTGGAACAAATGTACGGCAGCGACCGAACCGGCTATGCGTTTCCCGGAATGGACGATCAGGGTTCGATGTCATCATGGTATGTACTGAGTGCGATGGGGTTCTACACGGTAGATCCTTCCAGCCCCAATTACATCCTGGGAAGCCCAATCTTCAATCAAATCGCAATTCACATTGGCAACGGCAAAACCTTTATGGTCGAGGCTCGTCACAATTCAGAGAAAAATATCTATATTCAATCCGCGTATCTTAACGGAAAGCCATGGGACAAGCCATGGTTTCGTCAGGCTGACATCGCAAATGGAGGGACGCTCGTGCTCAATATGGGCCCGCTGCCCAATAAGCAATGGGGCAGTGCTCCAGACGCAGCCCCACCATCGATGTTACCGCCTCATTGAAGCTGGAGGAGAATGCACCGCATTCTTCCACACTCAACCGTCTCAACGGCAGC
>JAKAQS010000318.1 GCA_021819585.1 Acidobacteriota bacterium
AAAGAACTGCGGAAGCTCCTTGAGCGAGATCGCCGTAAGAACCTGGATGGGTTTGAGGAAGAGATAGCTATAGCGATTGACGGAATCAAAGCGCGCCGTCTCCAGCAGGACGGAGTTCGGATGGCGCTCCGCCAGCAGACGCATCGCGGCCGGGAGCTCCGTCCACGGCTGAACTGCTTGATGGCTGGTTGGGCAGGCGAGATTCATGCTTCTCCGTTGATAATCGCAGAGTCGCCTGAGCCCGGCAACGAAGCCCATGGGCGAGCCGTCCCATGTGGCGACGACGCCTTATATACTCAAGAGCGGACCAGGAATACGCGCGCTGAACCCAACTGCGTTGCATCCCAGGACGACTTCCTGGAAACACTCCCCGGAGGAGTTCATGGCGGCACTGATCGAAGCAATTCACATCAAGCGCAAGATCATGTTCGAGTTTGAGAATGCACCCTACGTCTGCCTTGATTCGGACATCACGACGCCGACCGCGCGCGGCGGGCAGACACTGGTGCGATTGAAGATGCGAAATCTGCTCACCAACGCCGTCTTTGAAAGGTCTTTCAAGGCGGGAGACAAGTTCAAGGAGCCGGACATGGTCTCGGTCCCCGCCACTTATCTGTATAGCGACAGCGACGGCTCCTATTTCCTGGACCAGGAGAGCTTTGAGACCCTGACTCTGCGCGGCGAGATGTTGGGAGACGCTTTGGATTATCTGATCGACGGAACCGCTGTGCAGATCCACAAGTACAACGGGAATCCAATTGGACTGCAGCTACCGGTTTTTGTTGAGCTGAATGTCACCTACACCGAACCTGCCGTACGTGGGGACACATCCAGCGGCAGCGGCGCCAAGCTGGCGCGTCTGGAGACAGGGCTCGAGATTCGCGTGCCCCTGTTTCTCAAGGAAGGGGAGAAGATCAAAGTCTCCACGGAGTCACGGGAGTTCGTTGGCCGGGCTTGAGCCAACTCCTTACATCAGTTCTTCGACGAAGGTGCGGGCAATCTCGGCCGGAATTCGATAGCTCTGGTACACCAGCGGGCCCAGTTCCAGTACGGGTTCCATCTCCTGGAGCGATGCCTGATCAGTTCGCTCAAAGAACTTTCCGATGGGGATCTCTTCACCCCAGATGTGCGACTTGGCCAAAGCAGACTCCAGGTTGGAAGGATCATGGCTGGGATCGTCTTCCAGACGCTTGACCCGCGGCCGGAACCACTGGACCGTATTGTCGTGGTTGAAGGTGACACACGGGCTGAAGACGTCAATAAACGAAAAGCCCTTGTGCGCAATGCCCTGTTTGATCAGCTCGGTCAGGTGTTTCTGATCGGCGCTGAAGCCACGGGCGACAAACGTGGCCCCCGCGGCCAGAGCCAGGGCAACAGGATTCACGGGGTTCTCCACGTTCCCGAACGGCGTGCTCTTGGTCTTCATGGCCATGCGGCTGGTGGGCGAGGTTTGGCCCGTGGTGAGGCCGTAGATCTGGTTGTCCATGACGATGTAGGTCAGATCCGCGTTGCGGCGCATGGAATGGACGAAGTGGCCGCAGCCAATACCGAAACCGTCTCCGTCGCCGCCGGTCACTAGCACGGTGAGAGCATGATTCGCCATCTTGACGCCGGTAGCCACCGGCAGTGCGCGGCCATGGAGCGTGTGCATCCCATAGGTCTCGATGAACCCGGGAAAGTTCGAAGAGCAACCGATGCCGCTGATGGTGCAGACCTCATGCGGTTGTATCTGCAGCTCGACCAGTGCCTTTTGAACCGCGGCAAGAACCCCATAGTCTCCACAGCCAGGGCACCAATCGGGTTCGACGCGGCCCTTCAGGTCCGCCATGGTGATTGTGTTTGGGGTAATGATTTCCGTCGCCATCGAGATTCTCCTGATTCGTTTTCTCTCCCAGGAAGGCTCCGTGGGGCTTCCATGTGGGAGCGTTATCTCACTTACACCATTACTTCATGAGCCGGCACGGAGAGCTTTGTCCGGCCGGCGAGCTGGTCCTTGACAGCCGCAACAATATGCTCCGCGAAGAAGGGCTCGCCGTCGTACTTGCGAATGTGGCCATTGGCGACGAAACTCGTCTCGCTGCGCAGGTAGCGGGCAAACTGGCCGCTGAAGTTGTTCTCCACGATGATGGTATGGCGCATCTTGCGGAGCACATCCAGAATCGCGTCTCCATGCAGCGGAACCAGCCAGCGAATAGGCAGGTGGTTGGCCTTGATGCCCTGCTCGCCGAGCATTTCGCAGGCCTCCTGGATGACCCCGTAGGTGGATCCCCAGCCAACGAGAGTCACCTCGGCATCCTCCGGCCCCAACAACTGCGGCGGCGCCACGGCTGCGGCGATGCCCTCCACTTTGCGCATTCGCTTCTCCATCATGGCGCGGCGCTTGGCGTGGTTGGTGTAGGCATCGCTGATCAACACTCCATCTTCGTCGTGCTCATCGCTGGAGACCACATGGGTGTGGCCGGCAACGCCCGGAATCACCCGCGGAGAGACGCCGCTGGGGGTAATCTTGTAGCGCTTGTACGGCTCAATGCCGCCCGCGCCATTGCTGGTGATCAAGGCGCCGCGATCCACATGCGGGGCAAAGTCCAGCACCGACGGTTCGACGCTGAGACGGCCCTCGGAGAGCAGAAGATCACAGAGCACGATGCCGGGGCACTGAAAGCGGTCAGTGACATTGAAGATCTCCGCCATCAGCGTGAAGCAGTCGGCGATGTCCAGCGGAGCGGCAATCACCCGAGGATAGTCCCCAAAGGCCGCGCCCAGCATCTGCCAAAGGTCGCCCTGCTCGGTCTTGGTGGGAACACCCGTCGATGGACCGGCGCGCTGGCAGTCGATGACGACCACGGGAATCTCCGCCTGCGCGGAGAGTCCCAGACCTTCGCTCATCAGAGCAAAGCCGCCTCCGGAGGTAGCGCACATGGAACGAGCCCCGGCGTGCGCAGCGCCGATCGCCATGTTGATGACCCCAATCTCATCCTCCACCTGACGAACCATGATGCCGGCCTTGCGGCCATGCTGTGCCATCCAATGCAAAACACCCGTGGCCGGGCTCATCGGATAGGCGCAATAGAACTTCACGCCGGCGGCGGCAGCCCCCATGGCCATCGCCGTGTTTCCGCTGAGGGCCGCATATCTCTTCTCCGTAGAGGGAAGAGCCTGGGGGAAGGGCTTGAAGTTTTGCGCGGCATACTCGTAGCCGGCACGGGCCAAGGTGACGTTCTCTTGGATGACGGCGCTGCCCTTGCTGCGGAACTGTGCCTCCAGAATGCTCTCCAGAGCACCGAACTCGATGCCCATCAGACTCAGAGCGGCGCCGATCGCCAGAGTGTTCTGTGCAATCTTGTTGCGGCTGATATCCGCCATACTAGAGACCGGCAACGGACACAACGCCACGCCCTCGGCAGGGGCGCCCGGATGGATGGTGTCGGCGTTGTACAAACAGACGCCGCCTGATTCCAACAGGCGCAGATGGCGGTCCGCCGTATCC
>JAKAQS010000319.1 GCA_021819585.1 Acidobacteriota bacterium
GCAATTACCTGGACCAGATCAATAAAGAGCAGCTCCAGCGCCACTTCATGAAACGCCTGCACAAGCTCGGTTTCAAGGTCACCTTGGAACCGCTGCCTGAAGCAAACTGAGGGTATTTTCAAAGGAGAGATGAAAGGAGATGAGATGGCGCTGAATACGGTTGTGCTGGAAGAGCTTTCGCTGCTGGAGGAGGTTCGCCCCTTGCTGGCGCGGCTGGGAGTGGAGGAGATGTCGGCGAACGCGGCAGGATCCGTGTCCCAGTCTTCGGCTGCCGAGCTCGAGGTGCGCACGCCGATCACCGGGCAGGTGATCGCGCGACTGCGGGAGACGAGTGAATCGGAGGCGCAGGAGGCGATCGAGACAGCCTATCGAGCGTTCCTTGTCTGGCGCAACGTGCCGCCGCCCCGGCGTGGGGAGTTGGTGCGCGCGCTCGGAGAGGAGCTGCGTGCCGGGGCGGCCGACCTGGGCCGGCTGGTTACGCTGGAGACCGGGAAAATTCTCTCCGAGGGTCTGGGCGAGGTGCAGGAGATGATCGATATCTGCGGCTTTGCCGCGAGCCTCTCGCGGCAGTTGGAGGGACGGACCATCGCTTCCGAACGCGCCGACCATCGCATGATGGAGACCTGGCATCCGCTGGGAGTGGTGGGCGTGATCTCGGCGTTCAACTTCCCAGTGGCCGTCTGGTCGTGGAATGCGGCGCTGGCCCTGGTGTGTGGGGATGCGGTGGTGTGGAAGCCCTCGGAGAAGGCTCCGCTGACGGCGCTGGCGGTGCAGGCTCTCTTTCTTCGCGCGGCGGCGAAGGTGGGTGGCGTCCCGGAGGGTCTGTGCTCGGTATTGCTGGGCGGGGCAAGGCTGGGAGAGTTGCTGGTGGACTCGCCGCGCATTGCGCTGCTCTCGGCGACCGGCTCGACGGCGATGGGCCGGGCGGTGGGGCCACGCCTGGCCCGGCGCTTTGCGCGCGCCCTGCTGGAATTGGGCGGCAACAACGCGGCCATCGTCTGTCCCAGCGCGGATCTGGATCTTACCCTGCGCGCGGTCGCTTTTGCGGCGCTGGGAACCGCAGGCCAGCGCTGCACCACGCTGCGCCGTCTGATCGTCCACGAGTCCGTCTATGAGGATCTGATCTCGCGGTTGCAGCAGGTGTACCGCTCGGTGGCGGTGGGCGATCCGCGCGCAGCGGGAACGTTGGTCGGGCCCCTGATCGACGAACGCTCCTTTGCCGCCATGCAGGCCGCGCTGCAGGAGGCGCGCAGCGCAGGAGCCGAGATCACCGGTGGCGAGCGGATCGAGGTTGAGGCCGTCGGCGGAGAGGCTGCGTTCTATGTGCGGCCAGCTCTGGTGGAGGTCGCGGCGCAGCTCCCGGTGGTGAAGCGCGAAACCTTTGCGCCCATCCTCTACGTATTGAAGTATCGCGAGCTGGAGGAGGCCATTGCCTTGCACAACGATGTCTCGCAGGGCCTCTCGTCGTCGATCTTTACGTTGAACATGCGGGAGGCGGAGCGGTTTCTCTCCGCCTCCGGATCGGACTGCGGGATCGCCAACGTCAATATCGGCACATCAGGCGCGGAGATCGGCGGGGCCTTTGGCGGGGAGAAGGAGACTGGCGGCGGCCGCGAGTCGGGCTCCGATGCCTGGAAGCAATACATGCGCCGCGCCACCAACACCATCAACTACGGAACCAGGCTGCCCCTGGCGCAGGGCGTGAGCTTTGAGATCGAGCCGGCGGAGGGCGGAGCGACGAACGACTCTCCAAATCCGGAGTAGGGTTCGGGGTCAGGTTAGGAGCTTTGCCTCGGCGCGCATGCCGGCCAGTGAGTAAGGGAGCCTGTGGGGCCTCGTCCAGCGGGAGAGCCTCGCCTTCGGCCAGATGCGGGGCTGGGATGTGGAGAGCAAAGAATAAGCTCCCCGGATGGCCGGAGGATGCGCCCTCAGAGTAAAGTAATCGACATGAGCTTGCAACGTTTCTCTCTCCCCATGTCGCTTCTTGGTCCGCTCCCGGCGTTGCCGCTGAGGCCGGTGTTGCTATCCAGCATCTTCCTGTTTGCGGCCTTGCCATTCGCGACGGCACAGCATCCGCACCCGGGCGCAGAGAACGGGCCTGCTTCGGCGCAGCCCGCCAAGCCCGCCACGGAGCTGACGCCGGCCGAGATCAAGGCTATCGAACTGCCGCCGGACAAGTCCGTGGAGCAGACGATCACGGTGCATGGCAAGACCCTGCACTATACGGCGACGGTGGGAACCATCCGGTTGACCGATGACAAGGGAAAGCCGACCGGCGACGTGATGTATACGTCCTATGTCCTGGATCACGACAAGGGCGCTGCGGACCGGCCGGTGTTGTTTGCGGTGAACGGTGGGCCGGGCGCTTCCAGCGTGTATCTGAACATGGGAGCGATCGGCCCCAAGCATCTGGCGTTTGCCGACCAGGGCGACTCGGCCAGCGATCCGGCAACGCTGACCGACAATCCTGGAACTTGGCTGGATTTTACCGATGAGGTGTTCATTGACCCGATCGGAACGGGGTTCTCCCGGGCTCTGGTGCCTGAGGCGCAGGCCAAGAAGCTGTTCTACTCTCCCACGCCTGATATTCAGTACTTGTCGCTGGTGATCTACAAGTGGCTGGTGAAGAATGACCGCTTGCTGGACAAGAAGTATCTGATCGGCGAGAGCTACGGCGGGTATCGCGTGCCGCGGATGACGCATTACATGCAGTCAACGCTGGGCGTGGCGATGGATGGGATCTTCCTGGTGAGCCCGTACCTGAATCCATCGTTTGGCAATGGCAATCTGTCGCCCATTCCGTGGATGATCACGCTGCCTTCCATTACGGCGGCGTACCTGGAACGGCAGCACAAGCTCACTGACGCGGCGATGCAGCCGGTGATTGCCTATACCGAAGGCGATTATGCCGAGGCGCTGATCAAAGGACCGGCGGACAAGACGGCTACGGACGCCATGATCGCCAAGGTGACGCAGATGACCGGGTTGGACCCAAACTTCGTGAAGTACTCGGGCGGACGCCTGAGCACGGAGGCGTATCTGCGCGAGGTACACCGGGAACAGGGAACGATCGGCAGCGTGTATGACTCGAATGTGACCCTGCCGGATCCTTTTCCCTACGCGCCCTTTCAACAGTCCAACGATCCCATTCTGGAGAGCATCGTTGCTCCGGTGACGACGGCCATGGTGAACTTCATTACGAACACGGTGGGGTGGAAGACCGATGCGCAGTACTATGCGCTCTCCTACCAGGTCAACCGGGACTGGGACCGGTCCGGTTCGACGCTGCGCGAAGGAGCGGTGGATGATCTGCGCGAGGCGATGGCGGCCGACCCCAAGATGGATGTGCTGGTGGTGCATGGATGGGATGATCTGTCCTGCCCGTTCATGGGGACGTTGCTGACCCAGAACGAGCTGCCGATGAAGATCGCCAGTCAGCTCTCGGTGCATGAGTTTCCCGGCGGGCACATGTTCTATACGCGCTGG
>JAKAQS010000067.1 GCA_021819585.1 Acidobacteriota bacterium
CAGGCGGGCAGGCCGGCTATAGCGGCTTGCAACTGGGTGTCCGAAAGTATCTCCCGCATCCTCACTCCTCTTCGATTGTGAACTGTTCCCGGCGGCCCCGGCGAACCGGTTGGTTGCTGGGTAGCATTCGTTTGCATCTGGCGGCTGGATCGGCAACTTTTGGCGCCGAGTCAGTCGCATCTCTTGGTGGACTGCTTGCGGGCGCTGACCCAGCCTGGTTTGTTGACCTGACGGCTCCGCCCGAGGGCCAGAGATTCGGCAGGAACCTCTTCTGTGATGCAGGATGCGGCGGCGACGTAGGCTGTGTCGCCGATGGTGATGGGGGCGACCAGGGTGGAGTTGGAGCCGATGAAGGCTCCGCTGCCGATGGTGGTGGGGTGTTTCTTCTCTCCGTCGTAGTTGCAGGTGATGGCGCCGGCGCCGATGTTGACGTTGGAGCCGAGGGTGGCATCTCCCAGATAGGCGAGGTGGTTAGCCTTGGAGCCGCGTCCGACTTTGGCGTTTTTGGTCTCGACGAAGTTGCCGATGTGGGCCTCCGGGCCGATCTGGCTTCCGGGGCGGAGATGGGAGAAGGGGCCCAGTTTGGCGTCGTCCCCGATGATTGCGTCCGCAATGACGCAGTTGGGGCGAATGAGCACGTTGTCCCCAAGCTGGGTGTTCTCCAGCACATTGTAGGATCCGATGCGGCAGTTGGAGCCGATCCGGGTGTTGCCGAGCAGTTGGACGAAGGGCTGGAGGATGGTGTCCGGGCCGATCTGGACGGTAGCGTCGATGACCGAGGTCTCGGGACGGAAGATGGTCACGCCCTGGGCCATGAGGCGGCGGGCGGTGGCCAGGCGCATGGCGGCGTCTAGGTGCATCATCTCCTCGATGGTATTAGCGCCGAGGACCTCTTCAACCGGGCCGGAGGAGCGAAGGGCGACGACGCGTTCGCGGTGGGCAACGAGCAGGGCGGCGACGTCGGTGAGGTACAGCTCGCCGTGAGCGTTGTTGGTGGAGAGGGAGTCGAGGTGGGAGAAGAGCGCGGAGGTGCGGAAGCAGTAGATGCCGGAGTTGATCTCCGGGGCGGAGAGTTGGGCGGGTGTGAGGGCCTTCTGTTCGACGATGGCCTGAACCTCGGGTGAGGCGTCCGCGGTGCGGAGGACGCGGCCGTAGCCTGTAGGGTTGGGTGGTACGGCGGTGAGAATGGTCATGGCCGCGCGTTCGGCGAGGTGGAAGCTGCAGAGGGCCTGTAGGGTGGCGGGCTGGATGAGGGGGACGTCGCCGGAGAGGACGAGAAGGTTTTCTGGAGCGGGCTGGCCGCTCGCAGCGAAGTGCCGGCGAAGCTGCTGCATGGCGTGGCCGGTGCCGCGCTGCTCCGGCTGGAGGACGAAGTGAACGCCGGTGGAGGAGGCGGCGGCGCGAACCGCCTCGGCCTGGTGGCCGATGATGCAGTAGATCTGTGCAGCCGGGACGAGGGATCTGGCGGCGGCGATGACGTGCAGCAGCAGGGCCTGGCCACCGATCTCGTGCAGGACTTTGGGGCGGGCGGAGTTCAGGCGGGTGCCTTTGCCGGCAGCCATGATGGCGATTCCGAAGGAGGAGGTTTCCATAGGGTGATTATCGTCCGATGGAGAGGTTTGTACGAGAGGTCTATTTGCCGGATGGTTCGCTTAGCGGAGAGTTGGCCTGGCAGAGGCCGAGGAGGGTGGCGCCGAACTCGGAGATCTTGTCGCGGCTGAGGCCGCGAATGGAGGCAAGAGCCTCCATGGAGCTGGGTCTGCTGAGGACGATGCTATGCAGCAGGGTGTCCGAGAGGATGAAGAAGGTGGGCAGGCCGGATGCTTTGGCCGCCTCCCGGCGCCAGTCCTTGATGCGGGCTTCGAGGGTGAGTTGCGCGGGGGTGAGCTGGGTGGGCTGCAGCGGTGTTGGGGTGGGTGGAGCAACGGTTGGCCGGACTCGAAGTGGTGCCGAAGGAGAGGGAGGTGGTGCGGCGTTGCCGGTCGGCTGGGGCTTGGCAGAGGTGGTGGGGATGAGCGAAGGCTGGAGGCGTTTTGCTGACGCCGGGGCTTGCTGAGGCCGGGTCGGGCCGGCGTCCTGATGAGCAGGACCGGGGCTTCGGCGGGCTGTGCCGGCGCTGGGATACTCCTGGCCGCGGCAGATGGCGATCAGCTCCGCGCCGTAGCGCTCGACCTTGGCGGAGCTGATGCCGGGAACCGCGTGGAGGCCGGCGAGGGTCTGTGGAGCATAGACGGCGATGGAGCGCAGGACGGGATCGGGCAGAATGAGGATGGCCGGAGTTTGGCTGGGGCGCGCGGTCTCGGTGCGCCAGTTGCGGAGGTGACGGAGGATCTGTTCCGCCGCGGGGGTAAGGGGGCCATTGTCCTGTGAGGATGGATGGCGTGGCCCGGAGCCTGCATGATCGGAGTCTGCATGCCCGGAGTCTGCACGCCCGAAGCGGGTGAGCCCAGAGTTGGCGTGCCGGGCGCCGGCTCGCCTTCGCTCCTCCGATTTCGTGGCGGGTGAGGTCTTCCTTCGAGAGGCTGCGGGGATGGCGGAGCGGAGCCAGACGGTGTCCATAGCTGCGTCGTCGCCGTCAGAGACCACGGCTCTTCCGTCGTGGGTGATGGTCACCTTTCTATAGGTGACGTCGCGGTTGTCCTCGGTGCGGAAGGTCTCGTTGGTCAAGGTGAGTAGGCTGGCTCGGGCCAGGCCGTCCAGAAGGGCATCGAAGGTCTTGCGGTCTTTGGCCAGGTTGAGTTCGGTGAAGAGCTTGCCGGTGGAGGTGCTGCGGTGATCGAGGGCGGAGAGGATCTGGAGGAGCCAGCGGCGCTCCTTGGGTGAGGGCTGGTGAGCGGCGTTGGCGGCTTCGCCGGCGGCAGGGTTGCAGACGTCACAGAGGCCACAAGGTTTGAGCTTGTCTGTGGTGTCGCCGAAGTGCTGCACCAGGCTGGCCATGCGGCAGGTGGTGGACTCCGCGAAGGCGATCATGCTGTCGACCTGAGCGCGGCGGACGGCGACCTGGGCCTCATAGGCGGACTTCCAGGTGGGCTGGTTCTTTTGCCGGGCGGGTGGGTCGTCTGCCCGGCAGATGTCGCCGTTGATGTCCATCTGGCAGACGCCGGCGATGAGGAGCTTCTCGATGACGCGGTCGAGGGCTTCGCGGTCGATGGCGAGGCGTTTCTTGACCAGCGCGTTGTGCAGCGCGTCGACGGGGGTGAACTCCGCAGGGAGGGATTCGGCCACGCACTCCAGGTCAGAGGTGGGTGGGTAGTTCTTTTCGAGGAAGAAGTCCTGCACGCGGCGGTCCGCGAAGCCGTGCAGGAGGATGGCGCGCGAGGGAAGGCCATCGCGGCCCGCGCGGCCGATCTCCTGGTAGTACGCCTCGACCGATCCGGGGAGGGCCACGTGGACGACGGTGCGGATGTTGGCCTTGTCGACGCCCATGCCAAAGGCGACGGTGGCCACGACGACTTCGAGCTTCCCGGACAAGAAAGCTCGCTGCACCTTCTCGCGGGTGCTGGGGTCAAGGCCGGCGTGGTAGGCAGCGGTGGGAAAGTGCTGGTGAAGGGTGCTGGCCAGGTCATCCGCGTCGCGGCGGGACTGGGCGTAGACGATGGCGGGACGGGAGTTGGGTGCTTGCAGCAACCTGGTGGCGAAGCCGGCGCGCTCAGGCTTGGAGAGTTCGATGACCTCGACGGCCAGATTGTGGCGGCGGAAGCCGGTGATGAAGATGGCGGGATCCTGGAGGCCGAGCTGGAGGAGAATATCGCGCTGGACGGTGGGGGTCGCCGTGGCCGTGAGGGCGAGGATGGGAGCCGGGCGAAGGGCGGGAAGATAGTGGCCGAGCGTGCGGTAGTCAGGGCGAAAGTCATGGCCCCATTGGGAGATGCAGTGCGCTTCATCCACGGCGACCAGGCAGGGTTTGCGCTTGACCAGCATCTCCGGGAAGCCGGGGACGCGGAGGCGCTCGGGGGCGATGAAGAGAAAATCGAGGCCGCCGGAGAGATAGTCCCGGCAGGCCTGGCGGGCCTCGTCGCGAGACAGGCCGGAGTGTACGCGGGCGACATGCAGGCCGAGTGCCGCGAGCTTGGAGGCCTGATCGTCCATGAGGGCGATGAGGGGGGAGATGACCAGAGCGGCGCCGGAGTCTCCAGAGGAGCGGCGGGCGAGAGCCGGAAGCTGATAACAGAGGCTTTTGCCGGCCCCGGTGGGCATGACCAGGAGAACGTCGCGGCCGGCGGAGGCAGTCTCGCAGACCTGCCGCTGGTGGGCGCGGAAGTCACTGTGACCGAAGACGCGATGAAGCAGTTCGGAGAGGGTCTCGTTTGGCGACAGCGTGCTCATGGCCTGCGCTTATCTTCGCATAACCTTTGCTAGTGGGAGGGGATGCGCTACAGGCCCTGACGTGGGGTGGGAACTGGTAGTTGCGGCCGGAGCGAGACTTTTGGCGCCCACCACTCGTATATGGTCTTATCAACAGGCGCCGTGTTTGCGGCAACAGATCTTCAGGAGGAGTTCCTTGAAAATGATGGCAAGAGGTTTCCGAGGCGGGCTTCGCGTGGCTGGAGTTTCGGCGTTGGCGCTGACGGGTTGGATGATGTTGTTGCCGAGCGCTGCTGCGCAGGACGCGCAGCAGCGGCACAACCCTGATGCTCAGGCTGAGAAAGCGCAGCCGGAGAAGAAGGATGGGGGCGCGCTGCCTGTGCCGGCGGAAGTGAAGGTGGAGACCAAGCACGACTGGACGGCAGGCGCGCGGACGGTGCATTACACGGCCACGGCGGGGACGCTCCTGATCAAGGATGAAGCTGACAAGCCGATTGGGACGATGTTCTATGTGGCGTATACGGAGGACGGTGCTGCTCCGGGTACGCGGCCGGTGACGTTCCTTTACAACGGCGGCCCGGGGTCGGCCAGCCTGTGGCTCCATATGGGCTCGGTGGGGCCGGTGAGGGTGGTGACGGACAGTCCGAAGGCTACAGGACCGGCGCCGTTTACGGTGGTGCCGAACCAGTACAGCTTGATCGACAAGACGGACCTGGTGTTTATCGACGCGCCTCTGACGGGGTTTTCTCGCCTGGCGGGCAAGGGAACCGTGAAAGACTTTGCGGGTGTGGATGAAGATGTAAAGGCGTTTGAGAAGTTCATCACGCGCTATATCACGATCAACAACCGGTGGAACTCGCCGAAGTTTTTGTTTGGCGAGAGCTATGGGACGCCACGGTCGGCGGCGTTGGTAGCCGCACTGAATAATGATGGGATCGAGTTCAATGGCGTAGTGCTTCTTTCGTCGATCCTGAACTACAACGTGATGAGCCCGGGATATGATCTGGCGACGGAGTATTACCTGCCTAGCTATGCGGCGATTGCCTGGTATTACAACAAGGTTCCGCATACCGGCACGATGAAGGACTTTGTCCAAAAGGTGAGGGATTTTGCGCGTGGCCCGTATGCGACGGCGCTGGAGCAGGGCGATGGCCTGTCGGCTGAGGAATTCGACGCAACGGCAAAGCAGGTGGCGGCGTTTACGGGGCTGAGCGTGCAGTATGTGAAGGACTCCAAGCTGAGAATTCCGGCTATCCACTTCCGCAAGGAGCTGTTCCGCGACGACGACCAGATTCTGGGCCGCTATGACGCGCGGTTCGAGGCGTTCGATGTGGATGCGGCGGGCGAGAATCCAGGGTTTGATCCTTCGGATTCGGGGATTTCGGGAGCCTTTGTGGGCGCGTTCCACAACTACCTGCAGAACGAGCTGAAGTATACGGACTCGGAACCTTACTATTTGCAAGGACCGGGCGTGAACAGGGCCTGGGACTGGAAACATCAGCCTTCGGGCGCGCGACCCGGGTTTGGGCGTCCGCAGCAGATGCCGGATACGGTGATCGACCTGGGCGATGCGATGCGGAAGAACCCGCACCTGAAGGTGTACTCGGCGAATGGTTGGTTTGACCTGGCGACTCCTTTCTTCAGCACCGAGCACGATATTGCGCAGATGATGCTGCCGCCTTCGATCGCTTCCAATGTGCAGTTCGGGTATTACCCGGCGGGACACATGGTGTATCTGAACGTGGAGGCGCTGAAGCAGTTCCATGCGGATCTGGAGCAGTGGTATCCGACGGCCGTTGCGAAGTAGGAGACGGTAGGACGCTCGCTCGGCGCTTGCCATGGCAAAGCGCTTTCGGCGGCAAGCCAGATTTGCTGGCGTAGGTTAAGAATGGCAAACGGCGCCAGGGCCGGCATCGCTCCATGCGAATGCTCCATGCACATACGGCTGGGACCAGCCGCTTGGCACGGGCGTGCGCGGGACGTCAGGATGGAAGTTTCAGCCGCGCATTTAGACTAAGGGACGATGAGCGATCAATCTCCCAAGCATGACATACAGTTCAATTCTTTGAGCCAGGCTGCCTCCGCGTACCTGCGCTCTGCCCAGCATCAGCCGGTCAAGTGGAACGAGTGGGGAGCGGAGGCCTTTGCCAGAGCCCGGCGCGAGAACAAGCCGGTGCTGCTCGACGTAGGAGCCGTCTGGTGCCATTGGTGCCATGTGATGGACCGCGAGAGCTATGAGAGCCCGGAGACGGCGAAGATCATCAACGAGCGGTTTGTGGCCGTGAAGGTGGACCGGGACGAGCGGCCCGACGTGGATACACGGTATCAGGCAGCGGTGGCGGCGATCAGCGGGCAGGGAGGCTGGCCGTTGACGGCGTTTCTTACGCCGGAGGGACGGCCGTACTTTGGCGGAACGTATTTTCCGCCCGAGGATCGGTACGGGCGGCCAGGGTTCCCGCGGGTGCTGCTGCTGATGGCGGATGCCTTTGCAAATCGGCGCGCCGAGGTGGAAGAGACCGCCGACGGTGTGATGCACGCCATCGAGCACAACGAGAGCTTCTCGGGACGAGCGGCGCCGGCTGGCGAACTTGCGCCCGGGAGCCAGGCTGGAGTCGCGCTGCTGGAGAAGCTGCTGGATTCCATGCTCAAGCAGTTCGATGCCCGCAATGGAGGGTTTGGGTCACAGCCAAAGTTCCCGCATCCGGCTGCCCTTGATTTTCTCATCGACGTGGCGGGCAGGGGCGGCCAGGAGGCGGAGCGGGCGCGGCACGCCGCGGTGGTGACGTTGGGAAAAATGGCTGCGGGCGGAATCTATGACCAGTTGGCCGGCGGCTTCCATCGTTACTCCGTGGATGAGCGCTGGGGGGTGCCGCACTTTGAAAAAATGGCCTATGACAATAGCGAGCTGTTGAAGAGCTATACCCACGCGGCGCAGACCTTTGCCTCCATGGAGTCGGCGCCGGAGTTGAGGCGCGTAGCCGAGGACATCTTGCGCTGGATGGATGAGTGGTTGAGCGATCGCGAGCGCGGTGGGTTCTATGCGTCGCAGGATGCGGACGTGTCCCTGGAAGATGATGGCGACTACTTTACCTGGACACGGGAGGAGGCCGCCGCAGTTCTGGCTGCCGACGAGTTTGCCGCGGCTGAGAAGTACTACGATCTGCGCGTGGTGGGCGATATGCACCATCATCCGCAGAAGAACGTGCTCCACCGGACCGGTCCCGCGTTATTGGCGGATGAGGATGAGGTGCTGGCCGGCGCCAAACGGAAGATGTACGCCGCAAGGCTGCTCCGCAAGACGCCATACGTGGATAAGACGGTCTACACGGGATGGAATGGGATGTGCATCTCCGCTTATCTGACGGCCGGGCGGACATTGGGGTTGAATGCTCCAGTGCAGTTTGCGCTGCGCTCGTTGGATCGGCTGCTGCGGACGGTGTGGAGTGCGCAGGGCAAGATGGCGCATGTGGTGGCCTACGGGGAGGTATCCGCTGAGCAGTCGGTTCCCAAGCCGGTGGATGGAACGCTGGAGGATTATGCCTTCGTTGCCAACGCCGTTCTGGATGCCTGGGAGGCAACTGGCGAGATGCGGTACTTTACGGCAGCCAGACAGATCTGCGACGCGATGCTGGCCCTTTTTTATGACCGGAGCGGCGGAGGCTTTTTTGATGCCGAAGCGGATGCAGGGGCGATTGGGGCGCTGACGGCGCGGCGGAAGCCGCTGCAGGATGCGCCTACTCCGGCGGGAAACGCCACGGCGGCGACGGCGCTGCTGCGCGTGGCGGCGTTGACCGGTGAAGAGGAGTACCAGACGCGGGCTATAGAGACGCTGGAGACCTTTGCCGGGATTGTCGAGCACTTTGGACTTTATGCGGCCAGCTTCGGGCTGGCGCTGCGTCGAGCGGCAGAAGGTCTGGAGCAGGTGTGTGTGATCGGAGATGGCGCCGGAGCCGAGGAACTGTTTTCAGCGGCAATGGCCCGATATGCGGTGAACCGGAGTGTGATCCGGCTGCGCTGGGATCAACTGGGAGCGCTGCCGCCGGCGCTGGCCGAGACACTTCCGCATCTTCCGAAGAGGGAGGGAAGCGTGGCGGTGGTGTGCAGTGGCGGCGCCTGCCTTCCCCCGATCGACCGCGCGGAGCAGTTGCGGGCCGTGCTGTAAATCAATCGCCGAGCATCGCCGTGGTTGGAAATGCTGTCAGGCTTCTCGCAGCCGGTGATCGAAGTTTGTCCAGGGGAAGGGCGGTCAGGCGGGGGTCGTCGGGTTCTGGGAGGGTTCGGGATCAGCTTGGCCTGGGCCGGAGTGTGGCGCGGTGATGATTTGCGTGCTGTTGGTGGCGGCGAGCATGATCTTTTCCTTGTGAAAGGCCAGAAGGACGCGGCGGCGCAGTTCGCGCAGAACCGCATCGCGCTGATTCACCATCACCTGAACGCTAATAGGGTAGACGGCCTCATAGCTGTCAATTTTGCCGACGCCGGGAATGCTGGGCTCGGCGATCACAACATCTTTGAAGGCTTCGTCTTTGCGCAGGGCGCCGGCGAGACCGCGGAGAATGGAGAGAACCCGGTCTGGATTCTCGCTTGCATCGACGGAGATATTGAGCGTGCCCACGGCAAAGTCTCGGGAGAGGTTTGAGACGGTGGTGATCTGGCTGTTGGGGATGATGTGGACAGTGCCGTCGCTGTCGCGCAGACGGGTGACGCGGAGGCTCAGGTCTTCCACCGTTCCCGTGAGGCCGGCGATGCGGATGTTGTCTCCGACGGAGTACTGGTTTTCAAGGAGAATGAAGATGCCGGTAAGCATGTCCTTGAAAATCGACTGGGCTCCAAAGCTGATCCCCAAACCGATAACCCCGGCGGAGGCAATGAAGGGGCCCAGGGAGACGCCGAGGGCGCTCAACAACTGGGTGAAGACATAGAACCCGGAGACTCCGTAGGAGGTGGCGCGCAAGATGGCAGCCATGGTGCGGAGCTGGCCGGCGCGATGATGGTTGCCGACCTGGAGATCGGCGTGGTGGCGCAGGCGCTTGATAAAGAAGCTGACGATGGACTGGAAGAGGAAGGCCAGGAGCAGGGCGAATAGAATCTGAGGAACGCCATTTTGGACAAAGTTGGAGAAGTTCAGCCGCCAGCCGCTCTCAATATGCCTCAGGAAGTCTTCGTCCTGGGGAATCGAGGCGGTCAGATGTGGAACGGGAGTGAGAAAGATCATCATCGAATCATGGAATCCTGAGAATAGTTCCAACGTAAAGAATACTGGAGAGCGTCTGCCGCAGGGCTCCAAGATTGTTCGGGAATGTCCAGGCGCTCTGGGCCGGCAAAAATCCTCCCGCCGGAGGGTGGCCGGTTTCCTGCTATCCGGCCTATCTTTGTGGAAAGAGGGACTACTCTGGAGACTGGGAAAGTGAGTAGAATCTTCGATGGCTCGTGAAGGAGGAAACTCGCTGTGGTGCAGAGGAATGGACTTCATGGAAGGGCCGCGGAGCGTACGCTGGGAACAAGCGCAACTGGCGGAGAGAGAACCCTTGTGATGACGCAAGAGGGGACCGGGAGCAAGAGCCAAAAGCAGAGCAGCCAGGTGGGATTGAGCCGCGAGCAGTGGATTGAGTTCTATCGGTTGATGTACCTGTCGCGGCGAACGGACGATCGCGAGATTCAACTGAAGAAGCAGCAAAGGAGCTTCTTTCAGATCTCCTGCGCCGGGCATGAGGCGATGCTGGTGGCTGCGGGCATGGTGCTGAAGGCAGGTTACGACTGGTTCTTCCCCTACTATCGAGATCGGGCGCTTTGTCTGGCGCTCGGAATTACGGTGGAGGAACAACTGCTGCAGGCCGTGGGCGCGGCGAATGATCCGGCCAGCGGAGGACGGCAGATGCCTTCGCATTGGACAAGCCGACGGCTGAATATAGTGTCCCCATCGTCTTCGACGACGACCCAGTGTCTGCACGCCGTGGGCTGCGCAGAGGCTGGACGTTACTTTTCCCGGCATCCGGAGGCGGCAAAGAGACCGGCCGCCGGAGCGGCGGACTATCGCCAGTTCAAGGACGTCACGTTTCAGCCGGATGAGGTCGTGTATGTCTCGCTTGGAGAAGGATCCACCAGCCAGGGTGAGTTCTGGGAGTCATTGAATACGGCGTCGAATGAAAAGCTGCCGGTGCTCTACGCGATTGAAGATAATGGTTATGCCATCTCCACGCCGGTCGAGGTGAATACGCCGGGAGGAAATATCTCGCGGCTGATTGCCAACTTCCCCAACTTCTATTTTGCCGAAATCGACGGAACGGATGCGATAGCCAGCTATGCGGCAATGGTAGGGGCTGTAACCCACTGCCGGGCGGGACGCGGGCCGGCCTTGGTGCATGGACATGTGGTTCGCCCTTACTCTCACTCGCAGTCCGATGACGAGACAAACTACCGGACTCCGGAAGAGATCCAGGCCGATGCCCTGAAGGATCCAATCTCTCGGATGCAGATGTGGCTGCTGCGCGAGGGGATTCTGGATGCGGATGGGATCAATGATCTGGAGCGCAGGGTGGACGAGGAGGTACAGAGGGCTACCGACAAGGCTCTGGCTGCGGTGCTCGCGAAACCAGAGACCATTCTGAAGGAGGTGTACTCCGAGACGCTCAAGCCGACCGATGCGGTCTTTGCGAGCGCCGTGAAGGCCGCCACGAGCACCGCCGAACATACGATGCTGGACCAGATCAATCACTGCTTACGCGATGAGATGCGGCGGGATGAGCGGATCGTGGTCTTTGGCGAAGATGTTGCCGACCTGAGCAGGGACGCCGGACTCGAGCAAAGCAAGCTGAAGGGCAAGGGCGGGGTCTTCAAGGTGACGCATGGGCTGCAGAAGGAGTTTGGTAAGGATCGGGTTTGGAACTCTCCTTTGGCGGAGGCGAACATTACCGGACGCGCGATTGGAATGGCCGTGCGGGGATTGAAACCGGTGGTGGAGATTCAGTTTTTTGACTATATATGGCCGGCGATGCATCAGATGCGAAACGAATTATCGCTGATGCGGTGGCGCTCCAACGGGCAGTTTAGCTGTCCTTTGGTCATGCGCGTTCCCACTGGCGGGTACCTGACGGGAGGATCGATCTATCACTCGCAATCGGGGGAGAGCATCTTTACGCACACTCCAGGCGTCAGGGTGGTCATGCCATCCAATGCGCTGGACGCGATCGGCTTGCTGCGAACCGCCATCCGTTGCGACGATCCGGTACTGTTTCTGGAGCACAAAAACCTCTATCGGGCCGTCTTTGGCAGGGCGCCCTACCCAGGGCCAGAGTATATGATTCCGTTTGGCAAGGCTTCCATCGTCAGATCGGGGAAGGACATGACGGTGATCAGTTACGGCGCTGTGGTGCCCAGGGCGCTGCAGGCAGCCGAGCGGATGGAACGAGAGTTGGGAGTGGATGTGGAGCTAATCGATCTGCGTACGCTTAGCCCCTATGACTGGGAGACGATTGCGGCTTCGGTGAAGAAGACCAGCAAGGTTCTGGTGGCGCATGAGGATATGAAGAGTTGGGGGTATGGAGCGGAGATCGCCGCGCGAATCGGCGAGGAGCTCTTCGACGATCTGGATGCGCCGGTGCGAAGGGTAGGCGCGATGGACACGTTTGTGGCCTACCAACCGCTGCTGGAGAACGAGATTTTGCCCCAGGCGGAGCATCTTTTTGAGGCAATGCGCGATTTGGCGGCGTATTGAATCTGAACGCAGTTGTTCCGTCATCCGTTTTCCGGCAAGCATGGGAAAACAAGAAGATGGAGCCAGAGATCGCGACTGGACAATCCAGCGGCGGCTCAAGGGGCGGCCTTTCCGTTCGTGCGTGCTCTTGCGCCGGACACTTCGCGAGTAAGACCCTCTGAAATGCAGCTCTGTAGGGGGCTTTCTGGAAGAGTTGAGGGCTACCGGCAAGGCAATCGGGAGTCATAAGCCGATCGTCTGCGCGGCCAGGTAGAGGAGATCACTCGAGCGTTCCCAACCCGCCCCCACGCTCTCTTGCATCCGGCGGCATCAGGATTCGGCGACAGTTGCTTGCGGCCATCAATTGCAATCGACTAAGATGCTTCCGGGACGCAGAGAGCATCCCGTAGTGAATCCCAAGCTCTTTTTATTCCGTGTTGCTGCTTTTCCGCCGCTCATTCTATTGGCTTTTCAAACGCGGACGCCGTCTCTCGCGCTTGGCCGGCTTTCCACAAGATCGGCGTGGGGTAAATGAACTTCAAAGGCGCTTCGATTCCAGTGCGGGATTGTGGACATCCCGGGGCTGGAGGGCGCGAGGCCCGAGAGTTTGACGCAAGACGCCCTGCTGCAGCTAAAGCGCAGCACGTTGTGGAACGGCGGCAAAGGCGCGCAAGAAAGGGCCGCATCTTGTCCGGGAATTTATCTTCAGCAAACTCCTCGATGGATGCTCGTCATCTCATCGGGCCAAACGATGGTTGACGTTCCGTAAGGCAGGGATGGACCGCGAGGTCAAGACGATGCCTGTGGCGGAGCGGCGTGGATAAAGAAGGGATCGCACTCGGAATGACGCGCCTCAGCAGGAACGCGGGACATCCGGCGGTTGAGCGACGAGCCCATGAAATGCCTGCATTCAGGAAAAGGAGATGAGGTGATCTTGAAAACGAAAGCGAAGCGCCGAATCGCGTCATGGGAAGGGCCAGCTCTTCTGCTCATGGTTTGGGGATTCTTGGTGGTAACCTTGCGGGCAAACTGCCAGAGCGCTCTTCGTCCACCCGATCAGGTTCAGCCTCCGGCATTACTTTTGGGAGCGGCATGGTATCCCGAGCAGTGGCCTGAGTCGCGCTGGGAGACGGATCTGGAGCTGATGCAGAAGGCGCACATTCATGTTGTGCGTGTGGGAGAGTTTGCCTGGACAGCGCTGGAGCCGGAAGAAGGGAAATACCAACTGGATTGGCTGGAACGGGCTGTGGACCTCGCCGGGAAACATGGAATCTATGTGATCCTCGGGACGCCGTCGGCCGCGCCTCCGGTCTGGATGGAAGCCAAGTACCCGGACATCATGGTGACGGATCAGAGCGGCCGGCGTTATTCCGGCGCCACACGCAATCACTACAACTGGTGCAGCCCTCGCTATCGTCAGTTCGTGCGCGAAATCGATGAGCGGCTGGCGCAACGTTTTGGGAACAATCCTGATGTCATCGGTTGGCAAATTGACAACGAGTACTCCAGGATGTCGTTCGACGCCGCAACTCAAGCCGAGTTTCACGCCTGGCTTCAGAATCGTTATGGGAGCATCGGCAGGCTGAACCAGGCTTGGACCACCGCTTACGACAATCAGACATACTCGGCATTCGACGAGATTCCGTTGGCCGATGGAGCCCAGGACAACAATCCCGGCCTGTGGCTTGACTCCAAGCGCTTTATCAGTGACTCGTTGCGCGACTACCAAAAGGTGCAAATCGACGCCATACGCAAGTACGCGGCGCCCCGGCAAAAGATCACCACCAACATGATGGGCTGGTTTGACCTGTACGATCACTACACGGTTGCTCACGATCTGGATATCGTCGCGTGGGATAATCCGCAGGTGAGCGGAATATTTGATCCGGTGACGAATGGTGCGGCGAACGATCTGATGCGCGGGTTGAAAGGCGCCGATTTCTGGGTGATGGAAACCACCGCGGGACCACGTGGCGGCGGCAATGCCAGCGTGATGCTTCCCAAGGGCGCGATGCGGGCTGTGATGTGGCACGATATCGGCCATGGCGCCAATTTGATCAGCTACTGGCAGTGGCGCGACGCCCTGAACGGAGGGGAGCAGAATCACGGGGCGATCGTTGACGTTGACGGACGGACCGACCCGATTTATGCGGAGATCGCGCAGGTGGGGGAGGAGTTTGAAAAGGCCGGCCCTGCTCTCCGCGGGAGTGACGTCAAGGCGCGTGTGGCGATTCTACACTCCTATCCCAGCCGCTGGACGATCAACTGGCAGAAGATGAACCCTGCCTACAATGCGATTCAGGCGCTATTGAGTTATTACATCCCCCTGCATCGCCTGGGATACACGATTGACATTGTTCCGCCCGGCCGGGATCTGAGTAAATATAAGCTGGTCATCGCTCCTGCGCTGAATGTGCTCACCCAGGCGGAGGCGGCCAATCTGGAGCGTTTCGTGAAACAAGGCGGAAACCTGGTGCTGGGGCAGCGCTCGGCGATGAAGGACGAGTACGATGCTCGTTGGCCACAGCTCCAGCCGGGGCCACTGGAGGAACTGTTGGGCGCGCGCGTCCAGCAGTACACAGCTTTAGCCAACCCTATCGGCGTGAAGGGACTTTGGGGAGATTCGAAGGCGCTGCTGTTCGCCGAGCCGCTTACGGAACAAGCCGCGGATGTGAAGGTTCTGATGAAGTACGATGCGCCGCACTCCTGGCTGGATGGACAGCCGGCCGCGGTGACTCGGAAGGTTGGCGGCGGTTCGATCACCTACGTGGGCGCATGGCTTGATGCGCCGGCCATGCAGCGCGCCGTACAGTGGATGACGAGCGAAAGTGGTTTACATCCCGATCTTTTTGCCGCGCCTAACGGCGTGGAGGTTTACCGGCGCCAGGCCAAGGATCACGAGATATTCATCGTGGAAAACGATGGCGATCAGGATCAGAAGTTCGATCTGCCCGCGGCGATGCAGAACGTGCTGACAGGGCAGACCGTGCATGCCCTCGACCTGGGGGTTTACGGTGTAGCCGTTCTGGAGGAACCGGAAGTGAAGGACGCGCCACGAACGGGAGTATCGAGAAGCAATCCCTGAACCTTGGTGATCTTGCGCCATGTTTCCGGGCGCTGCAACCTGGTAGAGCTTGCTGATGCAAGACTCGTAGCCAACGGGCCGCCATGCTGGGAAGTTTCCCTGTTGAGGCCGAAACTGCCGAAGAAGACTGCCCACTCCCTCCGCGCGGGGCCGTGGAACCGGTCACCCTATTTTGGCGAGAAGGTCAGCTTCAACGCCATCTGCCCGACAGATAGAAAGATGCTGACGGAGGAGACGGGGCCGTGATAGGCTGCCGCCATGGCGACGGTCTCTTCGCGGCAAATTCCGGCAACTCCGCGGCACGCCGTGGTGGTGCGGTTGACGCATTGGCTGACCGTAATCGCCTTTCTGGGGCTACTGATCTCCGGTGGGGAGATTCTGCTATCGCATCCACGGTTTTACTGGGGCGAGAGCGGGAATCCGAATATGCGGCCGTTGTTCTCACTGCCGCTGCCGACGTCGCGCCCGTGGGTAAACAACGGATTTGGCACGGCGATGCCCGATGGGAATGGCTGGGGCCGGTATTTACACTTTGAGGCTGCCTGGCTGGTGGTGCTGACGGGTGTGGCGTATGTCTTGTGGGGTTTGTGGCGCGGACACTTCCGGCAACATCTGTTGCCGCAGCGCGGCGAGCGTCTGGCGAGTGCTCTTTGGCGTGGGATCCGGAAGCCGCTGCTCGGAGGCAGATCGGGCGAGGACGATGAGCGCAGCTACAATGCTCTGCAGCGGATGACCTATCTGGGGGTGATCTTTGTGCTGTTCCCGATGGTGATCTGGACCGGGCTGGCGATGTCGCCTTCGTTTACGGGAGCGTTTCCGGCGACGGCGAGCCTGCTGGGAGGACGGCAGAGCGCGCGGACGCTGCACTTTGTGATTTCGTTGCTGCTGGTTGGGTTCTTTGGCGTGCATGTGACGATGGTTGCGCTGGCGGGCTTCTGGAGACGGACGCGGACGATGATTACGGGCCGTGCTGCCCGCGCGAAGGAGGAGGCATGAACGGACTCTCGCGAAGGAAGTTGATCACGGGCGGACTGGCGATGACGGCAGGGCTGGTTGCGGCGGACAGGATGGTGAAGGCTTACGGACTGATGCCGCCGGATGCGGGGGGTCTGTTTGGGCCGGGTGAGACGCTGACCTATGCGGCGCTGAGCGTACTGACAGCGCATCGTCCGGCGCGGGAGTTTCCGCGAAGCATGATCGCAAAGAATCCTTTTGCGGTGCCGATTGCGCCGCCGAGCGATGCATTCAAGCGTTCAGAGGCGCTGGGGTTTTCCGACTGGCGGTTGACGGTGGATGGGCTGGTGAGGAGGCCGACGAGCTTTTCGATGGCGGATCTGAAGGCCATGCCGATGAAAAGCCAGATTACCGAGGTGGCGTGTGAGGAGGGTTGGTCGTATGTGGCGGAGTGGATTGGAACGCCGCTGAGCGGGGTGCTTCGAGAGGTTGGGGTGCTGCCAGCGGCACG
>JAKAQS010000320.1 GCA_021819585.1 Acidobacteriota bacterium
GACCAGTGGGTTTTGTGGGCTCTGGTCAAAATCAAAGTCATTCCTGAGATCGCCCAGAATATGTGCGTTCTCCCGAACTGTAGGGCGCGGATCTGGTCGGCCGTCTGTTTTGGGATTGAGTCTGGCTCCGCCCATGAAGTCATCCTCGATAAACTTCAAATACGCATCAAAACTCAAGATCTGGTGATCGATGTAGTGTGGCTTGGCATAGGGCGAGATCACCATACCCGGAACGCGCAGTCCATATCCGTTTTGGTCCACGACAGGAGGCGCCAGGTGGTCGTAAAATCCGCCCCAATCATCCCAGGCAAGGAAGATCGCACAGTCTTTCCAATCAGGCCCCTGCATCACGGCGTTTATGAGGGTTGTCACCCAGGTTTGTCCTTTGGATATCAGGGCGGGTGGATGTTCGCTCTCCGCAAAGCTTGGAGCAATCCATGACACTGAAGGCAGAGTGCCATCGTGGGCCTGCTTCAGAAAATTGGCGATGGGTTGATCAAGATTCAATTGATCATCATTCTTGACGGTGTCGAAATAGGGCAGAGGGTTCCAAATCCCAGGGGTACAAAACTTCTCACTGTTAGTATCGCCTTTGCATCCCGGGCCACCCGGAACGACATAATAACCCCAGGTCACGTGATACTTGTGGAGGAGATAAGTGACATCCGTCCATGCGTAAATGGGCGGAGTTCCCACGGGGCCGTTACGCTCAAGACCGGCCTGCGTGTGCCGGCGAAAGGTGTCGTCCGGCACCGCACCGGGATTATCCAGCGCATTGGAACAGCTCATGGGGTCGTTGTGCCGGGTGCAATAGGCTGACCACGCGGAGATTTCGTACAAATGAGCCGGAAGACTCCAGGATGCATTCGGCTCGAACATGTGGTCCTGCAGTACATACGTCTTGGCATAGGACCAGTAATTGGGTATATCTCGCCCATCGTGGTAACCCATCACGTCTGGGAGAGCTGAGCCCACGCAAGCGGGATCCGCGGCGGCTCGGCATCCCTTCCTACCTCGCTCCGCGGCGGTCATGAAGCCATCCATCTTGCCGTTATCAATGTCTCGGATAGAATCAACCGCCATATGCGGTCCGCCGCCGTTCCTGTCGTGGTCATCATGATAGGGACTTACGCACTGTCCTGTCTTCAGGTCGGGGTTGCAGACGGTGAAGGCGCCGTCCTTGGTTGGCAAACCGTCAGCCCCAGGGAATGTCCCGAAGTAGCTATCGAAGGATCGATTCTCCTGCATGATGATGATGATGTGACGGATCTTGTGAATGCCCTGAGTAGCTTCCGGGTTGCCCTGCGCATGACTGAGCACGGTCAAGCTCGCTGCGACGAGGAGCACGGAGAATGCTGCCTTATACATATTTTCCCTCCCGAGGCCATGAAGCCTCACCTGAAGATTGCGAACGATGGCTGATATCTTGCCGGAGATGGTTTCGCAGAGGTCAGCCTTGGACACTGCAATTGAACCGTTCGATCCCCAGCCTGCAAAAGCCGGCCGATAACGCTGTTCCTTGAGCCGCATTGTACGGCTTGAAAACTACAGTGAGAGGCGCCCGTCTGAAGCGGGAGCAGCATTCTATGGAAGATTCGGAGCCGGAGACCGGGGCCGAGAGGCCAGCCTGCCCATAGCGCAGCCACGCGCAACTGGAGACGGCAGGCAAACAGCCGCGACCCCAAGGTACAGCGTCGCGGAGACAGATGCAAGAAGCTCTGCGCGCCGCCAAACGCCAAACGGAAAGACCCTCCCACTGGTATCCCAAGGTGGCACCGACCGAGCCTGAACAGGAACCCTGCTCCCCGTTCCGGCGCGCCTGTTGGGACGGATACGCCAGGCTTTCTGCCCAGCACTCTCGAAGGTTCCTGTTGTCCGCACCATGCCGTTCTCTTCCTTTCTGGACTGACTGCTCTGTTCGCCGCAATCGCGCGCCCGGAGACTCAATCCCACTCACCTGCGGTCATTCAAGGGCCTAAATCGATCCCTCTGTCGCTCAAGCTAGGCTTTTGTTGGAACGCCCTGCCAAACCGGCGGCGTGTGCCACTCGAAGAGCTTTTGCTTGAGATCCTTAACCTTGGTTGCATAGCTGGGGAGTAGAGCGAGATTGTTCAGCTCTTGTGGATCGGAGGAGAGATCGTACAGCTCCGGCATATCGTCAACCCAGTAGGTGTATTTCCAGTCGCCATCGCGGATCATATACTTGGCAGCGCTGTTGCCCAGGCTGAACTCGGCAAAGACGGGGCCCGGGTTCCGCGTTGAAGCCGGATCGCGAACCAGATCGGCGAAGCTCTTGCCATCATGCGATCCCTGGTCTGGAATGCCACAGAGATCCGTCAACGTGGAGGAGAGCGAGACCAGGCTGACAGGGGCGTTGCACACCGCCGGTGAAGCGCCGGGAAGTTTGAACATCAGCGGCACGCCGCAGGATCCTTCATAGAACTGGAATTTGTTCCATAGCCCCAGGTCGCTCAGCATCTCGCCGTGATCCGAGGTATAAATCACGATGGTGTTTTCCTCAAGCCCAAGCCGGCTGAGGGCCCCGAGCACCTCGCCTGCGCAGTGATCTGTCTGGGCGAGGTTGCCATAGTAATAAGCGATTCGCTTCTTCGCCTCAGGAGCCTGAAGCAGCTCCGGAGTATGGGGGCAACGTACGATGTAGTCACGAACGCGCCTTGGCATTGCATCCAGATGGGCCTTGCCCCAGGTGGGAGAGAGGCTCATCTCCTCCGGGGTGAACATCCCGGCAAACGGCTGGGCCGGCATGAAGGGATCGTGCGGCTTGAGGAAGGAAGAGATCAGGAAGAACGGCTTGTCCTGCTCGGCATAGGTCTCGAGGAACCGGACGGTCTCGCTGGATACAAACTCCTCAAAGTGCTCCTCCTCCGGCATGATCGACGGCCGGCCCACAGCAACTGATCCCAAGCGGTGGTCAGGCGTACGATGCCCCTTCCACGGATCGCCTCTGCGCCAAAGGCCCCTGATCTGTGGCTGCCCCGCTCCCGAGTTCGGGGCGCCCAGCTCGTCCGCATAGAGTTTGGCTGCCGGCCCAATCGCCTGAAACCAGTCGTTGAACTCCAACTGGTACTGGAACCCGTGAAGTTGCGCATCGACCGCGTGCATCTTGCCGATGAGGGCCGTGAAGTACCCGGCATCCCCAAAGCGAGTCGGCATGGTGGCGAAGCGAGGACCGTAGGGCCGTTCCATGTAGTCGTTAAGATTGTGGCTATACAGCCCGGTCATCATGGACGCTCGGGAAGGCGCGCATACCGGATTGTTGCAGTAGGCGTTGGTGAAGCGAACGCTCTGCTGCGCAAGCTGGTCCAGGTTGGGCGTCTTGGCGACCGCATCCCCGCAAACGCCCATGCAGCTCCGCTTGTGCTGGTCTGCCATGATCAGCAGAACATTGGGACGCTTCTTCGTT
>JAKAQS010000321.1 GCA_021819585.1 Acidobacteriota bacterium
GAAGGCGGAGATGTTTTTCTTGACCCATTTCAGGGCCTCGATCTGATCCAGCAGACCATAATTGCCGGAGACGTGGTGCGACGACTCCGCACTGAGCGCCGGCAGCGCCAGCCAGCCCAACGAACCGAGCCGGTAATTGATTGAAACGAAGACGACGCCGTGTTGGGCGAAGTGCGTACCGTCATAGATTGGCTCTGACGCGCGGCCTCTGACCAGACCTCCGCCAAAGATCCATACGATGACCGGCGCGGTTCTTGCGTGGGCCGGTGTCCACACGTTCAGATAGAGGCAGTCCTCGCTGAGCATCGGCACATGATCGGCGTAGATGCTATCGGCGGGATAGGGTGGTTGAACGCAGTTGGCGCTGAAGTGGCGAGCGTCGCGCACGCCCTTCCATGGTCCAGCGGGAACCGGCGCCGTCCAGCGCTTGTCACCAACCGGAGGCTCGGCGTAGGGAATCCCTTTGAAGGAACGCACCCCTTGCGCATCCGCCTTCCCGGCCAGCTTGCCTTGCGATTCGGCAATTACGATCTTCTTTTGCGCGGCCAGCCCGGCAGTTGTCATCACCAGAGCTGCGGCGGCCAACGACATCCGTATGATTGCTCGCGACATGGTTCTCTCCGCGCTTGTTATAGCAGCTTGCAAATTGCCGGGATCCCCGAGAAGGGCGTTCCGTGGCGCTTCCCTTCCAATCCGGGCCAGCCTGCGGGGAGCCCCGAACGACTGGAAGCCCCTTGGGGAAGCCGCGGAGCGGAGCAGCGCCCGCAAAGGTGACCGAGCGATGGTAAGAAGGGGAGGCTGCGGCGCGATAGGTCTTGCCCGGACAATGTGATGTCGTATTCGGACTCCGTGGGAGCGGCGCCGCGCCGGCCGAGGGAGCGAACCTTTGAGGGCTGTGGCAGGCCAATGCCGGGCACGCCGCGGAGCATGGATGCGGGTTTGCGAGACGCGGCGTTGCGCCAGAGGTGCGGGGGCCCAAAGCTGACAAAGGTACGTCCGGCAATAACCTTGTGAACGAGGGCGGCCGGATGCTTTTATGCCCTTGGGAGCGTTCTTGAAGATGGGACTCACCGCTGGGATTGTAGGGGCAGGCCTGATGGGGCACGGAATCGCCCAGGTATTTGCCATAGCCGGTTTCAACGTCCGGATTACAGATACCGACGAAAGAGTTCTGAGCCAGGCGCCATCGCGCCTAGCGGCGAGTCTGGCGGAGCTTGGTGTCGAAGAGAGTACGGTTCTCTCCAGAGTTGCAGTGAGCCCATCCCTTGAGAAGACGGTGGATGGCTGCGACGTTGTTATCGAAGCGGTTCCGGAGATCGTTGAACTGAAGCGCAGGCTGTTCGAACGAATCGCGCAAATTGCGCCGAGCGGCGCATTGCTGGCCAGTAACACTTCATCGATTCCCGTCACGGAGATCGGTCGAGACCTGCCGGACGATGCGCGCCGCAGATTGGTCGGGCTCCACTGGTGGAACCCTGCGGCCTTGATGCCCCTGGTGGAGGTGATAAGGACCGAGGTTGTGAGCCCCGTCTATTTCGACCGAGCATTCGCGATGATGAGAGCGATTGGGAAGGAGCCAGTAAAGGTCGAAAGAGATATTCCCGGATTCATTGGGAATCGGTTGATGCACGCGTTCTGGCGTGAAGCCACCTCGCTGGTCCATGCCGGCGTCTGCGACGCCGCGACGATCGATACGGTGGTGAAGCGAGGCTTCGGTCTTCGACTGGCGGTGCTCGGCCCCATGGAAAATGCGGATCTGGTCGGTCTCGAACTTACGAGAAATATCCAACGAGTGATCTTCCCCGATCTGGAGCGATCGACAGAGCCGTCTCCCCTTTTGGATAGGTTGATTGAGGAGGGAAAGCTGGGGATGCACACCGGCGAGGGCTTGAGGAGATGGACGCCGGATGAGATTGCCAAGACCAAGCGTGCGCTCTCCGCGCACCTATTGGATACGCTGAGGAACGGGAAGCGGTGAGGAGCGAGACACAGGTCCAGAGAACGGATCTGAATTCGAATGAGAGCGCACTCACCGAATGCACAGTGACCTGCTCGCCATGCAACGTCGCAAAGAGGAAGTAACGTGATGAAGATGCCAACCTCCGGCGCCGCTCAACCGGCTGTGGCCGATCGATCCAGCGCCGCGCTGACGAAGGAACTGAACGACAGCCTTGACAGCCCCGCCACGTCGGCTGACTTCGATCTTCTCCATGCGGTCAATCGTGTTCTCTCCGATGTCGGCATGACCGCCGGCGATTGCGGAGGAGAGCTCCGCTTCTATGGGCGAGACCCGATCGTGCCAAGCCCGCTTCGCTACGCTACTATGGCGGGAGCCGCCTTGGCCGCCAGGAGCGTTGCGCTGGCAGCGTTGTGGAGACAAGCCACCGGAGAAGGGCAGAATATCTCGGTAGACGTTCGCAAGGCTCTGCGGCGCTTCTGCGGCTTCGCGGAGCGAAGGTGGGAGACAGTCAACGGACGGGCGCCAACCCTGGGCTCTTTTGCGGCCAGCCCATTCCTGAACCCTCCTTGGTTCAACGAGACGCGCGATGGCCGATATGCTGTGGCGATCGCCTTTTATCCCGGAATCCGTGCGCGCACGCTCAATCTGCTCCGTTGCAGCGAGAGCAGCGAGTCGATCAGGAACGCCATACGGCAGTGGCGGAGCCGGGATCTGGAAGAGGCCGCGGCAGAGGCCGGGACGCCGATGGCGATTGTGCGCACCAACGAGGAGTTGCGCGGAGAGATTCAGTATCGCGACGTACTCTCCAAGATGCCGCTGATCAAGGTCGAGAAGATCGGCGAAGCAGACCCGCTTCCGCTCCCGGGGCGCGAAGGTCTCCCGCTGGCCGGGATACGGGCGTTGGGCATGGGTCACGTGATTGCGGGCGCGGCGATGGGCAGGAGTTTTGCTCTTTATGGCGCCGATGTGCTGAACGTCTGGGGGCCGCATGCCTGCGAGGTCGACTTCCTGGCATGGGATGCGCAAATTGGAATGCGCTCCACAATCCTGGGCGATGCTTCGGAGGATCGAAGAGAGTTGCACCGATTGCTTCAGAACGCGGATATCTTCTTCGCCAATAAGCGGCCGGGGTACTTGAAACAGCGTGGCCTGGAAGCCGAGGAGCTATGTGCCGAGAGACCGGGGCTGATTCACGCTACCGTTGTTCTGCACGGAGAAGACGGCCCTTGGGCGACGCGGCCAGGCTTCGATGTGCATGGAGCAACCGTAGCCGGCGTTTACCCGCTGGAGGGAACACCCACGCAGCCCAAGCTGGCCCCAATTGGAACGCCCGTTTGTGATAACGTGGTCGGCTGGCTGGGAGTGACCGGCATCCTGGCGGCGCTGCGGCGGCGCGCCGTGGAAGGGGGTAGCTACAAGGTGGTGGTCTCATTAACCAGGACG
>JAKAQS010000068.1 GCA_021819585.1 Acidobacteriota bacterium
TCCTTGCTTCCATGTCCGGTCTTACATAGCCGGTCTGCCCACTGTATATCGGCCTCCACGCTCTCCGCAGCGTTGCGCGGAGGCTGCCCCCGGTCTTGCAACGCAGCCCGCTCTCGAGGTTCAACTTGCCTCAGGTGGCGCTTGTCTGGAACCCTTCCACCCACACCCCACATCGTCAAGATCTTGATGGATGCAGCTTCCGAGTTGCCGCGGACCGTGAAACTCTCCGCGGCGCCACTGATCTGTCCCTGTCCGTCCTAGCGTTCTCCCCTACCGGCTGCTTCGGCCCAGTTGCGGGGATGCTTCTCAGAACGTTCCTGCGCGGCGCCTTTAGCCTCCAATGTGTACCATGCTCCGCGAAGGCTTCAGAAACCCCGGTTCACCGATGTGGTGCCGGGCCTCCTTCCGCTGGACGACCCTCCGAATCCAGCTAATCATCTCATCGTCAGTTGCGCCCCGAAGCATGAGTCCGATCAGGTCGTGATCCTGTTGACTGAACAGGCACGTGCGCAGCTTGCCGTCGGAGGTGATCCGCACCCGGCTGCACTGACCGCAGAATGCCTCGGAGACCGGCGCAATGATGCCGATCTCGCCCACGCCATCGTCAAAGGTGAAGCGCCGGGCTGTTTCGGAGGCATGATTGGCAGGCATTGCGACCAGTGGCCGCACCGCGCTCAGGCGGTTAAGGATCTCCCGCATCGGCACCACCATCTGCGGAGACCACGAGCGGCCCTCCTCCAGGGGCATGAACTCAATGAACCGAACGATCACCTGTTCCCTGCGGGAGAACTCCGCAAAGGCTTCGATCTGCGAGTCGTTGAAGCCGCGCAGCAGAACGCAGTTCACCTTCACCGGGCCCAGGCCGGCATCCTGGGCGGCGCGTATCCCGTCGCGCACTCGCTCAAAGCTGTTCGGAATGCGGGTGATGCGGGAAAAGGTCTCCGCATCCACAGCATCCATGCTGACTGTGATGCGGTTCAGGCCGGCCCTCTTCAGATCCTTGGCCATCGCCGCCAGCAGGTGCCCGTTGCTGGTGATGGCGATATCCAGCGGAGCGCTGGAGAACGCCGGCCGCAGACGCGCGATTTCCTGGATCAGATCCAGCAACCCGTGGCGCAGCAGCGGCTCACCCCCGGTCAAACGCACCTTCTCCACCCCCAGCGAGACGAAGATCCGCAGCATGCGCAAGTAATGGGCGATGGGAAGTTCGGTGAACTGAGCACCCTCGCTGCCCGTCCGGCAGTAAACGCAGCGGTAGTTGCAGCGGTCGGTCACCGACAGGCGCAGATCCGTCAGGGCGCGGCCATGCCCGTCACGCAGGCGGAGATCCTCTCGGCCAGGGAAGTTCTCCGGCAAGCCGAACGTCTCCGGGGATAAAGCCCTTCTCAGCCTGGGCGCGGTCATGGGTTGCGCAGTGGGAACGGGCGGCGTAACCACCATCGGGAGCTCCGGCAGAGAGCCGGAGTCGGGGATCTCCGGAACCTCTTCCGGATCTTCCCGCTGGACAATGGGGGGCAGGGTTAGAGCCATGACTCAGAGTACATCCTGGAGAGCGTACACGGCGAACGATCCATCGCTGCCGTTCCACCGAGGCGGAACGCGGAGCTGTTCACCTGACCGTTCTCTGGAATTGGATTCTCCCCAACTGAATTCGGATTCCCTAGGCCGGAGGATACACTCCAGCGTTGCGGCCCTAGATCCCAACCCCAAACTCGACATCCTGCGCCTGATCGCCGGAGTGCGAGTACATGTCATAAGGCGTGCGCCGGTTGAACTTGTAGCGCTGATGAACCTCTCGGCCAATCACGATGCCGAGGGTCACCGCGGCGACTCCTGCCGTGATCCAGCCCAGGCTGCGCAAAAGACAGGCGCCTGCATTGCCCTCGTCTGCGACGCGGTCCTTGTTCGGATCGCCGGCTTTGTGGAGCGAGCGTGAGGGTTTCATGGTTTGGATCATAACGCAACTCCTGTGGGCTTGTGATGGCTGGGTGTCGCCAATTCTGGTTCATCATGGCGCGCGCTGTGGCTTTGGAATCCGGGAAGCTGCCCGCAGTCTTATCCTTGCAACCCGGTTCAGGCCTTGGCGGCGGACGCGGCTGCCGGAGCCGGCGCCGCCGCAGGTGCGGTAGCCGCTGCCGGCTTGGCGCTTTCCGCAGCGCCTGCCGAGGCGGAGCCCGAGTCCACCTTGCCGCCGGAACCGTCGCTTTTGCCCTCGCCGCCGGAGCTCTCTCCGGTGGACCCGGCCGGCCGTGGCGAGGTGTAGAGATCCTTGTACCAGCCCCCGCCTTTGAAGGTGACCGCCGCGGCGGTGACAGTACGCTGCAACCGTCCGCCACAGTGCGGACAGTCGCTCAGCTCAGGATCAGAGAACTTCTGGATCTTCTCCGTCAGGCGATGACAGGAGGTGCATTCATACTCATAAAGCGGCATTGCGAATCCTTGCGGGCCCTGGGGCGGCTGCCGTACCCTATGCCGGCCGAGGCGTCCTTCTTTCAGAATACAGACACGGCGCCTGTGGCGTGAAGTGTCCTCCCCCGCGCTGCTTCGGACAAAACCGCGCCTGGCAGAACCGTTTGGGGCAAAACCACGGACTCCGCCACCTCCATGCATCCCGGGCCGCAGCGCTCATGCTATCGTTCTGACCATGAGAGTTCTTTCCGCCTGGTGGTTCCTTGCAGGCGTATGTTCCGCTTCTATCCTGGCAGGACTGGCGACGCAGACCCGGATGGCCGCGGCCCAGGCAAACGGAACCCAGGCAACCGGGGCTCAGACTGCCCATGCCCAGCGAGCGCAGGCCGCAGCCACCCCTCCCATGGGATGGAACAGTTGGGACTCCTACGGCTTGACCATCACCGAGCCGCAATTTCGCGCCAACGTCGCCGTGCTTCGGAACAAGCTGCGATCCTTCGGCTGGCAGTATGCCGTCATCGACGAGGGTTGGTACTTTCAGAATCCGCAGGACCGTCCAACGCCGCGGAAGTTGCGCTATGACATCGACTCCTACGGCCGTTTCGTTCCTGACCCCACGCGCTTCCCCTCCGCAATCGAAGCCTCCGCTCCTTCGCCGCGGAACGACTCGAGCGCCGCAGACCTGACTCCGGCGACCATCCAAGCGACCAGCTTCACCTCCCTCGCTCGTTGGGTGCATGCCCAGGGGCTGAAGTTCGGCATTCACATCATCCGCGGCATTCCCAAGGTCTCTGTCGAGCGGAACCTGCCCATTCAGGGCAGCCGCTTTCACGCCCAGGACGCGGCGGACCAGAACGACGCCTGTTCCTGGGATCCCACCAGTTGGGGCGTCCGCGACAACCCCGCAGGCCAGGCTTGGTATGACTCCTTGCTGCGCCAGTATGCCTCCTGGGGCGTGGATCTCATCAAGGTGGACTGCATCGCCGCTCACCCTTACAAGCTCGATGAGATTCGGATGATCCGCCGCGCCATTGAGAAGACCGGACGTCCCATCGTGCTCAGCCTTTCGCCCGGCCCCACTGCTCTCGATCACGCCGCGCAGGTCACGCAATTGGCCAACCTCTGGCGCATCTCCAACGACGAGTGGGATCTCTGGTCGGCTGACGGGAAGGAGTTTCCGCAGGGAGTGAAGGATCAATTTGCGCGCCTCTCCGCTTGGGCTCGCTACGCTGCGCCCGGCCACTGGCCGGACGCCGATATGCTGCCGCTGGGCCGGCTACGCCCCAACCCCGGCTGGGGATCTCCACGCGCCACCCGCCTTACGCCCGCGGAGCAGCGAACCCAGGTCACGCTCTGGTCCATCGCCCGCAGCCCGCTGATTCTGGGCGCCAACCTGACCCTGCTCGACCCGCCGACGCTGGCGCTGTTGACTAACCGCGAGGTGCTGGCCATCGACCAGAGAGCGCTGCGCAGCCGGGAACTGCTTCACCAAGGCAATCTGATCGTCTGGCAGGCTGACCTGCCCTCCGGCGAGGTCGCCTTGGCCATCTTCAACATCGGCGAGACGCCGCTGGATCTCCAGCGCGGCCTCGCCGGCTTCAATCCCCAGCTCGGAGCCCACGCCTGGCGCCTTCGTGACCTCTGGGCCGGCCAAGACCTGGGACAGGCGCGCAACGTCACTGCGCGGCTCGCTCCGCACGCTTGCCGGCTGCTTCTGCTGCGTCCCATCGCCGCGACCAGCTTTGCTGGTCCGTAGAGCCCTTACTGGTCGGTAGAGCCGCGCAGTGCCTCTTCCACTAGCGAGTGGACGTTGATCACGCTCCACGGCGTCTGGACCAACTCCCCCGTAGTCTGGCCGGGATGATGGATGATCACCGCCGGACGGGGATCGAAGCCGGAGCGGGAGGCCTGCGCATCCTCGGCCGTCCAGGCCGGCTGGCCCTGCCACAGATAAGTGCGCCAGGAGTGGTCGCCTTGCACGATCAGTGTGGTGTCCTTCCAGCGTGGAGAACTCTCCAGAATCGCCACAATCCTTCCCAGCTCGGCATCCGCCAGCGCTAGGTTGTCCAGATAGGAGCTGCCGCACTGCCGGGCGAATCCGCCGCGCATGCGGTCCCAGATGTTCGGGCTGTGCGGCACGGGAAGATGGACGAAGATCAGGTCCGCCTGATCGGTCTTCAGCACCGCCTCGGCGTGCTCCTGCAAGTTGGTATACGTCTTTCTGCGCTGCCGGATGCTGTAGGCGCACAGCTTCTGGTCCGCCTGGGAGGGCTGTCCAATCTGTTCCGCCACGCGCTCCAAAGGCGACCAGACATTGCTCCAATAGCTCGCATCCTGCGCCTGCGGGCCATCCAGCCGGTCAAGGTTCATCCAGTAACAGTCATCCACGGCGCCGCCGAGGTAGCCGCAGTAGGGGTTGTACCAGCCCACCACAGCCGTTCTCCAGCCGGCCTTCTGCGCATCCGTAAACACCGTATCGGAGTCCGCCAGGTCGGTGTAGCCGACGGTGTCCTGGCCGTGGACCAGGAAGCGGTTGTCAAACGTGTACCGGAGCTTCGTGATCACGTGCCCCCAAAACAGCGAGGGGATGATCTTGACCGTCTCTTCGCCGATCGGCTGCACGTCCGTGTAGACCGTGCTCTGGTTGCGCAGCGCGTCGAAGTTCGGCAGTTGCAGGTCGTCGGCGCGATGTCCGTACACCTGCTCGTAGGAGAGCTCGTCCAGGATCACCCACACCACCCGCGCATGACGGCGCGGCGGCTGTGGCGTGGTGGCCCAGGCGACGCTGCGCTGCTGCGCCCCCGGCTTCCAGTGCAGGACCCAGAGCAACTGCAGCACGCTGCACAGGCAAAAGATGGCAGCAAAGATCGCAATGACCTCTCCCAGGCGCATCAACCGCCGGTACCAGGGCTGGAATAGCAGCAACAGCAGAAGCACCAGAGCGGTCCACAGGCCCGCCACCAGCAGAAGGACGCCGCTGGTCAACGGAAGCGGAATCTGCGAGCGCGTCAGCCAGAGCAGATACGGGGGCGCAAAGAGGCTGAGCAGCAACTGTACCCATGGATGCAACCGCGTGCGCGAGAGCGGTCCAAGGATGGCGAACAGCAACAGTCCCAACAGGGCAATATCCGTAAGCTGCGCCCACACGATGCGATCCAATGCATAGGGAACATGCATGCGGACGTCCCAGCCGCCTCCCAGCAGGTCGCCGTAGCTCATCACCAGGATCAGGGAGGCGAGGCCGAGGCACTGGGCGAATTTCTTGAACATGGAATCCTTTTCCAACGATATTTCGCTGGCCGGATAGAGGCCCATCCCCCTCGGCCCGCATCTTCAGGACGCCGCTTGGCGGCTCGCAATCGCCCTCCGGCAGCCTGTCTCTTTCGCCAATCTCTTGCTTTTACTCTTTCAACCGCCGCCACCCGCAGCCCTTTAGTCTTTCGCGAAGAGAAATAGAACTCTGCCATTCGAGAGAGGCTGTCTCCGTAAAACGTGAAAACGGCTTGCGCCAGCCTGCAATAGGTCATCCTCGCACAGCGAGCCATAGAGCGCATCCCGGCCGCGCATCATGCTCTGGAACATGGGGTCGGAGACTGGAACCCACTCCAGCACCAGATAGCGCCAGGTCAGGGAGTAGGCCAGTTCCAGAATGGCGCTGAGGGGAATCTGATCCATCAGGATCAGGTGGTGGATCACCGCCAGCATCAGCACCATCTCCGATTGCGCCTCCAGTCGATGCAGCAGCGTGCTGGTCTCTCGGTTCTCCCAGCCAACCGCCGGAGAGGGCCGCGCCAGATCCGCGTGGATGGTCTGGATCGGCAACCGGCTCTGGACGCTCATCCGGTAAAGACTCTCGGCCGCGGCGGCGTCGCGCTCCAGCGCGGCCACCTGGGCGCCGTGTTCGGCGGCCAGCGCGCTGAAAACCCCGGTATTGGCCCCGACATCCAGCACCCGTGCAGGGCGCAGATCCTCCAGCACCCGGCGCACCCACTCGATCTTCTGCGTGCTCTCCTGCGCGGTGTAGTGCGTGAGCGTGGCCGCGTAGTTGGACCACTCCGAACCTTTGTAGACCGGCATCGCCCGGCGGGTGCGCCGGCGCAGATCGGCGAGCGTCCGGTTCATCATGTGCAGCGCCATTTCAGGCGGCTTGTGCCGCGGCGGAGCCTTTGCCGCAGGCAACTTCTGGCTACCCCTCCGGTTACCCTTTTGGGCTTGCCCCATCTCCATCCGCGCCGGCAGCGTCACCGGCCAGAATGCGGCCCGGGATAGCCGCTGTCGCCAACGCAGAGCCTTATACAACTCGAGCGGCTCATACCCGTCGCGCTTGAACAGGGTCAGCTCCAGCGGCCAGTTCAGCATTTGATTCATCAGTAAAGGCAGAAGAAAGGTGCGAATGTACTGCCCGTAGGCCAGCCAAAGATGCGAGGCGTGGTCTTTGGGCGCGGGATCCCAAGGTTCGAACGAGAGCACGTCCACCAGTATCGGCCTGGATCCCACGAACAGGATATTCAGCGGTGTCGCATCCTTCAACACCCAGCCTTCGGTCAGCGCCTCGGCGCATAGCGACAAGGTAAGTTGCGCCGCCGCCAGCCACTGGGAGGGAGTCCACTCCCAGGGATAGGTCGGCACCGGAATCTTGGGGTGAAGAAGCTGCAGGCCGGCCGGGGAGTTCTTGACGGTGATGGCCACCATATCGCCGCGTTCTTGCAGCCGGCTGCAGAACTGTGAGGTGACAAACTCCATCACCTGGTCGCGGGCCGAGGGATGAATGGTGCGGACAGCAAAGTCGCCGTCCAGGCTCAGGAATCCGGCGGGGTCACGAAATGTCGCAGTGGGCGTACCAAGCATCATGCTGCCTTGCAAGAGTCTTCTTTCTGTGCCGCCTTCCGCACATCCGAGCCGCTCAACAGTTTTTCCTTGCGGAATAGCCTCAGGATGCGCCGCCGCAAGAAGAATCCCACTGCCGCCAGCATCGATCCAATCGACTGCAGCGCAAGAAGCCCGGAACCAGGATCGACGTAGGCCATCGCCCGGCGCTCGGTCGCCAGCATCAGGCAAAGGCAGCAGAACAGTGTGAGTGCAACTGAGATGAGGCGCTTCATCAAATCAACCAGTCCCGTCTGGTTCGCGCCATCGGGCATGCGCTCACCACCTCGCTGAAACCAAAGCATACCCGCCAACGGGACATCGGTGGCCACCCAATGTGCCGGTTGAACCCTGCCAGGTTGCGGGCGCTGACCCTCTCCCGCCAGCCCCTACTATCGATATGATACAGAATCGCTATAGCAGGAAGACGCGCCGGTTCGGCTCCAGGACGCAAGGATGTACATGGATTTGCGTGGCGTCCACCGTGGGCCCCAGATCCCTGGCCGAGCACTTGGACATCCTGCAAACCGTTCGAGATCAAGGCCGCAGATAGTATCCGGTGCTGGTGCCGACAGTGGCGTCGGGCTGCGCCACCAATACCTTCAGGCTGTGGAACTCGCCCAGATCCACCCCTTTGTAACGGTCTCTCCCTTTTGATGGCGGGGGTTCAAAGGAGATCCGGTAATAGTCCATGTTTTCCGCCATGCACTGGGTTAGGAGCTGCGCAATGTCCGGGCTGTTCAGCACCAGTCCCCCGGTCTGGGTGGCGATCACTTGCAGTCCAAGATTGCCCAGTTGAACTGATCCGGGATTCTTTACGCCGGCCAGAAACTGCTGATAGTAGAAGACCTCCTGGATCGGCTCCTCGACCCCCAAAGGATCCAGGCAATACACGGTGACCTGCCCTTGCCGCAGCCGGGAAGAAAGCCATGTGACCTGATTGAAGACCGACACTAACTGGTCGTAGCTCAACTGCACCTCCGGGCCGGACAACAGCCGCCATCCGGGGGAGATCCACAGGATGATCTTTCGCCCCGGCCGGCTCAGTTCATAGGTCGCCAGCAGCCGCATGGCATTTTGGGAGTCCTCCAGACGCTCGGCGAATCCCACCATGCCGGCCGATCTCCGAATCTCGCGCAGCCCAATCGTGTACTTGCTCAGCGCCGCGTCCAGCAGGTTGCCGTCCGTTGAGTAGCTGCCTTGCATCTTCACTCCGCGGCTGGTCAGCACGGCCAGCGCTGTCGGCAGCGGCAGCTTGCCTCCGTTGGCGTGCAGAAACTGGTCGAGCTGTTGACGCACCTGGGAGACCACATCGTAGTCCGTGTTGATGCTGTCGATCAGCACGATGGCTTCCACGGGATGGTCTTTGGCGCTGATCTCCTCAAAGGAGGTGATCTTCTCCGGCTTCTTGTCGATCAGCAAGGTGAAGTCCGCCGCCTTGAGCCCCGTCACCGGCTGGCCGGACTTTTGTTTCACCAGCACATCCAGGTTGATCGTCCGCGAGGGCGGGCCGACGCGCTTGTGTAGCATCTGGGAGGCCGGCCCCTGCGCGGACGGCGTCATGGGCTGCCGTCCCGGCGGCGTGGCCGGCTGCTGCGTTGATGGCGTGGCTGTCTGCTGCGTTGCCGGCGTAGCCGGCTGCTGGGCCGGCGGCGTCGCTAGCTGCTGGGTCAGTGGTGTCAACGGCTGCTGCGACAGGGCGCCCGCACCTCCCAGCAGCAGGATCATCATGGGAACAAACCGAGTTTGATTCGACCAGCGTCGCATTGTGCTCTCCAAAACCTGGGAGTGGCTGTCCTGATGGGCCGAACCGGATGGCCTCCGGACAAACTTTGGATCGCTCATAGCTAGCCTGCGGTTCTGGGTACAACGCCATCTCGTACCGATCCACCCCCCACTATAATCCCGAATTCTACCGCTGCGTGGCTGGAGGAGGGCTGCGGCACAGGAAGCTTCCGCCCTGGGCAAAATCGGGTGCTCTTTTTTGCGCCTCGCGCCGGCTCCTCCGCGCATGAACCCAGAGCACAGAGGCTCCTCCGCTTCGAGATCGCCTCTGCCTCGGCAACTTCCACAGGCCCCACCCGCGCCCCCCATCCGCGCCGGATTGCTTCATCGTCAGCTTCGCCTTATCCTCGGCTCAGGATGGACTTTGACAAAAAGGCGATGACTGGCCCCCGACCCTCCCTGGCCGGCGGCGCCGGCAGACCAACCCAAGCAACCGCCAGCCACGAGGCCGACCGTCTGGTCTCAGCCGGCCGCCTGGAGGACGACGATGCCGTCGAACTCAAGCTGCGCCCCCGGCGGCTGGCCGAGTTCGTCGGCCAAACCAAGGCCAAGGAGCAACTGAAGATCGCCCTGGAGGCCGCCAGGTCGCGCGGCGAGGCTCTCGACCACGTCCTCCTCTTCGGCCCTCCGGGGCTGGGAAAGACCACCCTGGCCACCATCATCGCCAACGAACTCGACGTCGGCTTCCAGCAGACCAGCGGCCCCGCTCTGCAAGTTCAGGGCGATATGGCGGCCATCCTCACCAACCTCAAGCCCCGCCAAGTCCTTTTCCTGGATGAGATTCACCGCCTCCAGCCAGTGATGGAAGAGAAACTGTACACGGCGCTGGAGGACTACCAGTTGGACATCATGATTGGAACCGGACCCTCGGCCCGCACCCACGTGATGCGCATCGATCCGTTCACCTTTGTCGCGGCCACCACCCGCCCCGGCCTGCTCTCCTCGCCGCTGCGCTCCCGCTTCGGCATCCTCCTGCGCCTGGAGTTCTACACCGACGACGAGCTGCGCTGGGTGGTCGAACGCTCGGCTGAGGTTCTCTCCGTGCCCATCGACCACGATGGAGCCGCGGAGATCGCCATGCGCTCGCGCGGCACTCCCCGCATCGCCAACCGCCTGCTGCGCCGCGTCCGCGACTACGCCGAGGTCCGCGCCTCCGGAAAGATCGATCGCCCCACGGCCGTCGCCGCCCTGGAGATGCTGGAGGTGGACGCCCACGGCTTCGATGAGTTGGACCGCCGCCTGCTCCGCACCATTATCGAAAAGTACGATGGCGGCCCGGTGGGCCTCAATACCCTCGCCGCCGCGCTTGCTGAGGAGCAGGACGCCCTCGAAGAGGTCTACGAGCCGTTCCTCATCCAGATCGGCTTTCTCGATCGCACCCCGCGGGGCCGCGTCGCCACCCGCCTGGCTTACCAGCACCTGGGCATCGAGATGCCTCGCAAGCCTACGCTCTTTGGCTAGGATCTTCTCCCCATGGCGACGAACTTGGCGAGGCTTTGATCGCGGTCACGGGTTCTGCGCGTCTCTTCTGCGCGTCTCTCAAGACAAGCAGCCGGTCCGCGCACGCCGTTTGGCCAGACGCGGGGTGATCTCCGCCGCTGCGCCTTTCGCAGCAGCCGGGGCGATCCCCATCAACGGCTGCTGCTACGCGACCGCCAGCTTCACCAGAATGACGAACGCCAGGGCCAGCAGCGCCCTGCGCCCCAACAGCTTCAGCGCCGGAACCGAGAAGTATCGCCGCATCGTTTTACCCCCTACGCTGCGACTTTATTCCTTCTTGATTGCAGACCGATGAATCTTTCAGCCGGGACGATGGGCAAGCGCATCAGCGAGGATACCCCCGGCCTCGGCCAACTGCCTCTGGGCTGCCGAGTAACCGATGCCCAGCCTCCCCATCAGAATCGCAGCCTTCACTTCCTTGTCCGCCTGCATCAGCAACTCGGTCGCCGTGGCCCTGTCGCACCCTACGGCCGCGGCGACGATCCTCTCCGCACGATCCATCAGCTTCGCATTGCTGGCCCGCATGTTCACCATCAGGTTGCCAAACGTCGCCCCGGTTCGGACCATCACCCCGGTCGAAAGCATGTTCAGCACCATCTTGGTGGCTGTGCCGGCCTTCATCCGCGTGCTTCCGGTAAGCGCCTCCGGCCCTGTCGCCGGAGTAATGGCCATTGCCGCGGCCTGGGCCAAGACCGAGCCGGGAACGCAACTCAAGCCCACCGTCAGGGCTCCCAGGCTCTTGGCATACTCGATGGCGCCCAGTACATACGGCGTCCGCCCGCTGGCCGCAATCCCCACCAGCGTATCCGGTCGGAGATCGGAGCCGAAGCCGGCCGCGGCCAGATCCCGCGCGCCCTCCTCACGCGAATCCTCGGAGTGCTCGCTGGAGAGCCGCAGTGCGGCGTCGCCTCCGGCGATAATTCCATGGATCAGATCCGAGCTCACCGAGAACGTAGGCGGGCATTCGCTGGCATCCAGCACCCCCAGGCGTCCGCTGGTCCCCGCTCCGATATAAAACATTCTTCCGCCACGCCGGAACCGCTCGGCCACCGCGTCCACCACGCGCGCAATCTGCTCCAACTCCGCGGCGACGGCGCCGGCGACCTTGGCGTCTTCCGCGTTGATCAGCGCCAGCATCTCCACCGTTGGCAGCTCATCCATATGTTCGCTGGCCGGATTGCGCCTCTCCGTCGGCAGGTCTCCCAGCCGTTGGCCGTTGACCCCTTCGCCATCCAGACCCTCTTCACTCGCAGCCCTCATCTGCTCTCCATCCCCCCTCGCCCGCCGGCGCGAGCTGCTCTTCCGCCTTTCGGCAAGCCGCTAGAGCATGAGTTGCCCGCCATTGACCTCGATCGTTTCACCAACAACGTAGCTGGCGGCATCCGAGGCGAGAAACACAATCACCTTGGCGCACTCCATCGGAGTGCCCGCCCGCTTGAGTGGAATCGTCTGAATGAGATTGTGCATTATTTCCGGCGTGGTGAAGGTCTCGTGGAATGGCGTATCGATAACCCCTGGCGAAACGCAGTTCACCCGAATTCCGTAGGGCGCCAATTCTTTTGCCAGCGCCTTCGTCCATGTGATGATCCCTCCCTTCGCGGTAGCGTAAGCGCCGGCGCCCACGCCGCCTCCATTGCGGCCGGCAATCGACGCTATGTTGACAATGACGCCACAGCCACGCTCCATCATGGAGCCCGCAACGGCCTGAGAACACATCATGGCGCTCTTCAGGTTCAGATCCATCACGGCGTCCCACTTCAACTCCGTCATCTTCAGTAGTGGTAACCGTTCAATGAGAGAACCAGCATTGTTAACCAAGATGTCGATCGGCCCGAAGGTATCCACGGCTTGCTTGATGAGAGAGTCCACTTCACTGGAGCGTGTTATATCCGCTTGGATGACAATAGCGTGTCCGCCTGCGCCAGTAATCTTGTTGCGCACCAGTTCGGCGCCCGCCCGGTTGCGGTTATACCCAATGACGACCCGTGCGCCCACTTCAGAGAACAAGATTGCTGTTGCTGCGCCAATGCCGGAGGATGCACCTGTAACGACCACGACCTTATCTTGCAACGCCAGATAACTGTCCAATTCTGGTTCCTCCTTTTTTGCGGTCATCCTGGTGGTTGTTTACACGGAGTACCGCTGCGCCTTTCAGTATAGCGATCCATGGATGGAAGGCGGCCAGAGCCATCTTCTGCCGCTGCGCGGACCAGATGCGCCATCCGTTCCGGTTCCGCCGCTGCTGCGCCGGCGGCCCTCATTCGCTCTCTGTCCTGCGTCCTCTGCCTGACGGTACAGCCTTTCCGTTGACCGTTCAAAAAACGTCAAAGCCAACGGATCTCTATGACAAGGGCTGGTCCGCCTTCGTCCGTCCCACGACCCGAATCCCAGCCCGAACTGCGCCAGGTCGGCAGCTCAAAGCAATCTGTGTCAGCATAGTAAGTCAGATGAGTTCTCCGGACCATCCTTCTCCCAACTCCACGAGCTCGGCAGCTTCCAGCGCCTCCGTGGCCTGGCAATCGCGTGACTTCCGCTTCTACTCCGCCGCCCGCCTGCTGGGCATCATGGGCGCGGAGGCCCAGGGGGTCGGAGTTGCCTGGCAGATCTACCAGATCACCCACTCGGCGCTGGCGCTGGGATATACCGGCCTGGCGCTCTTTTTGCCCGGCATCTTCTTTGTTCTTCCCGCCGGCCATGTCGCGGACCGCTATGACCGCCGCACCATCATCCTTGCCTGCTACTCGATGCAGGCGCTGGCAACCTCATCTCTGCTTTGGCTGGCGCTCTGCCGCTCGCAAAATGTCTGGCTCATCTACGCCATCCTCTTCGTCGTCGGCGCCGGCCGCTGCTTCAGCGGGCCGGCCGCCGGCGCCCTGGTCCCAACCCTGGTTCCCATGGAACACTTCGTCAATGCCGTCACCTGGGGCGCTACGATCTTTCAGATCGCCAATGCCACTGGACCCATGATCGGGGGCATTCTCTTCACCATTCCTCTGACGCATCTGTTCGGCGGCCGTCTGGCGGCGCTCAACGGAGCTCCCATGGTCTACGTCTTCACCCTGGCCGGGTTGCTGGGCTTCCTCACGAGTTTCAGCCGGGTCAAGCCGCGCGGCGCCGGGGAGAAGAAGGGCTTTACCCTGGAGACCATGTTTGCCGGCCTGCGCTATGTCATCGGCACCCGGCTGCTGTTGGGCTCCATCTCCCTGGACCTCTTCGCCGTGCTGCTGGGCGGGGCGGTATCGCTGATGCCCATCTTCGCGGCGGATATTCTGCATGCCGGCGCCAACGGGTTGGGCCTGCTGCGCTCCATGCCCTCCCTGGGAGCCCTGGCGGTCTCGCTCACCGTGCTGGTCTTTCCCATCCGCCGCCGCGCGGGCAAGGCCATGCTGCTCTGCGTCGGCCTCTTCGGCGCCGCCACCGTCGTCTTTGGCCTCAGCCGCAACCTTCTGCTCAGTTGCATCGCGCTGCTCGTCATCGGAGCCTCCGACATGATCTCGGTGGTCATCCGCGCCAGCATTCTGCAGTTGGCCACGCCGGAGAAGATGCGTGGCCGCGTCTCCAGCATCAACTGGCTCTTTGTGGGCGTCTCCAATGAGGTTGGCGAGTATGAGAGCGGCCTCACCGCGCACTGGTGGGGCGCGGTCCGCGCCGTCGTCTTCGGCGGCATCGCCAGCATGGCCATCACCGGCCTCTGGGGCCTGATGTTTCCCGCCCTTCGCTCGGCCGACGCCCTCACCGCCGAGAGCCTCATCCCTCTGGAGAAGCAGTTCAGCAGCATGGAGCCCGTCGTCTAGCCGAGGCTCTCCTCGCTACACCCGCTCCAAGAGCCTTGCCCTGTAAACCGTGCCTCATCCTCTTCAAAACTCCTAAGCCGAGCCGACGCTCTGGGAGCGCTTGCTTTCAGCGGCTATGGCTCTTTCCGAGTTGGTGTAGATGCAAAGCCGGGTTGTGGATGTGCTTCTGGATCGCTCCAGGCGTGTTTCGGGACGGGCAAAGCAAAATGCCGCTATCTTTCGAGACGCCGTCAGCGTACCGCCGGCTTTTTAAGTGGCTCGCCAAATTGTCGGAATGATTGGTGGACCTGATCGGGATCGAACCGATGACCTCTTCCATGCCATTTTTAGGCGATCACGCAACTTATTGATTCTTTAAGGCATCCGCCGCACCTGAAGGCCCCGGAAGCGCCCGTGGAACAGCCTATTGCTCCCTTATGGCTCCCAGATCTGTATTATTGCTCCCGCGATCTAATTCGTTTATTTTCTGTAAATCTTGCCGTCTGAGATCGGGGCAGCAGAAAGGTTCGGGTCATCGGTTCGAACCCCCTGAATCGGACAACAAACGGATATAAACGGGTGAAAATGGATATTTCTTGCCTTTGGGCGCCAAACGGCTAAGATTGGGTAAAAATGGATATAACGCCCTGTGCATGAGATTAAGAACATCACGATCACCCCGGTGATCCTCAAACTCATCGCCGATATTGACGAGTTCAAAGGCCGCTGGAAAGTCATTGAAACCCTGGCGCCGGAAAGGCTGAGCAGCCTCCGCCGTATCGCCACGATCGAAAGCGCGGGGTCATCCACCCGCATCGAGGGTTCCAGGCTCAGCGATGCGGAGGTGGAGAAGCTGCTATCCGGGCTACAGACAAAAGCCTTTGCCAGCCGCGATGAGCAGGAAGTGGCAGGCTATGCCGATGCGATGGACATGATTTTCGAGGGCTACGAGGCCATCACCTCAACCGAAAATCACATCAAGCAGCTACACGGTGTACTGCTCAAGTACAGCGCCAAGGACCAGGATCATCGCGGCCACTACAAAAAGGTGACGAACCATGTCGAGGCCTTCGGACCCGATGGCCAGAGTCTGGGCGTGGTCTTTGAGACGGCCACGCCGTTTGAAACGCCGGGATGGATGAAGGACTTGGTCGACTGGTTCAATCGGTCGGTGGAGGAGGAAAGCCACCACCCCCTGATATTGATCGGTATCTTCATCGTCGCATTCCTGGCCATCCACCCATTTAAGGATGGCAATGGCCGGCTCTCGCGCGTACTGACGACCCTACTTCTGCTGCGCGCCGGGTACAGCTATGTTCCTTACAGTTCGATGGAAAGCGTGGTCGAACAGAACAAGGACAGCTACTATCTCGCCCTGCGCCGCACACAGCAAACGATCCGCAAGGAGGAACAAAGTTGGGAAGCCTGGCTGGTCTTCTTTCTGAAAACGATGGCGAAGCAAAAGGACAATCTGGCTGCAAAGGTAAAAGAAGAGCAGGCGCTGCGCGCATCTCTGCCAGCCCTCTCGCGCCAGATTCTGGAGCTGGCGAAAACGCGCGGCGAGATTACCGTCAAAGAAATCGAGGATGCGACAGGCGCCAACCGCAACACGATCAAGGTGCATGTGAAAAGGCTGGCGGAGCAACGCTACCTTTTGCAGGTCGGCAAAGGCCGAGGCGCGCGCTACACCATCCAATAGCAATTGGCCCAAAGGTCGCTGGTTCAAATCCGACCTTTGCAACGTCTCGAATTTCATGTGCGACAAGGCTGACAAAAGTCATCCATGCGCAGATGGCCGCGATGCGTCTCCAGTTCCGAGCCGCACACCTGCCAGTCCAGATGCCGCATCCCGTGCAGCCTGCTTTGTTCAATCTTCGAGGGGCGGAAGTTGACGAGACGCCGCAGCATGCGGAATGTCTCTTCCGCCCCTGGCAGGGCGACTGTCATCAGGTCGCTCATCTGCCCACTCAAGCTCTGTACCTTCTGCTCCAGCCGCATCCGGTCTCGTTCGATCTGCTCATACAACAACATGCGTTCCCGGCT
>JAKAQS010000322.1 GCA_021819585.1 Acidobacteriota bacterium
TCCAAATCTAAGGCACTGATTCTCCCTTGGCTCCGCGGAATGGGTAAGAACGGCTTGCTAGCTGTGTCGTCGGCGCGGGACGTGCGCGCGATCGAGGCATCTCCGTCGCTTGAAGCGAAATACCATCCGATCGCGGCCGACGCCGCACGCCCTGCCAATCCCTTTCACGGCGGCATTTGGCACGTGCCGACCGAAGCGGAAATGGAAACTGCAAGAGCGTCAGTGCTGATCGCCTTGGCGGAGACTGCGAAGGAGTGGTGGAAGGCATCAGACGTCTGAGAGTGGCTACGGGACGCACCTGCACATGCCCAACGTGACCATTTTATGGCTTCGAGGTGTGGGACAGCGCGAACGACGAGCTCCGCAAGTCGCGTCGCTGGGGAACCCGGGAGGCGATTGAACAGACCGCTCACGGCATAGTTCTCGAAGAAACCGCCCGAGAGGTCGATGAAGCGGTCTCAAGTCCGACATTTTGGGGATTTACGGAACGCGACTCTAATCCCGACAGGACCACGGGATACTCGTCGTAGGTCCGGCGGTAGAGCGACCACAGCAGCAGCCGCGGTCTTCAACCGCACTGAATCATGCGGGCGGCGCTGCGAGCTGCCTTTATCCCAGGGGCAGACAAGAGTATCCTTGCTCACCATAAGAATTGCGGGCTGCCATAGCCCCGGATGCGAGATCGACCATGCGCGCAAAACGGCGCCCGCTGCTCACAGGCATTTTGATGTCGCTCGGCCTCGTCGCTACCGCCGCCTATGGTGACCAGATCGACCAGTCACTAACGCTCTCCAACCTGTCACCGACAGATGGTTTTGCTTCGGTGTCTTTGGACGGCTACGCACCCCGAATTGTAGCTCAAACGTTCACCGCTGGACTCACAGGGCAACTTTCTGGAGTTAGCGTTTTGATCTCGCAGCCACTGAATATTGTGACTCCCATTGCGGACATTAAGTTCACAGTATTTGGCACTTTGGATGGTGCACCCTCTGGTTCGCCGCTGTTCGCCACCACAGTTGTGCCCAACCCCTCTGGCGCTACGGTCGGTGGTTCTGTAGTTATGCTCGGGCTTTCAGACATCATTCCGGTGGCGAACGTGTCCATAATCGCGGGGGATACATACGCCATTGGAGTTCAAGCGGTTAACATCCAACCCAGCGATCCGGGTGGAGAACTGTATCAACTGGGTCTGTATCCGAGCGACAACCGTGATCCATATACAGGCGGCACGTGGTTGGCGCAATCCGGAACAGGTTGGAGCGTGATGGATCAAAGTCCCCCGGAGGATGCGTTTTTTGAGACCTACGTAAATCCCGCAACCTCGTCCATTCCCGAGCCGCCAACATGGAGCTTGCTTTTGGCGGGCTTGGTGTCAATCATATTTCTCAGGTTCCGTCCGAAATGCGCTTTGTAGAGAACTCTGAAAACCGCGACGACGGCGATTGGCGCTTGAACCACGTCTTCTGACCTTGCTCTGCGCGCTTAGAGTGCGCAGGCCGCACTAGCGACACCTTCGCCTTTTCTCCGATTCACGCTGCTCCTCCTGCACTCGTAGTCGTCTGATGTCGCAGTCCGATCCTTCAGCGTGGGCGACCGTAATTTCGGCCTTGAGCGCGGTCGCGGCGGTCGCGGCTGCCGGCGCTGCGATTTGGTCCGCCAAGGCGGCTCGCGACGCCGCCAAGCAATCGGCCCAGCAAGCGCACCAGACTCTTCTGCGCGACCTGAGCCAATCGGTCACGACCGTCATCTCTCGCGGCGAGCGAGTCCAGGCGCTCGTTCTGAAGCTGAAGGTTGAGCGGCAGACGCTCTGCGGGCTCAACGGGCGGAACGTTGCGGCCGCCGCGCCCCTGATCCAAGACGAGGAGGAGAAGGCCGCGCTGGCCGAGCAGATGAAAGCGGAGGCGCGTGCCCTTGAGGAGCGCCTACCGCAAGCGGAAGAGGAGCTGCAGGCCTACGCGCGGAATATGGGGAGCTATGCGACGCGGCTCGGCATCATGGAAGCCCATCTAGCGGGGGAGCTTGATCGCGTCGAGGCGGACAATCGCGCCGCGCTCGCGCGCCGCCGTCAGCCGTTCGAACCAAGGTGAAAGCCTCTGCCACCTTGGGCTCGTGCAGCAACTCGCTCGTGATCCGGCGGAAGCAGTGCCACCTCCCTGCCACCTCCCCGCCGCAACCCGCCCCTCCCTGGGCGAGCTGGCGTCCGGCAGAATCCCTTATCAATCAAACTTTAAGGTTGCGGCGAGTTGGAGCGAGTTGGCTAAAAGACGCCTGAAAATCCGCGTGTCGGTGGTTCGATTCCGCCCCTGGCCACCACTCAATAAGATCAACGTGTTAGGCGCCGCATGATCACGACGGCATTCCGCACCTCATCGGCTTGATTCGCCGTCTCATCGAGGCTGGCCCGGCACTCCCCGAGATCGATCCATTCGTCGGCTCTCAGGCCTACGACGTCGATTTGCACTTCACGGTCCCAATATTCGCCGATCTGGGAGCGCCCTGACATCCCTTCCTTTTCATACAGCAGCGGCAAGGCCTCCCGACAAAGCCGCTCGAAGGCTTCCCCGCAATAGGCGTCCCACTGATGGGCCACGGCCGTGGCGCCGAACCCCGGCAGCGGCTATTACGCGGCTGCGAAGGTGGCGGTCGAGGGCTTGTCGCTGGCCCTCGCAAGAGAGGTCGCGCCGCTGGAGCGGAGCGCCTTCCGCACGGATCTCCTGTCCGAGCATTCCATCCGCCGCAGCGTCAGCGAGATTCAGGATTACGCCGCCACGGCCGGCGCGGCTCGCGCACGCCCCGCATCCATCGCCGGCAAGCAGCCTAGTGACCTTCAACGGGCCGCAGCCGCCATCATCCAGGCAGTCGATTCACCCAGTCCTCCGCTGCATCTCGTCCTCGGCTCGGACGCGTACCATCGTACCCGAAGGATGCTGGATGAGTTCTCGGCGGAGATCGAAGCCTGGAAAGCCGTGGCGAGCGGGGCGGACTACGAGGTGGGCCTCAAAGCGGCGGCCCCCCCCGGCCACGATAGCCATCCAGCAGTACGGCTACCACGATGACGAGAACGATTAGACACTATGGCCTGACCCGGATAGGCAGGCAGGCTGGTTGAGGATGGCTGGGGAGGAGAGGTCTGCCTCCGGTGTATCGTGGGTTGCACCCCGTGAGGTGCCTATCCACATGCAGAGCGCCCCAGGGCGCCTATCTGCACCAGTCAGAGGAGGCAGACCGTGAAAGAGCCTATCACTTCCTTCGTCGGATTGGATGGTGTTTTTCCGGCGAGCATGCGTGACGGGTCTGACGTAGAGGCGGTAGGCTGAGGGAGGCGAGTGATGTCGCCATCTGGTGTGACAGGGTGCGCGCCCTGGGACTGACCCGCTGCGGAGCTTGCGTT
>JAKAQS010000069.1 GCA_021819585.1 Acidobacteriota bacterium
GGTTATTCTTGATCCGTTCCGGCTGCAGGACTGCCATGCCAAGCCGTTCTGCGAGCAGCTTTACGGGCGGGAGTTGAAGCTCCTGTTTTCTTCCAGCGGGGCGGTCCGGCTGGGTGAGCACCAGAGAAACTTGATGGCCGGCATCCACCAGGGCTTTCAGACTGGGCACGGCAAACTCTGGAGTTCCACAGAAGACGAGTCTCATCATGTACCTTTAATTTTTACCGTATCTACTATATTCTAATGTATTTGCTTCCGATTGAAAGCTATAAGTTGACCTTGCGCCCCAGTCTCTGGTTCTGGAGATCCTTGGGTCAGATGACGCTGGTAGCTCGCGGGATCCTTCGACCGCTGAGGGTAGGAGCAGCAACAAGGATTGACGGATTCCAGAGGAAAACCACTGCCCTCTTCGATCCTCCTGAAAACAATCTACGTTAACAGGGCTCGATGCGCTCTCTAAACCACCTTCAACAGGCGCTCGCGCCTGCGACTGGGTCGAAAGGAAACCGGCAGAGGAGATCCGCAGAGAAGCGTTGGACGCGCAACTGGAAACGATCCAGCTCAATCAAGCATTTTTACAATGATTTACAGAAACTAGCTTATCTTTCCGGCGAAGAAAAAGATCCAACTACCACTCTCCGTTCCTTTGCATCTTCCGAATGCGGCGGAGGACTAGGTCGCGCTTGAGGCGGCTGAGGCGGTCAATGAAGAGAATGCCGTGGAGATGATCGATCTCGTGCAGCATGGCGCGCGCCAGCAGATCCGTACCCTCCACTTCAAAAAACTCCCCTTGAAGGTTCTGTGCTCGAACTTTCACCCAGGCATCGCGGTGTACCTTTTCGCGGATTTCGGGCAGAGAAAGACAGCCTTCCTCCTCGAACTGCTTGCCACGGCGATCAATCACGACGGGATTGATGAGGACCAGTTTGTCCTCAGGCCGCTCGTGGTAGCTGATGTCGATGACCGTGATCTGCCGGGAGACGTCGACTTGAGGAGCGGCGAGGCCGATGCCTTCCGCAGCATACATGCTATCGAACATCTCATCGACGAACTGGGCCAGTTCCGGGGTAAACTCCGTCACGGGTTCGCCCGGCTTGAGCAGCGTGGGATGCGGATACTTGATGACCGGATGGAGCCTGGGGGCCGAGCGAATGATGGCGTCCCGAATGGCGGCCCGGGCGGTACGCCGGGAATCCTGGGTATTCGGTTGAACGTCGGGCTTGGTCGCCATGGGCATTTCTCACACGATTCCAGTGTAGTGGCTGGGGATACTGTTGAATCTAATAGGATCTTATCTGATCACAGTAACCAGCGTAGTTGCGGCGAAGTTCTTTCAAGCTATCGCCGCCGAACTTCTCCAGCACGCAGCGGGCCACAGTGAGCGCCACCATGGCCTCTGCGGCGACTCCGGCTGCAGGGACAACGCATACATCGGAACGCTCATAGGATGCCTTGGTCGCCTCCCTGGTTTCAAAGGAGACCGAGCCAAGGGGGCGGCGGAGGGTCGAGATCGGTTTGAGATAGCCGCGGATGACCAAGTCTTCTCCGTTGGAGATGCCACCCTCCAGTCCTCCTGCGTTGTTCTGTTCGCGGGTGAAACGGGTGAAAGCATCGGCTGGAAGCTCGCTTGCCGGGGCGTACCCAATCGTATCGTGGACCTGGGAGCCGGGAGAGTGCGCCGCTGTGACACCGCGGCCCAATTCGACGGCCTTAACTGCCTGTAGGCTCATGACCGCCTGGGCCAGCAGGCCATCCAGGCGCTCGTCCCAGTTGACATGAGTGCCGATGCCGGGGGGAAGGCCGTGGACCACCACCTCGAAGATCCCCCCGATGGTGTCGCCGGAACGAAGGGCGAGATCCACCTCAGCCTTCATACGGGCCTCGGACTCTGGATCCACGCACGCTAGCAAAACGTCTTCCCGTTGAGCCAGAGCAGCGATCTCGGCAAAGGTCGCGGGGCGGGAGAGCTCAGCCGAGCCAACCCTGGTAACGTGGCTGGCAACCGCGACGCCGAGGGCCCGGAGGAGCATCTTGGCCACGGCTCCGCAGGCTACGCGCGCCGCCGACTCCCTGGCCGAGGCGCGCTCCAAAATATACCGGGCATCTGGAAAATCGTACTTTAGGGCTCCGGCCAGGTCGGCGTGGCCAGGGCGTGGACTGGCGACGGCCTTGTGCTTGGACGGGTCGCCGGGCTCAACCGGCAGTATCTCCTCCCAGTTCTTCCAGTCGCGGTTGGCCAGCGTCATGGCGATGGGAGAGCCGATGGTGTGACCGTGGCGCACGCCGGACAGGATGTGGGCGGAGTCGCGCTCGATACGCATCCGGCCTCCACGTCCGTAGCCTTGCTGGCGGCGCCAGAGTTCGTGATCCAGAAACTCCTGGTCTACAGGAACACCCGCGGGAAGACCGCTGAGCAGAGCGACGAGCGATTCGCCGTGGCTTTCGCCGGCTGTAGAGAAACGAAGCATCGAGATTCGATTATAAAGGCCATCAACCGCCATCCTCCGGCATTCTCCGCGGAGCTGCAATCCGGCAACCGGAGGTCGAGGGCCATTCTTCCCGCATTTTCGGGTTCGTCAGCAGGTTTACCTGCTGGGGTGGACGGAGAATTCTACTGCGCCCCGTTCTCCGGATATCCACCAACCCTGAAGTAGCAACCACCCTCCACTTCCCTCTCGATTGACTCCTCAACCGTTCCTTTTCTCTTCGCTGCGCGGCTCTTCCCTGCTTTGGATCGAGGCGAGCCATGCACGAGAGTCAAAGAGGGGACGGTCCATGCTACGAACCCACTCCGTCATTTCGCTTGGGCCGCGGCCGGCAGCTTGAGCGCCGGCAAACTCATTGCGCAGAGCCTGAAACTTGGCTTCGAGGTCATCCAAAGCGCTGAGCAGCATCGCCTCGGGGGTCATGGGGAGTTTGGGCGACCCAAACTCGAGCTTGCCGTGATGAGACAAGATCATATGCTCAACGAGGATACGGAGCTGGGGAGGAAACTCCTTTCCGTTGGGATCCAGAGCCGCCTCAGCGTTGAGCGTGGCAATCTTCTGGCCGAGCATCCCCTGGGCGATCGAGATGTGGCCGAGGAGCTGACCTTCCAGAGTGTAGTCAAAGGCGCCGGCCCAACTTAGCTCGCGGATCTTGCCGATATCATGCAGGATGGCGCCGGCGACCAGAAGGTCGGGATCAACTTCCGGATAGAAGGTTACGGTCGCCCGGCAGAGACGGACCAGGACGAGGACATGCTCCAGCAACCCGCCGATCCAGGCGTGGTGGAGGCGCTTGGCAGCCGGCGCCTCCCGGAAAGCTGGGCCAATCTGGGGGTCATCCAGGAAAGCCAGAACAAGACGGCGGAGGTGAGTATTCCCAAAGGCCTCTGCGTAGCCCCGCAGTTCGGCCGCCATGGCGGGGATCTCATACCGGGTGGTAGGAACAAAATCGGCCGTATCGATCTCGGAGGCGTTGGCCAGGCGCAGTTTGGAGACGGTGATCTGGTACTTGCCTTGATACTTCGAGATCTGCCCCTGGGCCTTTACATAGCTGCCCACAACGCAGGTATGGAGCGCTTCGGCAAAGTCGTCCCACATGCGGGCTTCCAACAAACCGCTCTTGTCGGCAAGGGTGAGAGCAAGGTATTGGCCACCGCCCTTGCGATCTCGGGCGCTGATGGCAGTCACCAGGAAGAAGCCGGTGATGGATTGGTTTTCAAACCGAGCGGCATCGGCGACAAAGAACTCTTTCATGAGCAGAACTCAAGGATACTCCACCACTGCTTGAAACATACAGACGCTGGAGACCACGAAGCGGCAACCGGGACGAACATCCTCTGGCTGCCGCTTCCTGGTTGCCTTTGTGATCCTGGCCGTGCGATTACTGGGCGGCCGTGTTGCCCGAAGAAGCCGGCGCAATGGGTGCGGACAGCTCCGGATTGACGGTGGGGGCGACCGTACTGGGCGTCACCTGCTGCTGCTGTTTGGGCTTCGACTTTTCCCTCATGCGTTCCTTGGGCTGATTCTTGTTGCGCTTGGGATGCTTGGGCTTCTTTTTGTGAACCGTATCTCCAGCCAGCCCGAGGGGAGCCGACTGCACCTTTTCCGAGGCACTCTCTTTTGGAGTGGCGACGATCGGCCGCGTCTTTGCCTTGGCCTCAGCCTCGGCGAGCATCTTCTGGTCGTGACGCTCCTCGGCCTGGGATTCAAGATCCGAGTAACGGAACTTCTTGTGCGGAACCACCTTGGGAGAGAAGGGATCGGCTAGTCCTTGATCCTCCTCCCCGCTACCAGTGGTGATGGTGGTGTCCGCATCTTCGTCAGAGGCAAGCACCTGACCGGGCGCCGCTCCGCTGACAGCGGAACCTGTAGAGCTGCCCGTAGCGGTCTCCGTCGGAGCATTCGATAGAGAATTCTCTGGCGCCTGTCCGTAGCGGATCTTCTCGCGGCGGATCTTGTGGCGTTTGAAGTTCAGATCAACCTTCTGCCCGGACTTGGCTTCGACCTTGGCAGCACGCTCCGCCTTCTTTTCCGCCAGGCGCTCGCGTGCCGATGCCAGCTCCTGCTGGGCACGGTTGGCCTTCTCCTGCTCCAAACGTTGCTTTTTGAAAACCTTCTTCTTGAGCTTGGGAGCGTCGTAAGCCGTGTAAGCAATCTCCATCGTCGGTTTTACGGCGGGAGCTCCGGTGTCGACAAAGCCGGGAGCAATCTGGATGTAGGCCTCCGAGCGCAGCTTTGTCAGATAAGCGCGGAGAGCCGGCTGCAACTCCGAGAAGTACATCGCCTCCTGGACCTTCTCGTCGATCGCCGAGAGAGGCGGGACACCGGCATTCTGATGGGAATCAATATGCAGAATGACGTATCCCTGCCGGGTGCGGATCGGTGGCGTATTGGCGCCGACCGGAAGCGGGAAGGTGGCATTCTCCAGGACGTCGCCAAGGCTGCCGCGCTTGAAGTCTCCCAGGTCGCCACCCGCCGATGCCGTGGGACCGCCGGAGTACTGGCGAGCCAGCGCGGCAAAGTTGCCGCCGGCTTTGAGTTTGGCTGCCAGGTCTTGAGCGCGGGCCTGAGCCGCGTCGATCTGGGCCTGGGTGGGGTTGTCTGGAGTCGGAATGAGAATTTCGCTTAGATGCACCTCTTCCGGGACCATGAAGTCCTGCTTGTGGGCATTATAGTAGGCGACTTCGTCCGCATGGGTCATATCCAGGTGGCTGCCGACCTGGTCGCGGACCACCTGCTGGCGAATGAGCTGCTCGCGGATGTGTTGCTTGAAATCCTGAAAGGAGACGCCCTGCTCGGTAGCCGCCTTCTCTAGCGCCTCCATGGACGGGAGGTTGTTGCGCTTGCGGATGTCGTCCAGCTCCCGCATAGTCTCCGCATCCGCCGTGATGCCGAGTTCCTTGCCTTTGGAGAGCAGGAGTTGCTCGTCGATCATGTCCCGCAGCAGATTATTCAGGCGGTCATCCATCTCCGCCTGGGAGATGTTGTCCTGGCGCGCCTGCTGAAGAAGCTGCTCTTCGGCGGCCTTGTACTCGGTGCGCGTGATCACCTGATCGTTGATGCGGGCGATCGCATCCTCCACGACCGTTCCGCCGGGCGTAATGGGCGTTGGAGTCGGAAGCGGCAAAAGCGTCAGATTGGAGGTGGGCTCGAAGTTGGTTCCCGCAGCCGGATCGCCGCCTTGCTGCGCCTGCGCCAAGGCCGCAGAGCCTTTGACGGCCACGGCGGAGAGAACAAGGGTGGCTGCAATACCGGCGGCGACAGGCAACCGGTGATGGAGTTTGGTGCGTGTAAGCTTCTCGGTCATCCGTTCCTTATGCAGATACACTCGTGCTCGGTCCGCGCCCAGCGGCCCCTTGGGGGTTTGACTACGCAGCCAGGCAAAAGTTATCTGACGGTTCTATTCTACCCGTGCGGAAGCTTCTGTGGACAATCCGCCCCGATTGCTGTTGGACACCATCCCACGGGCTCCCTGCAGGGGGCTGAGGCTTGTTCCGGAACCGTCCTTCAGGCTTCGGTCGCCGGTGCCGGCTACCGCGGCGATGCTATACTCCGTCCAACAGAGCAGGGTCTGCCGGCAAGCAGGTCCCGCCGTTGATTCGCCAGAGGCTCTCTCACTTCCATGATCTCTTCCCCCATGCGTCGCGCACTGTTTTCGGCCACCATCTTTTTGACCGCCTGTGGTTTTGCGGGGTCTCTCGCCGGTGGCCGGGTGGCCGCGCAATCAGCTTCGAATGAGTCGCAGTTGCGCGACTCGATGAAACAGTTCACCAGCGTCTACGCCTTGGTGGAGTCCAACTATGCGGACAAATTGAATCAGGATGAAGTGGACAAGACGATCTACGACGGGGCGATCCCGGGCATGCTGCATGTGCTGGACCCCCACTCCAACTTTTACGATCCAAAGGCCTATGCGGAGATGCGCCAGGAACAGAGCGGCAAGTACTTCGGCGTGGGCATGCGGATTGTGGAGCAGAATGACAAGGTGGTGGTGGTTGCGCCCATTGAAGGCACTCCAGCCTTTCGCGCCGGCATCCGTCCCGGCGACGTCATTCTGGCGGTGGATGGGAAGCCGATCGGCCACATCAGCACCACGCAGGTGGCGAATCTGCTGAAGGGGCCGCGCGGCACGCACGTAACGGTTTCGATGTCGCGTGAGGGGTTCGCCAAGCCGCTTGACTTCAACCTGGTGCGCGAGGAGATTCCGGACAAGTCCGTACCGCTTGCCTTCATGATCCGGCCGGGGATTGGATATATCCGGATCACCGGCGAGATGGAGACCACCTCCCAGGAGGTTCAGGACGCGCTGAACAGCTTTGGACCAAACCTGAAGGGGCTGGTGATCGATCTGCGCGACAATCCCGGCGGGCTCTTGAACCAGGCCGTCGACGTCTGCGACAAATTCCTGCGCAAGGGCCAGGTTGTGGTCTCGCAGCGGGCCCGCAAGGGGGTCTTCCCGGATCAGGTTTACACGGTTCCGACCGGGTCCACCGCAACCTACCCGATTGTGGTGCTGGTGAACCGCAACACCGCCTCTGCCGCGGAGATCATCTCCGGCGCATTGCAGGATCATGATCGCGCTTTGATTGTGGGCGAGACGACCTTTGGCAAGGGACTGGTGCAGACTGTCTTCCCGATCGCCGAGGACAGCGGCCTGGCCCTGACCACCTACCACTACTACACGCCCTCCGGACGGTTGATTCAGCGGAACTACAACGGAGTTTCGCTCTATGACTACTACTACGTGCGCAACGACGCCTTGCCCGCCAACAACACCAATAAAGAGGTGGAACACACCGATGCGGGGCGCGTGGTTTACGGCGGCGGAGGCATCACGCCGGATGAGCGGATTCCCGAGTTGAAGAGCAATCACTTCGAGGACGAGATGCTGATGCACTATGCGTTCTTCGACTTCAGCAGCCACTACCTGGCCAACCATACGGTGAGCCGCGATCTGGTGGTGAATGATGCGCTTTTGCAACAGTTCAAGGATTATCTGACGTCACAGAAGATTCCATTTACCGATAAAGAGTTCGCCGACAACCTGGACTGGGTGAAGGTTCGGATCAAAACCGAGCTGTTTACCTCCCAGTTTGGGCAGGCGGCCGGGGATGAGGTCATCACCGAGTGGGATCCACAGGTGAATGCAGCGCTCTCTTACATGCCCCAGGCGCTCGCACTGGAAAATCATCAACTTCCCGGCGAGCAGAAGGTGCAGACGGCCAGCACCAAATAGCTGGCGCGGCGGCGGAAGCCGTCAGAACGCATCCGATGCGTCGGTAATGGGCAGATGTGCCGCAAGGATCACCACGCCAACAGTGGAAGCCTCAGTTCTTGCCCAAGGATCCCATGGCCGGAGCGATCCGCTATGTGTGCGGCCAATCGACGGTTCTGAACGTGTTCTGGGCGGACGGCGCGGCCGGCACTGGCAAATACTTCCGCAAGCGCGAGAAGAAGCGCGTGTTCCTCAACAGGATGAGCTGACTGATCGTCGGAGACATGCGGGCAAGTAGGAGAGCGGCCGGTTGGGTCAGCCTGGCCCGCATCCGCCGCAGGCGAGACGCGGCTCCGCAACCCTATCTCACCCGTTTGTCAACCAACCTATCCCTCGGGTCGCAAGAGCCAACTGCCCAATTGGTACTCGACCTGCGGAAGCAGCTCGCAGCCACATGCCGAACCAAAATTGAGAACTCAGCCATCCTACTTGCGTAGCACCTCTGCTTTGGATATCGCGCTCAGAGCGCGATATCCAAGAGAATCACTGAACCGGCACTCGCAGGACAGTCACACTGTCATGCGGCAGAACCACCGTAAACGGCATTCCGGTGGGAACATGAATCGTACTTGATGTTGGCGCGACCCGCTGGGGCATTGCGTCGTCATTGACCTCATCCCAATTGGCCGCTCGAATTTGCTCCGATTGCACGGATCCCCTTGCCTCCAATGCGCCTAGGTCAAATGCAACAGGCGTGTCTCCATCCAAGCTTCTGTTGACGCATAACAATGTTACTGTTCGCTGATCCTTGCTCCGCGTGGCAACCACGTCGATATAGGGTATGTCGTTAAGTTGATTGAAAGGACGGTCGCCGTTCATAACGTTATAACTTCCAGAATCGGTTGTAACCGGCAATACCGTATCGCCTTTCACCGTTGTGTACATTTGGAACACATAATAGGCCGGCATGGCATACACTTGTTCGCGTCTCTTCCAGATTCCAGCAAACTCCATCAACCCTGTCATATCGGTCAGCTTGACCTCTTTGACGTGGCGCAGGATGGTGTTCAAGAAGCCCGCAGCCATAATCGCCCCACCGGCATTCATCCAACTTGGACTATCGTTGACGAAGTTTCGTTCCCCTGGTCCCTTGCTGTTGAAGAGCCACTCGGTGATGGCCAAGTGAACCTTGCCGCGATCTTCCGGATGTTGATCCACCTGAGCCTGCATTTTGGCAAGGTAGGGGCCAACTGCGTATGGTATCGCGTACGCTGCCTCAGCTACGAATTCAGGATTCGATGAATGCAACTCCGGATGATTTGTTCCCACGATGAAATGCAGGGAAAGATCGTTGAAGGTTCCCGGAGGGTTTTTCAACTCCGCCGCATTCCATGCTTCGCCGTGAATAGGTCCCAATCCTGTTGCAATAATTTCCGCATCAGGATCAATGGCGCGCACCGCACGGCTGAACTGGAGAGTACGTGAGCCAATTTGCTCCACCGTTGGATAACCAATCTGCCATTTGCCATAAAGCTCATTGCCTAGCTCGTAAATGACATGGCCTTTGTAGTGCGCATGAATATAACGCACCCAATCAGCCGCCTCCTCCGCGGAGCCACTGCCCATATTGAGATCGAACTGAGGAGTCGCACCGATCAAGGCGCATAGCTGTAAAAACTCGTTCGTGCCGAAGTCGTTATACTCCGGAATCCCCCATGCGATATTTTCCATTGTGAGCCGCTTGTCCATGGGACCAATGCCGCTACGCCAGTGATATGAGGAACTGAAGTTCCCGCCAAATCGCAACTCCGTAAGGTGCATGGCCTTGGCCATGGATACCGCGTCAGGGTCAAGGATTCCAATCGCGTCTGCCGGCATCAGAGAAACTTGATCCACATCGACGCGTTCTTCCCCTTTCACTGTGACGGCAAAATTTACCGCCTCCAGAGGTTGAACGGCGCCGGTGGGCAAGCGAATTGTTGTCTTGTATTTCGTCCACGATGTCGACGCCGCTTCTAGCCGCTCCTCCGCGAGAACTTTGTTCGTCTGCCTATCTCGAAAAGATACGCGGATCGTTGCCGGTCCGCTAAGGTGCTTGGCGTACAACCAAACCTTGTACACCAGAATGCGGTGTACCGGGAGGTATACGCGCTGCATAATTCCGGTTAGCTCGTTCGGCTGTCCCATGATCTCGAGGGACTGCCAGCTATTCGCCGCGTCGCCTACGTGCAGCTCGAAGCGATTGCCAGCTGCCGAGTTCACGGACTCCCACGGCAAAGGAATTCCAGTGCTGTTGGACGACTGAATCAGCTCCGGTTGCTCTCGAAACATGTTTTCCAGGTTCACATGGTTCCACAAGCCGCCTTCCAAGCTTGGATTGACCAGGATCTCGGCATCGATTCCATTATTGATGGAATTTCCAATTGGCTCCAGAAAGCTGCCGAAGATGGTATCAGGCACACGGTCCGTGCCGGTTTGACCTACTCGTACGATGACCTTCGCCGGCATTGGCTTGGAAGTTGTAACCTGTGCCGACAACGAGCTCATCACGGAGGCCAAAAGACAGACCGTTGCCAAGTAAAAGCACCGTAAGGATTTCGAATTGGATCTAATCGCGCGGTGGCGAACCTTCCGGATTCGGCCATGCTCAACTGTTGGCCGGATTCTTTGCCAGGGGCTGCCGCCCTGGATCAAAGAAAAAAAGGAGAGCAATGTTTTCCACATGTCCATAAATCCTCTCATTTGCAGGAGCGCGCACGGAGACCGCGCTCTTACCAAAGGCCGCTACGGATAGGCGTTCCTTCGGTAAGAGCAAGCCGCTGTGAGATCGCACCAAGCAGGTCTCTTTGCCGCGCTGCGAGCCATTGGACCGCATGGCTAGAACGTGAAGGTTCCAGCGATCTGGATGATTCTGGGTTGATGCTGGGTGCTGGTGATGATGCCGAAATTCGGATCGGTGACGCCCCCGTCGGGGTTAGCAAAGTCAGTATGGTTGAAAACATTGAAAAACTGGCCTTGCAGCCCGAAGGTGTAATTCTTGTATAGCTCGAAGGTCTTCTCCACAGCCAGATCGTAGTCATCAATGCCGGGGCCCGTAAGGGGATCGAGGCGAGTATCGCCAAAATCACGCGGAGCCGAAGCAGAACCGGACAGACCTGAGAGGGTAGAGACGATGAAGCAGCCGGAGGAGGTGGGTGAGGTCATGGCGGGCACCAACCAGCGATGACCGTTATTGCGCACATTTTTGTTAGCCAGTTCGCTGCGGCCGTTGCAGAAGCGGTCGGGCCTGGTGTTGTCTGCCGGCCATGGGGTCAGGTTTGGCTCAGTGATGTTGATCGGATTGCCCTGCTGGAAGGTGCCGATGAGATCCAGATCCCATCCCCCAATGGCGGCATCGAGCGGCCGATTCATGTTGTTCCCGAACTTGCGGTCACGGCCGACAGGAATGTTCCAGACGGCGCTGACAGCCAACGCCTGCGGAACATTGTACGTGCTCATGCCGTAGTCGCACTGAAGGCAGCTCTTCATCTCGTCCAGAGTGCTAACGGAGCCCTCTTGCGAGGCGGAAAGAGCCTTGGACCAGGTATAGTTGACCAGCACACCGAGCCCGTTGGTGAACTGACGCTGGAACTTGGCTACAAAACCGTTGTAGTTGCCCCAGCCAATGCTGTCGACATCCTGCATGTAGGGATAGCGGTCATTGTATGGAACCCGGGCAATGCTGCAGGTAAAGTCCGGCGCCGAACAGTCGAAGGGATTGTAATTAAAGGCTAGCCGGTGCGCCGCGTTGCCGATATACGCGACGTCGAGCAGGTAAGGGCCGAAAGTGCGCTCCAGATCAAGATTGTACTGGTAGATGTACGGTGAGCGCTGAGTTTCCGACAGGTACTGCATGGGGCCCGTAATGGAGTTGGCCTCCGCTTGGGTGATCTGCCCCACAGTTGTCGGCCCCCAGATATTCTGGCCGAGGATATAGGTTGGGACGGTAAGACCGGCGTTGGAGATGGCGTTGTTGACAGTAATGATGTTGGAGACGACCGAGTACTGAACGTTGAGCGCCATCTGGTTGGTATAGTAAAGGCCCCAACCGCCGCGGAGCACGGTATTCTTGTCAATCTGATAGCTGCCGCCGATGCGGGGCGCCCAATCAGTCCGGGTCATGGGGAAGACCTCCGGGTTCACCTGGCCTAGAGCGGCAAAGGTCTCAAGGCCGGTGGTAAAGTTGAAGCCGTGGATGAGGTCGCTGTTGCCGGAGATCGGCTTGGGCGGCGTCGTGCCATACCACGCCAAGGCGAGATTGGCGGTGAAGCGCGGCGTCACTCTCCATGTGTCCTCGATGTAAGGTTGCGTGGTGATCCAACTGTAGTGAGTAAGGGGCATGCCTTTCGCTTCGCCGTTCTCAGGAGCTCCAAGCAGGTAGTCGGCAAAGGAGTTACCGCCGCAGTTGCTGGTGCAGTTGAGCTGCTTCGTGAATACATCCTCGAAATTGAGATTGCCGAGAGCGGTGAGGTTGGCGCTGGAATCGATGCTGCGCACATAGGCGAAGTCGGCGCCGAACTTGATCTGCTGTTTGCCAACCAACCAGTTGAAGGCGTCATGGATCTGATAGGAGTCGTCGACATCTCCCAATAATCCGGTGCTTTCGCCGAAGCCGGAGTACCCGACGATCCCAATGCCGGGGATACCATTATTATCGGAAGTTCCGGTTATCCCTAGAGCCGACTGAACGCCGGGCGCAGTGTCGCCCTGCTCATAGACGGAGTTACGGGTCCAACCGATGCGCGCTTCGTTGACCTTATTCTGCCCAAAGGTGGTGTTAAGGCCAAGAGCGACGAGCTCAGTATTAAGGGGATATTGAGATCCTTGGTCGAGGAACGCGCCGGGGGAGTTCTCCGGCGAGTTGAGATAGCTCACCTGAGTAAAGAACTGGTTTTTCGGGTTGATAGCGTAGTCGATGCGACCGTTGTACTGATCGGAGAACTGGATGAACTTGGGGTAGACTCTGTAATTGTCGCCGCTGATGACCGCGGGCCCAGAGGCATAATAGGCGAGTAACGCTTTGGCTGTGGGATTGATCATCGACGAAGGGATGGTGTTGTTCGGGAACTGAACACGTTGGCCGTTGACCACGTCATACGGGTTATAAATAGGCGTGGAAGCGGGGAAGATGCCCTCGAATTCGTCAGGGGTGGGGACGAGAGCATTGTCGACAGATGCCTGGGTTTCGCGGTACCCCTCATAATTGAAAAAGAAGAAGAGCCTATTATGCAGAATGGGCCCGCCAAAAGAGCCTCCAAACTGGTTCTGGTGGTAGGGAGCGGGCTTGCCTGCGAAGTAGTCGGAGGCCTCCATCGCAGTGTTGCGGAAGTACTCGTAGGCCTCGCCGTGGAAATGGTTGGTGCCGGTCTTGGTGATCACATCGACAACCCCGGGGTTGGGACCAAGATCGGGCATGAAGAATCCGTAATGCACCTCAAATTGATCGATTGCACTGACGGAAAGATTGAGTGAACTATTGCCGGCTCGGGAACCAACGGTCTGGATGCCGTTCACCAGATACATGGTGTAATCCGGTTGGTTGCCTGCGATAAGTAGCGAAAGCAGGCGGTTGCCGTTGAGATTATTGGCTCCGGTCTGGTTCACCGCGCTGGCCGCCGCACCGGCGCTTTGCTGGGTGGCTCCCGAAATCAAGCCCAATTGCAGATAATTGCGGCCGTTGAGCGGAAGATTGGTGACGAGAGCGGGCGGGATGACCGTGCCAAGGTCATTGGACTCGGGCTGGAGAAGGTTGGCGAGGTTCCCGGCGTTGACAGTGACAGTCTGGGAGGTGGTAGCGACGCCGAGGGTGGCGTTTTCCGTGGCCGTCTGGCCGACGATCACATCGAAGCTGTTGATCTGGTAAGTGGCGAAACCGGGCTTGGAAACGCTAAGGCTGTATAGTCCAAGCGGAACCGAGGGGAACGAATAGGCGCCCGCATCGTCGGTCTGGCCGGTGAGCACAACGCCAGTGTTGTTATTGGTGAGCTTGACTTCGGCGCCGGAGATGGCGGCTCCCGTGGAGTCCGTTGCGATGCCCCGGATGGACGAGTTGACACTCTGCGCTTTCAGCATCTGGCCGCCCATGACAAGCAGAACGCTGAGTATTACCAAAATCTTCTTATTCCATTTCATAGGAAGCCTCCTGAGCTACTTCGACAAATTTGAGTGCGAATGACTGGTGACCTCAATCAAGTGAAATCCAAGGCGTCAAAAAAGGACGGTAGAGCAAGAAATGCTTACCGCCGAAACCAGAGACTGCGAAATGAACCGTCATGCGAAAGATGAAACATAACCGTTCGGCGCTTCCACTCCTCCGCCGCCGACCAGTCTCTTCTCTTCTCCTCATTCGGACAGCGAACGAACTTGACGCCTGAAACTCACGATGAAGGCGCCTACGTTCGAGGCTTCCAAGCAACCGTCCGCCGGTTTGCTTCATCGTACATGTACCCGATTACATCCTAGACACCTTTTACCTTTGACTCATAGGTCCAGACTCACTTTTGCTACATTCGCATCTTATTCAGCACGCATTTGTCTTGTCAAATTTCACGCGGACGTGACCCGCGCAGCCAGAGTTCACCCGGATCGGCGGATGCTTTCCTCGTAACCTCATTGTCCAGGTGAGCAAAGCGCCGGCAGATGGATTCGCGCTCGGCTTGGAGGTTGCCGGCCGGCGGTTGGGCTGGAGCGGGAGACCGGGATCGAACCGGCGACATTCAGCTTGGGAAGCTGACGTTCTGCCACTGAACTACTCCCGCCCACAGGATCCCTGGCTCACGCCAGGGATCGATGCCGGACAGAACAACTCAACAATCAGAGTATCTCCCGGACAACGGAAAATGGCAATCGTCACCCCCGGCGTTGTACGGCTTACCGAATCGCATCCCTACGGCCGGATGGTTGGCCGCCTTCCCTCAGTTTCCGCCGCCATCGTCGTCGTCATCCTTGTCCGTCTTGCCGTCCCGCGGCGCATAGGGATGCAGAAGCAGATACGGGACGGGTTTGTCGCCCATGGCTTGCTTCCACAGGATGATGTTAAGCTCCCGGACCGGAGCCCGGTCCTCATGGTCGAAGTCCATGCGGGCTGACTCTTTTGCTCCATAGGAGCGCACGGTGTTGGCCTGGTAGATGAGACCGTTCTTCTGGTTGCCGGCATCCGCCTGATACGGCGGCTGATCGCCGGCGCCACTGAACTCCGGCGATTCGAGCGGGGCAAGAGCATCGTTATTATTCATCGGCGGCGCCCCCAGCAAGGTGAGGATCGTATGCACGGTGCTGACCGTGGTGTAAAAGCGGCTATCCACAAACGGCTTGGCGCGATGCGGAGCGTACTTGCTGATGACCAGAGCGATGGAACGATGGGCATCAACGTGGTCGGCGCCATCCTGAGCGTCGTCCTCCAGGATGAAGATCGCGGTATTGTTCCAGTACGGCGAGTGAGAGACAGCGTCAACAACCCGTCCCACGGCCAAATCATTATCGGCCACCGAAGCCTGCGGCGTGGGCGACCCGGGCCGGGTTCCGGCGGTGTGGTCATCGGGCAGGCGCAGCATGACGAAGGAGGGCATGGTATCGGTTCCTCTGCCAAGACCAGAGACCCAGCGGCGGAAGTAGTTCATGAACTCATTAACGCGAAGCTGATCCGGGAACTGCAGGCCGAAGTCAGGATAGAGCGGGTCGAAGTGCCCCACCAGCGCCGCCTTGGTGGCGATATTTTGATAGACGAGCGGTATCGGCCAGGCATAGGGGTTGACGCCGCCTCCGTAGTTTGCCGGAATGGGCTGTCCCGGCTGGATGTAGGGATGCTTGCAATAGTGGGTACCCTCCGGCGTGCCTAGCTGCCCGGACTGCGGCCAGGCCGCGGGCGCTCCGGTGGCGTTGCACCACTGGGTTGAGATGAACTCCGCGAAATGGAAGTACGAGATGTGGTGGCGCGCCAGATCGCCCCACATATAGCCGCTGTCCGGGGCGTCGACATCGGGAATGTGCTCCCACAGCGGGTAGCCCCCCTCGACAACACCTTCGAAGTCGTAGACGCGCTCGCTGCCACGGTAGCCGATCTGCCAGGTGCGCTCCAGGTAGTCGCTGTTGATGGCGGCGGTGGACCAGACATGTCCATCGCCGGAGACCTCGCCGGAGTCGTCGAAGTTATCCAGAACACCGAACTGCAGGGCGAGTTTGTGCTCGTTGGGTGTGATCTTCCAGCCGTACATGGTGAGGGCCGGGTCTCCGTTGCCCACGCCCAGATCCCCCAGAATCTGGTCGTAGGTCCGGTTCTCCTTGATGATGTAGATCACATGCCGGATCGGGTTCTTACCCCCCTGGAAGTGAAGCGTCTCAGGAGCAACGTTCATCCGGTTGCTCATAAGCACCTGGCTGGTGAGTTCGGGAAGTTCCGAACGAGCCTTGGCGATATCGATGGAGGCCAAAGAGCCGTGCAGGAGGGTGGCAATGTAGGTGCGCTGACGCTGCTTGGCCGTCTCGGTCACCCCCGGCGCGGGATGAGCCGGCTGCGCCTGCGGCATGTCGTT
>JAKAQS010000323.1 GCA_021819585.1 Acidobacteriota bacterium
AGCGGCTCCGGGCTATATGCGCGGGACCATCATCGTGGTTTCCATCTTGCTCGCCGGAGCGGTCTTGCTGCTGGCCGACGTTGGCGCTTTGGTCTTGCTGGTCTTGGAGGACTTGCTGGTGGTGGACTTGGTGATGGACTTCTTGGACAGGACGGCCATGGTAGTTCTCCTCGTTTGAATTTTGTGATGCGGGACTGCGGTGAAACTGGATCCCTGGGAGCGTGGGGTGGGCTATGCTGGTTGCCGCTATCCGGGAGCGCTCTTCTACCGGGCGAAAGGATCAGAGCGTTTTCTGATCCTTAGAAGATGTTGCGGGCCAGCACATGGGCCTTGGCTGCGCGCATGGCGGTGACCATATTGCCGGCCGGCGTTGCAGGATTCTTGACGGACCGGGTGGACTGGGCTTTGGCGGGCTGCTTGGCGGTGGAGGGCTTTACGATCGACTTCTTGGAGACTGCCATGATGGTCACCTCAATGAGTTTATTTTTTGTCCTACGCCCGGAGTAGAAGCAAACTGCGTGCCAAAGTTGCATTGGTTCGGGAAAAGCTTGTATGGCATTGAAAATGAACAGGATGTTGCGGCTTGTCGAAATACGCGGAGATACCGTGTGCGAGCCGGGTGGGGATCGATGGGTGAAAAAAGAAGCACCATCCGGTGAAAAAATCACCTGCTGGACGCTGGCGGAGCCGGTGCCGCTTTGCGGGAGGAGTTGGCGCGAGCGGGTATTGGAGCGTGACGTTCCCGACAGCGCGGCGGCATGGTTTGCAAAGGACCAGGCTGAGGCTGCCGTCGCAACCCAGCCGTCGGGGATGAAGCGGCGTTGGTGGAAGATCGACACCCTGCCTTCGCAATGTGCCCCTTCGTTCATGCAAGAGATGGCCGTGGGCCGGCCGGTTCGGAACGATTCGCCAGGAAGAGAGATCCAGGGCCTCTGAGCAGCCTGAAAGGGAGATGCTGACGTTGAAGCGAGGCGTTTCAGGGAGGAGCGGATGGGTAGGGCGGGAGTGGTTCGAGCTGAGCGCGGGGCTTTCCGGTACGCTAGAAGAGTATGTCCGAGATGATTCCAGATTTCATGCTGGCTGCGGTGTACCGAGCGGTGAATGTTGTCCGAACGGAGACCATCCCAGTCCCGCAGATTGGTCCGGGTGAGGTGCTGATGCGGGTGGATACGTGCGGGATCTGCGGCACGGATCTGAAGAAGATTCACACCGGGTCACACTCGGCGCCGCGGGTCTTCGGCCACGAGATGGCGGGGACGATCGCCGCGGTGGGCAGGGGAGTGCGAGGATTCGGGGTGGGAGATCGGGTGATGGCCTTTCACCACATCCCTTGTGGAGTCTGCTTCTACTGCCGCAAGAAGACCTTTGCGCAGTGCGAGCGATACAAGAAGGTGGGCACGACGGCGGGGTTGGGAGAGCCCGCGGGAGGCGGCTTTGCGGAGTACATTCGGGTGATGGACTGGATTGTGGGTGACGGAGCCCGGCCCGCCGGCCTGGTCCATCTGCCCGACGATATTCCGTTTGAGCAGGCGGCGTTTATCGAGCCGGTGAATACGTGCTTCAAGGCGATCCGTCTGCTGGCGTTGGAGCCGGACGATACCGTGCTGGTGATCGGTCAGGGAAGCATCGGCATTCTTTTGGCGGCATTGGCGCGGCAGACGGAGGCGACCGTGTTGACCTCAGACTTGTATGCGGAGAGGCATGCCATTGCAGCGCATTATGGGCTGGACCACCCTCTGGATGCCCGCGGCGATGTGGTTGCGGCCTGCAAGGCGGCCACCGCAGGGCGTGGGGCCGATGTGGCGCTGCTGGCGGTAGGCTCTGATGCTCTGATTGCAACGGCGATGCAAGCCATTCGCCCAGGCGGAAAGGTTATGCTGTTTGCCAGCACGCAGCATGGAGAGGCCGGCTTCGATCCAGCAGCGGTATGCATGGATGAGAAGACACTGATGGGTTCCTACTCGGCGTCGGTGGCCATTCAGCAGGAAGGAATCGACCTGGTCTTCGAGGGGTATCGATCCGGCAAGCTGGATCTCACCGGGCTGATCTCGCACCGGTTCTCCCTGCAGGAGGCCGCCGCGGCGATCGATCTGGCTTCGCATCCCAAGGCGGATTCGATGAAGATTGTGCTCAAGCCTTGAAGCGGTTCCGGGATTGTTGTCCTCCGAACCCATCACACTCGAGCCGCCGCGGCCGGCAGGGAGCAGCGGCCTGGAACACACTCACAACGGGTACATCGGTCCTGGATCCGCTCTACACGAAGCGGAAGCCGCTGCGCGCCAGGGGAAGCGTGCGGATTCGCTTGCCGGTAACGGCAAAGACGGCGTTGGCGACGGCCGGCAGGATCGGCGGAAGCGCAGGTTCACCCAGGCCCGTGGGCGGGTTGGCGGTCTTGAGGAAGTAGCTGTCGATGATGGGCGTCTGGTTCATGCGCAGCAGAGGATAGCGATTGAAGTTTGTCTGCTGGACGCGGCCCGCCTCCAGGGTAATCTCCTGCCCCATCTGGCTCAGGCCATCGACGATCGAGCCCTGCACCATGTTTTCAGCGGCGGCAGGGTTGATGATCTGGCTGCCGATGTCGCCTACGACCCAGACACGGTTCACCTTGATGAGGTTTCCATCCACGACCGTTACCTCAGCAACTTCGGCGAAGTAGCCCAGGTGACAGGCGTAGCAGGCGATGCCCATTCCTTTGCCAGCGGAGCGGGTGCGTTTTGCCCATCCGGATCTCTCGCCCACCAGAGCAAGAACGTCGTGCAGCCTCTTCGAATGGTTATCCGCTGTGCCGATCAACTCCAGTTGAAATTCCAGTGGGTCGCGCTTGGCGGCCGTCGCCACCTCATCCAGAAAGGCTTGGCCGACGAAGGCGAGAGCGTTGGCGCCGGGCGCGCGCAGAGGCCCGGTACGTAGCAACAGCGGCATGGCGGTGGTGTACAGGCCGTAGTTGTCGACGTGGCCGGAGGGGAATTCGTTCGGGCCGATTCCGGCGCTGCCGGCGTATTGGTCTCCAACTCCATAAGTGATCATGTGTTGACGCCAGGCAATGAGCTTGCCGTTGGCGTCCAGCCCAGCCTTGAAGCCGTGGAAGCCTCCGGGGCGGTAGGCATCATGCGTGAAGTCGTCCTCGCGAGACCAGAGCAGCTTGACGGGAACCCCTACCTGGCGGCTGAGGTAGGCTGCCTCCACCATGTACTCGTTCTTCAGGCGGCGTCCAAAGCCGCCGCCGGTGCGCGTTAGGTGAACGGTGATCTTCTCGGCGGGAAGATTCAGTTCCCTGGCGACCATCTGCCGGCCGCCGCCGGGGGCTTGACTGGTGGTCCAGATCTCCATCGCTCCATCTTTGTAGGAAGCGGTGGTGTCCATCGGCTC
>JAKAQS010000070.1 GCA_021819585.1 Acidobacteriota bacterium
CGGCAAGAGTGGCGGCCAGGTGGCCAGGAAGATGCGCTTCATGGTGGTGCGCAGCTACAAGTATCCGCAGCCGGGGATGTACAACATGAAGGATGTGGACGCCTATCGGCAGAAGCTGCATACGGGAGGCTGGAACTGCTTCATCCATACTTCCGAGAGCAGGAATCAGTCCTCGACGGACATCTGCAACCGTCCGTTGCCCAACAACCAGGGCAGCGAGATGGTGATCATGACGGTCGAGCCGAGGGAGCTGACCTTCATCCACATGAGCGGAAGAGGGTCGCTGGCGGATCTGGGGCAGTTGGGCGCGCTGGGCGGAATGATGGGCCAGATGCCGACGCCGCCAACACCGCCAACGCCGCCAACCCCGCCAACGCCGCCGCATCCTTGAGGCTGGGATGAGTCTGTGCCGGGCGGGATTAGGCAGGCGCGGGGAGAGCCCGGGCGCGACGGCCAGTTGCGGAGGATCCATGTCTCTCGCTCCGCCGAAGATAGCTGGCGGTTACCTCTTCCAGGGGTTCAGCAGCTTCGCCTTCGTATCCTCCACGTCGGCAGTGTTGCGCGTAACCAGAGTCAGGCCATGAACGACGGCGGTTGCGGCCAGAAGAGTGTCGATTACTGGCCTCGAGCGCTGCGCGGACAACTCTCCCCACAGCTTGGCTGTGGCTGCATCGATCCCAAGAATGCGGTCGGCAAAGCTCAGTTCAAGTCCATCCACCCAGGAAGCGATCCTCTTCGCGCCGTCCGGGTCGGACCTCTTTTTCAGGGCCACGCCCTTTTTTAGCTCTCCGAGAGTAAGAACGCTAAGATAGAGCGGGGAGGGTTCTGCGGCGGCCAGAAAGGAGATGACCCGCGGGTCAGCCTGCTTCTTCCGTGTCTCTGAGAGGACGTTGGTATCGAGCAGACATTGGAGCGGTCCGCTCACAGGTCGACCTTTCTGCCCGTATCGCGCCCACGCTTTACAACAAAGCTGTCGACCTTCGGCCCGCTCAGCAGGTACTGTTTGAAATCCGGCTTGTGGGCCGTTAACGCGCGGTAGTCGGCAATGGAAAGAACTACGGCCCTCTCCGCGCCGTGCCAGGTGATGATCTGTGGGCCCTTTTTATCGGCGTCTTCGATCACCTCGCTCAGGCGCGATTTTGCCTCCTGTACCTGCCAAACGGCCATGATGCCTCCCTGTGTACTGGCTAGATGTGTTTCCATTCTTTCGGCCTCGCGCCGACTCAACAGTCTAGATACAATCGTTTGCTAGCGAATCCAGACCGAAGATTGTGGCGGGAAGTGATTAAATGAATGTCCTCTCCGAGCGAATCGAAATGCTCCAAAACCTTCTGATCGCTGAAGCCACAGGAGGCAGTGGAGATTCCAAAGAGTATTCCCAATTAAGGCAAGAAGTCGTTGAGCATCATTTGCTAAAAGACATCGCTCCTCGCTTCCTCCGTACTTGTCGCACAACGGCTCAGTTTTGGCAATTTATCAAATACGAATATGGGAGCTATGCGGAACGCAGACAATTCATCTGGGATTCCTTTCGACCTCTTTTTGAGCGTATCGACGGGGCTGCGGCTGCGCCATCAGATCAACACGTCGCTCTTGCGATGGAGAAGTTCGACGCGGAATCCGTACACTCAATCTGGGCGAGAGCCATGGAGCGGCGAGAAGCGGATCCAGAAGGGGCCATAACGCTCTCTCGGACGTTATTGGAGACAGTTTGTAAACACATCTTGGACGAACGTGCTGTTGCCTATGCGGGTGAGGCTGATTTGCCATCCTTATACAAGCTTGTTGCGAAATCGCTGAATCTCGCACCCAGCCAACACACAGAATCGATTTTTAAACAGATTCTCGGCGGATGCACTGCTGTGGTGGAGGGCCTCGGCGCATTACGAAATCGATTGAGTGATGCACATGGACAAGGCAAAAGGGCGGTGAGACCATCCTCGCGTCACGCAGAACTTGCGGTCAATTTGGCAGGAACTGTTGCCATGTTCCTTGTCTCCACTCATCAAGCGTTGCCCCAGTCCGTTGATCAGTCCCCATAAACGCTCTTATTGGAAGTTGTGATTCAGATGTGTGATAGATCGCCTACTCACTCAAGGACTGTTCGGAGAGCTGGTCGCTCTACCAGAGAAAAAGACTGTGTAACCCGTCGTGATCTTTCTCGCACTATGCACGTTTACGGGTGCCGCTCTGCCCTGAACTAATTGCCAATGAACACCTCTTTTCAGCACCGCCTGGATGGCCGATTCGTAGCCGAGCTCGACTGCATCGCGGAGTGGCTGGTTCAGCGGGGAGTTCGCCGCCAGAATCGCTTCCAGCTTTACCGGCAGAACATCGCTTTGCTGCAGGCCCACGATCTCGAGCGCGACCGTGCCCGGATTCACGCAGATTTCGAGAAGCGCGGGCGCATAACGGAAGTTCTCTCCACGTTCGTCGAAACTATTGAGATGGTGGAGACAATCCGGACTTTGATGGATGCCGGCGTGGTGGTTCCGGCAGAATTGCTGAAAAAGGCGTTCTCGGGCCCTGTGGACACCTTTCGCGAGAATGCCTGCTCCAACCTGGCCCGGAATGCAATGTTCGAGCTGACTATGGGGGCAATGGCCGCCCGCAGTGCACTAAATCCTGTCCTGAGCACCAACAATCCGGATATCCAATTCGAGTTCGAGGATCGCCGGGTGAGCCTGGAATGCAAACGCGTCATCTCCAAAAGCAAGGTCTTCGAGCGAATCGAAGAAGGGATCGAGCAGTTGGCGAAATCCGTGCGGACCGGAACTGACGACGTTGGTATGGTCGCCATTTCGCTTGCCAAACTCTTCAATCCCGGAGATCGCATTGCGGTCGTCCCGAAGGGAGTGCATCCACATGATCTGCTTAGCCAGGAACTCCAGCAACTGCTCCGACGCGCTGAGCCGGTGCTGACACGATTCATGCGACCCTCGGTCACGGCGGTTCTCTTTTATCTGTCCAGCCCCTGCTATGTGCCCGGCGTCGGTTACACCCGCGCAAGCTGCGGGACGGTCTTTCCCATGAATCTTGACGAGCAGATATTCCTCCGCCGAATGGCCTCGAATCTCATCGCTTAGATACTTATTCGACCAGCCCCAGATGCTTCGCGATACTTAGCCAGCGCGACAGGGGCAATCGTCGCCAAATTCGCTTTCGGGGATCCGTTCGCCCACCTCTTCATGGCTTGATCTCTCTGATTGAGCACTCACTAGGCCATCTTCATCTGTCCACGAGCACACAATCACCAATGCCCTCACTGACGGGCAGCAACGATAAGTAGCGTCCGGGGCGATGTATTGGAACAGACTCTACAGCTCGCGCATCCAAATTGCCGAACAAAACAGGCCATGGAAATGACGGGGCGTGGAAAGAAAGGAGAGCCATGATGCCGGCTTTCCACCCTTTGGAAATCCCTTCGAGATTTTCATATTCCCACGGCCTCGACGGCTAGATATATGGTTTAAATGCTGCCCTCAACTGAAAGCATTCCCACCGCAAGGGGCTTGTGACGGATGTCTCAGGTCCACAGCGTAATGCATGTCCCGGTACACTCAGCCCCCATCAACCGCCCGTTCACGTACACCTGGTAGGCGTCGTCGAGGTTATCCGGCATGCGGATCGCCAGCGGCGGAACTGCGCCGCCGTTTCCGATGCTCACCTCCACCTGGACCCGGTACCAGGCATAACCCGCCAACCTCGGGCAGCCCTTGGCCGTCCAGCCGGAGCCCTTCCCGTCTGGACTGCGAGGGAAGGGTATCGCTTCGTCGCTCCGCGAGGTGCTTTGCACGGGTAGGGGGTCCGGCCGCACGCCCTCGAGTCATCTCCTGGCTGGCGACGGGAGCGGAAGCCCGAGCCAATCCTGGCAATGCCGCTGCGGCGAAGAGACAGCGCCCTTCTACAATGAGTCTCGATGTCTCTTTTTTTCAAGATTGCCGCCAGCAGCGCGGGCGGAGGGCGGAGGGCGGAGCTGGCGCTGCCCCATGGCGTGATGCAGACTCCGGTGTTCATGCCGGTGGGAACCTCGGCTACGGTGAAGGCCGTGGAGCAGGGCGTGCTGGAGAGCCTGAACGCCGAGATCATCCTGGCCAACACCTACCATCTCTATCTAAGGCCGGGCCATGAGCTGATCCGGCGGCTGGGCGGGGTGCATCGGTTCATGAGCTGGGAGCGGCCCATGCTGACCGACTCCGGCGGCTTCCAGGTCTTCTCCCTGGCCAAGCTGCGGAAGATCTCGCCTGACGGTGTGGAGTTTCGCTCCCATCTGGATGGCAGCCTGCACTTCTTCTCCCCCGAGCACTCCATGGCCGTGCAGATCGCTCTGGGCGCGGACGTGATGATGGTCTTCGATGAGTGCGTGGAGACGCCGGCGAGCTGGGAGCGGACCCGGGACTCCATGGCGTTGACCCACGCCTGGGCCGAGCGCTCGAAGAGGTATTGGGTGGAACACCGGCAGGAGACGCCGTGGGCGCAGCCGGGCCTTCCCGGCGAGGGCAGGCATCAGGCTTTGTTTGGGATTGTGCAGGGCGGAATGTACGCCGACCTGCGCCGCGAGAGCGCGCTGCGGCTGGTGGAGATGGATCTGCCGGGCTATGCCATCGGCGGGCTGGCCGTGGGCGAGCCGCGCGAGGTGACTCGGGAGATGATCGCCCGGACGCTGGAGCATCTGCCCGCGGACAAGCCGCGATATGTGATGGGCGTGGGCTATCCCGACGAGATTGAGGAGTACGCGCGCATGGGCGTGGATATGATGGACTGCGTTCTGCCAACGCGCGCCGGCCGACATGGCCTGGTCTTTGTGCGTGAGGATCCGAAGGATCGCAGCAGCGCGGTGCGGCGAGTGAATGTGAAGAAGCTGGAGAACGCTGAAGATCAGCGGCCGCTGGACGAGGGCTGCGGCTGCATGGTCTGCCGGAGATACACGCGGGCTTACCTGCGTCACCTGTTCTCCAGCGGCGAGCCGCTGGGGGCGACGCTGAACTCGATTCACAACCTGGCGTTCTATCTGGAGACCATGGAGCGTGTACGGTCGTCCTGCGCGGACGGCGAGCGGCTTCGCGTGGCGGAGTAAAGCGTGGTGGCTGCCTGTGAGGATTCCCAACCGGGTGCATACTGACCATACTGAAGGGGAGAAGTGGGATGGCGGCGTTGAGGCTGCAGGACGTCTTGAGGTTGCAGGAGAGGCGATGGGTGCGGGTGGTCTGCGTTGTTGCGCTGCTGCTTCTCCAGACGCTGCAACTGGTGCATGTCGCCCGGGCGACCTCCTCGAGCTGGGATGAGCCGCACCACCTGCTGGACGGATACACCATCTGGAAGTTCGACGATTACCGCCTGAATCCCGAGGTGCCGCCGCTGATCAAGCTGACCGCGGCGCTGCCTCTGCTGCGGATGCATCTCGCTGTGCCGCCGAACCTGGGCAGGGAAGATCCGACGGAAGCGTTTCTGGATGGCAAGGCCTTTGTCTTTGGCAACGGAGGCGACCGCGTGCTCTTCCCCGCGCGGATGGCCGCGATGAGTTATGCCCTGGCGCTGGGCCTGCTGATCTATCTGTTTGCGGAGGAGATGTTCGGGTTTGAGGCCGGGATCTTTGCCCTGGCGCTGTTTGTCTTCGATCCAAACTTCCTGGCCCACGGAGCCATGGTCACCACGGATGTGGGAGCGGCGTGCTGCTTTGTGGCCGCGGTGTACAGCTTCTACAGGTACTGCCGGCGGCGGGGCCTGGTGCGGCTTTTGGTGGCCGGCGTGGCGCTGGGGTTGGCTCTCTCGGCCAAGTACACGGGGATCTTTCTGCTCCCGATCCTGGCGCTGATCGTGTTGCTGGAGGCGGTGCTGGCAGCGGCGAGGAGACCGGCTGCTCTCCAGGAGCAGGGATCGGAGGCAGCGGAGGAGGGTCGGGCGGCGCAGGGCTGGGACGTGCTGTGGCGCAGGAGCGAGGCGCTGCTGGCGATGGGATTGATCGCCTGGGTGGTGGTGTGGAGCTTCTATGGCTTCCGCTACCGTGCGGCGCCTGCCGGCAAGGATCTGAATCCGCCCCTGGCCGAGTACCTGATCCAGATGGTGGATCAGCGAGATGCACGCTTGCTGGGGTGGATGGCTCGCTACAAGCTGCTGCCGGAGGGATATCTGTGGGGGTTGGAGAACACCCAGCAGATCGCCTACGACGATACCAGCTACTTCTGGGGCAAGGTCTATCCGCATGGCAACTGGGAGTACTTTCCGGTGGCCCTGCTGATCAAATCCACGCTGCCCTTTCTGATTCTGCTGGGCCTGACGCCGCTGGCGTGGCGCTGGGGGCGAAGACGGATCCTTGCAGCGCCGGCGGGTGATGGAGGCGAAGCCGGCGCTGGATCTGAAGTCGAATTGGCGGCTCGGGATCTGATCTTTCTGCTCTCGCCGGTCGCCGTGTACATGGCGATCTCGATGAGCGCGAATATGGACATCGGCATCCGCCATATGCTGCCGGTGTATGCGTTCCTGTACGTGCTGGTGGGCGGCACGGCGATCCTTTTGCTGCGCTGGGATCTGCGCTGGGCCTGGGTGCTCTCTGCGCTGCTGGCCTGGCAGGTTGTCACCTCGGCGCGGGTGTCGCCCGCCTATATGGCGTATGGCAATCGGGCCTGGGGCGGGCCGGAAAAGGTGGATCGTTACCTGGGCGACGCCAATACGGATTGGGGCCAGCAGTTGAAGGCGGTGAGGGCTTATCTGGACCAGAGGCATATCACCGACTGCTGGTTCGTGTATTTTCCGGATGGTTCGATCGACCCGATCGACTATGGGATTCCCTGCCGGCGCCTACCCACCGCCAACCTCCTCTGGTGGCTCGACCGGCCGGTGTCGGCGCCTCCGGTGATCAGCGGCACGGTGCTGATCAGCGCCTCGGATCTGGAAGGGATCGAATTTGGCGACGGCAAGCTGAATCCTTATGGACAGTTCTGGAAGATCAAGCCGGTGGCCGTGATTCAGCATGGTGTCTATGTCTATCAGGGCACGTTCAGGATTCCGCTGGCCGCGGCGCTGGCGGAGGCGCAGGAGGCTGAAGATTTGAGCGACGACGGACAATCGGCAGCGGCTCTGGCCAAGGCCGAGGACGCCGAGCGCCTGGCGCCTGATTCAGGCCAGGTGGCCGATACGCTGGGCGATGTGCTGGCTGCCGACGGACAGAGGGCCGCCGCGCTGGCCGAGTATCAAAGGGCGCTGCGGCTTCGCCAGAGCGTGCGCCCGGACTTGCAGGTGGAGGATATTCAGCAACTGAAGCAAAAGATCGCGCAACTCCAGGGTGCCGCCGGCCCTCCGTAGATGAGCCGCTGCGAAGCCGGCTCCTGGCCGCCTTCTCTGGCAGGAGGCGCTAATAGGCGGCGATGCCGGTGACGCTCTGGCCGATGATGAGGGTGTGGATGTCCTGGGTGCCCTCGTAAGTCTTCACGGATTCCAGGTTCATCATGTGGCGCATGATGGGGTAGTCGTCGGCGATGCCGTTGGCGCCCAGGATGTCACGGGCGAGCCGGGCGCACTCCAGGGCCATCCATACGTTGTTGCGTTTGGCCATGGAGATGTGCTGGAAGCCTGCCTTGTCCTGATCCTTGAGCCGGCCCACCTGCAGGGCCAGAAGCTGGGCCTTGGTGATCTCGGTGATCATCCAGGCCAGCTTCTCCTGCACCAGTTGGTGGCCGGCAATGGGCTGGTTGCGGAACTGCTTGCGCTGCCCGGCATATTGCAGCGCGGTGTCATAACAGGCCATGGCGGCGCCGATGGCCCCCCAGGCGATGCCGTAGCGCGCCTGGCTGAGGCACTCCAGAGGCGACTTCAGGCCATCGCTGCCGGGCAGCAGGTTGGCTGCGGGAATGCGGACGTCCCGCAGTGAGAGGCCGGAGGTGACCGAGGCGCGCAGCGACCACTTGCCATGCACGTCCTGCGCGGAGAAGCCGGGGCGATCGGTCTCCACCAGGAAGCCGCGGATGCGGGGCTCTTTCTCAGTCGAGGGATCTTCCAGCTTGGCCCAGATCACGGCGACGTCGGCGATGCTGCCGGAGGTGATCCACATCTTCTCGCCGTTCAGGATGTACTCATCGCCCTGTTTGCGCGCCCGGGTGCGCATGCCGCCGGGGTTGGAGCCGAAGTCCGGCTCGGTGAGGCCGAAGCAGCCCACCTTCTCTCCCGTAGCCAGTTTTGGCAGCCAATGCGCCTTCTGTTCCGCCGAGCCGAAGGCGTGAATGGGAAACATCACCAGGCCGGACTGAACGCTGGCGAAGCTGCGAATGCCGGAGTCGCCGCGCTCCAGCTCCTGATAGAGCAGGCCGGCCTCCACGTTGTTCATGCCCGCGCAGCCGTAGTCCGGCAGAGTGGCGCCAAAGAAGCCGAGTTCTCCCATGGGCCGGATGAGTTCGTTGGGAAAACGGCCCTCCCGGTTGCAGGATTCGATGATGGGGATCACGCGGTCTTCGATGAAGGCGCGCGTGTTGCTGCGAACCAGAAGCTCGTCTTCGGAGAGCAGAGAGTCAAAAGAGATAAAGTCAACGCCCTGAAACTTGAATGCCATAGCCATGCCATTTTAGATCAGAAGACCCTGCCGATGAGCCGCGGGTCTTTCGGAGTAGCTTGGCGCGACGGCCTTTCCGTGGCCAGGCGGACGGCGCCGGCCTTTGAGGAGGTTTGCGCTGCGACCGCTCCGCAGGAGCTCCTCAGTTCGCCGCGCAACCCAGCCGCTTGGCAAGCGGATGGCTGGTCAAAACGCTAAAATAGAGCAAGCCAACCAAGGCATGAGGAACTCATCCATGACCACATCCACGCAACTCAACTCGGCGCTGGAGGCGGCCGCGCGCAACGCCGGCCTGAACCTGACACCGGCCGGGCCGGGCACAGACTTTACCGGCGCGCCCACCGCGCGCTTCCTCCTGACGCCGGCCGGCCGTGTTGCTCCCGGTTCCGGCGCGGCTGCGGAGAAGCTGCTCGAACTCAGCCAGAGCTTCGACGCCGCGGATTCCAAATTCGTTGCGCCGCTGGCCGCCTACTTCCATGAGACAGCCCAGCGGCTGCGCAATCCACGCCCAGAGGTTCACCTGACGCTGCACGGCCTGCCGATCAGCTTTGGCCACTTCGGCTGGCCCTTTCATGGCTCGACCTCCGGAGCCGATACCTTCATCGTGCATGGGAAGATCAAGCTGGAAGATGGACGGGGCAGCAAGCTGAACGCCGAGGTCTCGGCGTCCATGACGCAGACCTTCGCCTCGGTTCTGGTCGCGATGGAGCAGCCTTTTGCCGAAGGGGTGATCTTCAACGCGGTGCGCAAGACCCTGGATCAGGGCCAACTGGAGCTGGTCCAGTCCGGCAACCGCCAGCCGGTGCCCGTGACGACTCGCTACTACTCGATGAAGCAGCAGGTCTTCGTCTTCAATGACACCTCCGAGCAGCAACGCCGCGAGTATCTCTCAGCCAAAGTCTTCTGGCTCTCGCACGTTCTGGGAGGCGGCGCAGCAGTCTGGCTCACCGATCCCCGCGACGTGCAGTACCTCAACAGCGGTGTTGCGGATCTCAAGCGCACCGCAGCGGCGCTCTCCGCTGAAGGCCATCTGGTTCTGGAGGGCAGCGGCGAGTGGGCTACGGCCGGCGAAGGTCTGCGTGGCCGGGAGGAGTTTTACCGCGCGCAAATGGACGAGGCTCTGGCCTTCATCAAGCCCAGCTTCAATGAGGCGATGCGCCATGGTCACACCAACATGTAACCGTCAGGAGAGACGGGTGCGGAGGACAGACTGGATCTCCCCGCCTGGAGCAGACTCTGTTCCCTTCGCCTGAGCCCGGCTGCCTGAACCCGGCTCCAGAGGAGCTTGGCTGGCTTGGACAAGCGGCTCGCAGGTCAGGCGTGGGAGAGCTCCAGCTCCAACTGCACAAAGGCATCCCAGGCATCATCTTCCACGGCGACGCCCCGAAGCAGGCTCTCCTCCCGGCTGCGTAGGGTTCCCTCACCGGGATAACGCACCGGTTCGCCGGAATGAATTGGCTTGGCGGCATGCAGGGCGTCGATGGAGCGCTGCGCGACACCGGCTCCCTGGGCAAAGCGGCTCAGCTCTTCGATGGTCTCCACGGAGGCCGGAGCGATGGCCAGAAAGACCTGAGACTGCCCTACCTCCTGGAGCGGATCTGGAGGGAGATCGTGGGTCGCCAGGCCTCCGCTCAGCATGGCCGCCAAAACATCCAGCACGAAGGCCAGCCCCGACCCCTTCCAGTAGCCGATGGGCAGGGCGCGCTGGGAGCGCTCGATCGCAGCCGCATCCGTGGTCAGCCTGCCGTACTCGTTGTAGCCCCCGGGGACAGGCAGAGGCTCGCCGCGGGCGCGGTAGGAGGCCAGCGTCCCATAGGAGAACTGGCTCATGGCCATATCCAGCACGATGGGAGCGGAGTGGCCTTCGCCTTCCCCGGGTGAGAGGACGCGGCGCGGGATGGCTATGACCAGCGGATTGTTACCCAAGGCGGCGCTTCCGGCGCCCCACGGCGGCATATTGGGCAAGGTATTCGACCAGCACAGCGCGGCGAAGCCCGCATCCGCGGCCTGCCATCCATAGGTTCCACCGCGCATCCAATGCGAGGTGTCAGCCAGGGCCACACACCCCAGCCCATGCTCCCGAGCCAGCTCCATGGCGCGTTGCATGGCGGAGTAGGCAGCCAGATTTCCGGGACCGCGTCTTCCCGTCCAGCGCTCGAGAGCGCCGAAGCCTGCCACCTTCTCCGGGCCGGCACGGGGATCGATCATCCCGCTCTTCACCCACTGCGCAAAGCGCGGAAGCCGCGCCACGCCGTGCGTCCGCACGCCGTCGCGATCCGTCTCCGCGATCAGTCTCGCCCCAAGGGCAGCGCGAGCCGGGGCAATCCCCAGCGCTAGCAGAACCAGCTCCATTCGCCCTTGCAGTTCTGCAAACTCTACACGCCTCATAGGTTACCCTGCTCCCCATGCGCCGTCTTGGCAATCAGTCTACACATCCGAGCTACACTCGTCAGCAGATGTGCAAGGAAAATCCATTGATTCTCGCGGCGAGGCTCCTGCTTTGAAATCTTCCAGTCTTCTACTCCTGGCCGGCCTGCTCTGCCTTGCTTCGCCGGCCTCTGCCTCTTCGGCTCCATCCGGCTCCGCAAGTTCCCCCTCCCAAAGAACCGTGCCGGTGCTGATGCTCTCCGATATCCATCTGGATCCGTTTCACGATCCGGCCAAATTTGCGCAACTTCGTTCCACGCCCGCCAGTGGCTGGGCTGCCATTCTCTCGGCCCCTGCCTCGCCGAACCAGGCCGCGGCGTTTGCCAAGCTACAGGCCGCCTGCCACGCCAGAGGCATGGACACGCCGCCTGCGCTGCTGACCTCCAGCCTGCGCGGCGCAGCAGCGCAGCAGCCCGATCCGTTGTTTGTCACCGTCTCCGGCGATCTTCTGGCTCACCAGTTCGACTGCCGCTTCCATGCTCTGGCTCCTGATGCCGGGGCCGCTGAACTCTCCTCCTTCGCCGCCCGTACGGTCGCCTATGTCGCATTGCGGTTGCGCGCCGCCTTCCCGCACTCTCCCATTTACTTTGCCCTGGGCAACAACGACTCCGGCTGCCATGATTACAGAGAAGATCCAGGGAGCGCTTTTCTGCAGGCTGCCGCCAGGAGCTTCGCCGCCACGGCTCTCTCCGCGGCGAACCGTTCGGCCATCCTGCAAACCTACCCCCGGATGGGAGACGTTAGCCTGACGCTGCCGGCCCCGATGCAAGCCTCCCGGCTCATCATTCTGCAGGATCTGTTCCAGTCCGGCCACTACTCCCATTGCGATGGGGCGGTTGAGGCAGAGACCGCGGAAGAGCAGATTCACTGGCTCCGCGCCCAGCTTCAGGCCGCCCGGGTGGCGCATCAACCGGTTTGGATCATGGCCCATATTCCGCCCGGCATCGACGTCTATCGCACCTTTGCCGCATCCCGAAACGTCTGCGCCGGACAAGATCCGGAGGAGTTTTTGCGCTCGGAGAATCTGGCCCGTACGATCGCGGCCTTTCCGGACGTGATTCGCCTTGCGCTCTTTGGCCATACCCACATGGACGAGTTTCGCGTGTTCAGGGGCTACGGCGGCAGGGGCGCCTCAGCCGCCGTCCCTGGAAAGCTGGTTCCCTCCATCAGTCCGGTCGACGGCAACAATCCTGCCTTCACCCTCGCCCAGGTGGATCCGAAGACCGCGGTGCTGACGGACTATTCGGTGTATGCCGCCGGCAACAAGACCGGAGATCAGACGATCTGGAGCAAGGAGTACAGCTACTCGGCCACCTATCACCTTCCCAATCTCTCCGGCCGCGCACTGACGCAACTCACCAGCGTCTTTCTCGCCGACCCCACTGGACAAAGCCAGGCCAGCCGCTCCTATCAGCGCTACTTCTACCCAGGGCTGTTGAGCGGCAGCGCGGCCGGGAGCAGCGGGCCAGGCGCGCTCTCCAAGGCGAAAAAGATCCAGATGCTGGAGGCCATCGCCTGGCCCCTGTATGCCTGCGCCATGGCTAACCCGGGAACGGCGAGCTTCCGCGCCTGCGTCTGCCGGGCAGCGCCGGCTTCCGGCTCGGCTGCGCCGGAGCGAGGATCTGCCTCGGCCCATCCGTAGCCCGCTTCGCCGGGCCGCTGAGCGGTGAGGCCAGGAGCGCCGTGTAAATGCGGATGTGTGAGCGCGAGGGCCGGGCCAAGGTCCGGAGACAGAGAGCCGGCCGGGTGCAGTGCGGGAGCGCGCCTTCGGCGAACGCCTTTCGCGCTTCCGCCAGGGGCGGCGGATTCGGTAACCGCGCAGGAGGATCGACAGGGGCAGGCTCAAGATTTGACTTTCCTTAGCGCCGGATTCGAGGATGAAACTCCCGGGGTGATCAAGATCACTGCCAAAGGTTCGAACGACGCTGTCAACTTGGTTTTTCTTCTTCGGCGAGGGAACAAACGGATGAGTGAGACGATTCAAGCCACCACGGCAGGAGGAAGGCTCCGCTCCGCTATCGAGGCCGAACACCCCTTGCAGTTGGTGGGCGCCATCAACGCCTACCATGCGCTGATGGCTCAACGGGTTGGCTACCGCGCACTGTATCTCTCCGGGGGCGGCGTCGCCGCCGGCTCGCTGGGCATTCCGGATCTGGGCATCTCCACTCTCGACGACGTGCTCACCGACGTGCGCCGCATTACCGACGTCTGCCCGTTGCCTCTGTTGGTGGACATCGATACCGGCTTTGGCGGCGCGTTCAACCTGGCCCGCTCGGTGCGGTCGTTGATCAAGTTTGGCGCCGCCGGCTGCCACATTGAGGATCAGGTGCAGGCGAAGCGCTGCGGTCACAGGCCCAACAAGCAGATTGTCCCCACGGCGGAGATGATCGACCGCATCAAGGCGGCGGTGGACGCCCGCACGGACCCAGCTTTCGTGATCATGGCGCGTACCGACGCTCTGGCCTCGGAGGGCCTGAACGCGGCGCTGGACCGCGCCGCTGCCTGCGTAGAAGCCGGCGCGGATATGGTCTTTCCGGAGGCGGTTACGGAACTGTCCCAGTATCGCGCCTTCGCGCGGCGCACCGAAGCGCCCATTCTGGCCAACATTACGGAGTTCGGAGCGACCCCGCTGTTTACGCTGGGCCAACTACGCAGCGCGGAGGTCTCCCTGGCGCTCTATCCGCTCTCCGCCTTTCGCGCCATGAACGCCGCCGCTCTCAACGTCTACCGGCACATTCGCTCCGACGGCACCCAGCAACAGGTGGTGAAGACCATGCAGACGCGGGCCGAGCTCTACGACTTTCTTGGTTACCACGCCTACGAGCAGAAGCTCGATCAGCTCTTTGCCGGGGAGGCGATGGAGACAAAAGACGGAGACAAAAAGACCGACGCGAAGAGAGGAAGAGAGCCGGGAATGAAGAACCAACAGCCGAAAGAGAAGGGAAGCCGGGCGCCGGCGAGGCCGAGGAAGGATCGATCAAAATAAACGGATCGGAGAGGCTACCTGGCGAATACCGATCTGACGCGAGTACGGGCGCCTTGATCCGCGGCAACAGAGGCCGGGTTGAGTTCCCGGTGTTTTTCCAAGAGGAGAAGAAGATGAGCACAGCTTCGCAAACTGACACTCCCGCCGGCACGCCCGGCTTCAAGCCCAAAAAGTCGGTTGCACTCTCCGGCGTAGCCGCCGGCAACACGGCTCTATGCACGGTAGGCCGCAGTGGCAACGATTTGCACTACCGTGGCTACGACATCCTGGATCTGGCAGCCCATTGCGAGTTTGAAGAGGTAGCCCATCTTCTGCTCTATGGCAAGCTCCCAACCGAGCACGAACTGGAGCACTACAAGCAGCATCTGGCCAGCCTGCGCGGCCTGCCGCAAGCGGTGAAGGTGGCTCTTGAGCAGGTTCCGGGAAGCGCGCATCCCATGGATGTGCTGCGGGTGGGCGTCTCCATGCTGGCCACGGTTGAGCCCGAACCCCAGCCTTATACCGAAGCCTCCGCGCTTTACATCGCTGATCGGCTGATGGCTTCGCTGGGCTCCATGCTGCTGTACTGGCATCACTACTCGCACTCCGGACATCGCATTGAGGTGGAGACCGGCGACGACAGCATCGGCGGCCACTTTCTGCATCTGCTGCATGGCAAGCCGGCCCGTCCGGAGTGGGTTCGCGCCATGCATACATCGCTGATTCTCTATGCGGAGCATGAGTTCAACGCCTCTACCTTTACGGCCCGAGTGATTGCCGGGACAGGTTCCGATATGCATTCCTGCATAGCCGGAGCGATTGGAGCGTTGAAGGGGCCAAAACACGGCGGCGCCAACGAGGTTGCGCTGGAGATCCAGCAGCGCTACAACTCTCCTGAAGAGGCCGAGGCCGATATTCGCCGGCGCATCGAGAACAAGGAGGTCATCATCGGCTTTGGCCACCCTGTTTATACGATCAGCGACCCGCGCAACGTGGTCATCAAGAAGGTTGCGCACGATCTCTCCGCAACGGCCGATGAGCAGCGAATCTACGCCATTGCCGAGCGGCTGGAAGCGGTGCTTTGGGAAGTCAAGCGCATGTTCCCCAACCTGGACTGGTTCTCCGCCGCGGCCTATCATGCCATGGGCATCCCGACGGCGATGTTCACCCCCATCTTCGCCATGGCGCGTACCAGCGGCTGGTCAGCCCACGTGATGGAGCAGCGTGCTGACGGCAAGATCATCCGCCCCAGCGCCAACTACACGGGTCCGGAAGAGCTTCCCTTTGTCCCTATCGCCCAGCGCGGCAGCTAGCCACGCTGCCGGCCTTGCGATCCCAAGCCATCGTCCTGTCGCGCTGTCCTCTTCTTCATCGCCGGTCAGAAAATTCGAACCTCTCCACCCCTATCTTCGAGGAGTCTATGTCCGCACCGCAGCCGAATGCTCACCCTCCCTTTGATCAGCCCATCGTCGATATCGTCGATTATGCTCTTGACTACAAGATCACCAGTCCGCTGGCCTATGAAACAGCTCGCCTTTGTCTGCTGGACACGCTGGGCTGCGGCCTGCAGGCGCTGGAGTTTCCCGCTTGCACCAAACTTCTGGGGCCGCTGGTTCCGGGCCTTACCATGCATCATGGAGCGAGAGTTCCGGGCGCGTCCTACCGGCTGGACCCGGTACAGGCTGCTTTCAACATCGGCGCGATGATTCGCTGGCTGGACTACAACGACACCTGGCTAGCCGCCGAGTGGGGCCATCCCTCGGACAATCTGGGCGCCATCCTGGCCGTGGCCGACTGGCTGAGCCGCAATGGCCATCCCCTGAAGATGGGCGACGTGTTGACGGCGATGATCAAGGCCCACGAGATTCAGGGCTGCATGGCGCTGGAGAACTCTTTCAACCGGGTAGGGCTGGATCATGTGATTCTGGTCAAAGTGGCCTCCACGGCTGTGGTCTGCCAGTTGCTTGGGTTGACCCGCGAGCAGACCCTCAACGCGGTCTCGCTGGCCTTTGTGGATGGCCAGCCGCTGCGCACCTACCGGCACGCTCCCAACACCGGATCGCGAAAGTCCTGGGCGGCCGGCGACGCCGCCTCGCGCGCGGTTCGGCTGGCGCTGATCGCCGGCACGGGCGAGATGGGCTATCCCACCGTGCTCACGGCAGATC
>JAKAQS010000324.1 GCA_021819585.1 Acidobacteriota bacterium
GGCTCGCAGACGGATCCACGAGAGCCCGCGCCATCGGAGTCAGCCGTGCAAACTCCATCGCCCCCGCAAGGGCCGCGCCCTGCAGGAAGGCGCGGCGATCGATATCCCCACTTCGCTTCCGCATCGGCTCTTCCCCTTCCTGCGTTGCATGAGCCCCACGCATGGCAGACATCAACGCCTCCAGATCGCTGGTGCTCTTTCGACTGCGTTTTCACAGCCCTGAAGCTTTCTGCGCTACGCCAGACGATCCCTGCTCCTATAGCCGGCAGACCCGTTTGTACGTTGGCCGGCTACTCTTGCAGGCTGAGGGCCGATCTCCGCTGGAACCATCTACAGATTAGTCTTGTTTTGGACTCCAAAGCTCGCCGAAGGAGCATCTTGGTTTGCAAAAGAAGATGCCTGATCCGGGTTGGGAACATGCTATACTAGAGAAGCGAGGAAACTTGCAGATCGCCATTATTTTCAATGGTTTTGCGTCTACTCCCGACCTGGTCTGAAGCCACCGAAAGCCATTTGGAGTGTCCCGTTCGTGCCTGAAGAGATTATCCCTGTCACTGCCGCCCATCCAACCCCTCTTCCCCCTGCCGCAACCCCAGCCTCGACCGAGTCCGGGAGCTACTCCGCGGAGAACATCACCATCCTGGAAGGTCTGGCGGCGGTTCGTCTGCGCCCGGCGATGTACATTGGCTCGACCGGCGAGATGGGCTTGCACCATCTCGTCTACGAGGTGGTGGACAACTCGGTGGACGAAGCCTTGGCCGGCTACGCCACTCGCATCGAGGTAACCATCCACGTCGACAACTCGATCACGGTGGTGGACGATGGCCGTGGCATCCCGGTGGACAACAAGACGCTGCCCACCGGCGAGACCATGCCCGCAGTGCAGGTCGTGCTGACCATGCTGCACGCCGGCGGCAAGTTTGACGCCTCCAACTACAAGGTCTCCGGGGGTCTCCACGGCGTCGGCGTCTCTTGCGTCAACGCGCTGTCAGAGGATCTGGAAGTTGAGATCTGGCGCGACGGCTTCGCCTGGGAGATGGACTACGCCAGAGGAGAACCCACCTCAGATCTGCGCAAGATGGGCCCCACCAAGCGCCGTGGCACCCGCATCCACTTTCTTCCCGACAGGAGCATCTTCACGGTGACGGAGTACAGCTTCGACACCCTGGCCAACCGTTTACGCCAGCTTGCCTTTCTGAACAAGGGTATTGAGATTACCCTGACCGACGAGCGCCAGGCCGACGCCAAGGGAGAGCCCAAGGCCCAGATCTACAAGTACACCGGCGGCATCGCCGAGTTCGTCAAGTTGCTGAACAAGGGCAAGCAGGTGTTGAACGACAAGCCGATCTACATGGAGACCGAGCAGGGCAACGTGACCATGGAGATCGCCCTGCAATATAACGACGGCTACTCGGAGACGGTCTTCAGCTTCGCCAACAACATCAACACCGTGGATGGGGGAACGCATCTATCCGGATTCCGCACCGCGCTCACCCGCACCATCAACGTCGCCGGTCAGCAGCTAGGCCTCTTCAAGGACGTGAAGGAAAATCTCTCCGGGGATGACGTTCGCGAAGGACTGGTGGCGGTGGTGAGCGTCAAGCTGCCGCAGCCCCAGTTTGAAGGTCAGACCAAGGGCAAGTTGAACTCGGACATCGCCGGCCAAGTGCAGGCGTTCGTCAATGAGCGGCTGGGCGCCTTTCTGGAGCAGAATCCACAGGTGGCCAAGCGCATCATCAACAAGGCCATCGACGCGGCAAGGGCCCGGGAGGCGGCGCGCAAGGCTCGCGACCTGACTCGGCGCAAGGGCGCGCTGGATGGCGGCGGACTCCCCGGCAAGCTGGCGGACTGCTCGGAGCGCAAGCCTGAGCTGTGCGAGCTCTATCTGGTGGAGGGCGAGTCGGCCGGCGGCACCGCCAAGCAGGGCCGCGACCGAAAGTTCCAGGCTATCCTTCCCCTCAAGGGCAAGATCCTGAACGTGGAGAAGGCACGCTACGACAAGATGCTGGGGCACGAGGAGATTCGCGCCATGATCACCGCGCTGGGCGCGGGGATCGGCAAAGACGACTTTGATATCGCCAAGCTCCGCTATGGCAAGCTGATCCTGATGACCGATGCCGACGTGGATGGCTCGCACATTCGCACATTGTTGCTTACGTTCTTCTTCCGCCACATGAAGGAGCTTGTCGACCGCGGTCACGTCTTTATCGCTCAGCCACCGCTCTATCGCATCAAAAAGGGCAAGTTTGAACAGTACATCAAGGATGAGCGGGAGTACGTGCAGGTGATGGTGAAGCGCGCCTCCGACGGCATGATCATCCGCTACGGCGAAGGCGGCGCTACGCTGGAAGGCAAGGCGCTGACCGACTACATGAAGAGCCTGAGCGACTACCTTGGTTTCTTCGACAAGGTGGATAAGCGGCTGCGCAACGAGGAGGTCGTCCGCCTGTTCGCGCAGACCTTCGCCAGCGAGGGCAAAGATGCCGTCCGGCGCACGGACTTCGAGACCGACACCAAACTCCAGCACCTGCGGACCAAGCTGAAGGAGATTGAACGCGCCTGCCAGTTCAAGAACATCTCCGAGGTGGAGTACGACGAGGAGCATCGCACCTACTCGCTTACCTTTGTGGATGCGCAGGGAGCCCCGCGCCACATCGACTGGACGTTGGCTGCCGCTCCCGAGTCACGTCAGTTGCTGGCCAAGCATGCGCAACTGCAGGACAAGCTCACCGGTCCTTTCCTTGTGGAGTATGCGGGCAAGGCTCCTGCCGCCGCCAAAGCAGGGGAGACGCTGGAAGATCAGGAATCGGAGCTTGACGCCGGTGATGCCTTGGAAGGCGCCTCCGAGGAGGAAGCCGCTGCAACCGAGGCAGTCAAGCCCGGAAAGCGAGCCGGCAAGGTCGGACAGGATCCGGTGGTGAAGAAGACTGCGCGCGAGGTCTTCGAGTATGTCATCGAGCAGGGACGCAAAGAATATCAGGTGCAGCGCTACAAGGGCCTGGGCGAAATGACTGATTCACAACTCTGGGACACGACGATGGATCCGGCCCGCCGTACTCTTGTTCAGGTCAAGCTGGAAGACATTGCAGCCACCGAAGAGATCTTCACCACGCTCATGGGAGAAGACGTCGAGAGCCGCCGCAAGTTCATTGAAGAAAATGCCCTGGATGTAAAGAACCTGGACATCTAGGTCTCTGACCGCTTGATTTTGCACCATCCTTGCGTGCCCCGGGTCTCGATTTTGAGACCTGGGAAACGCAGACGCCAAGGTACGAATTCACGCGGTCAAAGACCAGGAGGGCCTTAGATCGGAA
>JAKAQS010000325.1 GCA_021819585.1 Acidobacteriota bacterium
CGTCGCCGAAGCCGAAGTTGGTGCTTCGCTCGGGGTTGAAGATCTCGCCGGAGAAGGCGGTTTGCGAGGGTAGCCACGCCATGCCCGCGGGATTGCTGATGGCGGTCATGGGATCGCAGGGTGCGGCCACGACCGCGCCTCCCATTCCCATGGAGCACTGGCCGACGCCGATCAACTGGTATCCGTTGGTGGCCCAGGCTGCTGTACTGAAGGACAGCAGCGCAAGGGCTGAAAGGGCTGCCTGGATCACTCGGCGGACCGCGCCGGAGGGCTTGGGAACTTGGGCGGAGGCCGTCTTCGGATTTGGATCGCTATGCATCGCAGTACCTTTTCTGGTTGTTTTCGGATTTTGTTCCCGCGGCGGGATTGGGTTGCCACATTCCGTCCGGCAGAGCCGCTACAGACGCTTCGTAAGCTGTTAGTGAGAGACCTCCTTGAGGGACTTGTCGATGGAGCCGGGAGCACAGCGGATGGCCATAAAGCCGTTGGAGCCCATCATGCTGAGATCGGGAAAGTTGACGGCGATGCGAAACTTGGCTGGCAAGGCGTAGACCTTGCCGCCGGAGACGAGGATGCCATAGGGCAGATGACCGGTGGACTTGATCGCGCCGGCGTCGATGATGCTCATGATGTGGAGGTCGGCGCCGCAGGCGTTGTCAGGGGTTCCAGAGAGTCCGACGCCGAAGAGAGTCTGCTGTTTGCCGGGGATGGCGACTTGATAGACCTTGCTGACGCCGCCTTTGTGCGCCTGCAGGCCGGCGTTTACAGCGGCCAGCGCTTTGTCATAGCTGTCGTACTGGGCCAGCAGATTCTGGTCGGTAAAGTACGGCATCATCATCTTGTAGTGATATTTCTGGAGCTCGGCCGGGGTCAGGCCGTTCTTGGAGCCATAGGCCTGTTGCGCGCCCAGGGCCTTGCCAAGCTGGGCTTCGACGCCGGCGAGGCTTGTCTTGAGGCGATAGGCGTTGCCCATGTAGGCCGGGTTGGTATAGGCAACCTGGATCTGATTGTTGACCTTGGTGACGGTTACGCGCTGCACGACGGCATAGCCGCCGAATTCGGTTTGCGCGGCGGCCTGCTTGAGGGCGGCGTTGGTGACGCCGATGACTTCGGCGCTGACGATCTCGCCTTTGGAAAACTTCGCGTGGGTGTAAGGAGCGTACTCTCCGACGATCTCGAATCCAGCGGCGGAGAGCTTCTGCTCAACCTGCTGAACGGCCTGGGCTACGCTTCCGCTCGTGGTGTAGGCCAGCTCAAAGGGGCGTTCCTGATCGGCCGCAAATGCGCGGGTGCTAACAGAAGCCAGGAGAAACGCGAGCAGAGTGGTCTTGCTGCAAACGGATGCGAATCGATATGCCTTGTTCACCTTCAACATCGAGTCCCTTTCATCGTGGACTGCTCAGGAGCAATCCCAAGCCAAGTGCCGGTCGCTGCAACGATGATCTGGTTCCAGCGAAGTGCGTGTTCCGCTGACCAGAGGGAGCAACTCGAGTGCCAAACCAGCGCACACGATTTTTCTAGGTTTTACCGAGGAATGAAACTTGACCTGAAACAAAGTGTCGCAACGCGGCGTCGCATTGCTGAGACAGTTTGTTTCAACATCTAGCGATGTTCGCTGAGGTGCAGCTCGCGCATACGCCGCCATAGGGTCGAGCGGCTGAGACCGAGGGCCCGCGCGGTTTCGGAACGATTCCAGTGATGAGCTTCGAGGGCGGCCAGGAGTTGCTCGGACTCACTGGACGGGGGAACGCTGGAGAGCGGGTCCGGCGAAGATCGCGCCTCACGCTCGATCGCGATCTGGCGGCCGGTGGGGGGAGAGGATCGGATCTCTTCGGGGAGATCTTCGGGAAGGATGGTCTCCCTCTTGGCGACGGCGACGGTGTACTCCATGGCGTTGGAGAGTTCGCGCACGTTGCCCGGCCAGGGGTAGTCGAGCAACAGCCGCATGGCTTGCGGGGAGATGCGGCGGACGAGGCCGTGCTGGGTGGTGATGCGGTTGAGGAGATACTCGGCCAGGGGTGGAATGTCTTCCCGGCGCTGGCGCAGGGGAGGAACCTCAATGGGAACCACGCAGAGGCGGTAGTAGAGGTCTTCGCGGAGTTTGCCTTGCTGCAAGGCGATGCGGATATCGACGTTGGTGGCGGCTACGATGCGTACGTTGGCGGTGCGTGCGACGCTTTCGCCGACGCGTTCATACTGGCCGCCCTGGAGGACGCGTAGAAGCTTGGCCTGCTGAACCAGTGGCATCTCTCCAATCTCATCCAGAAAGAGCGTTCCTCCGGAGGCCAACTCGAAGCGTCCGACGCGATCGCGAACCGCTCCCGTAAAGGCGCCGCAGATGTGTCCGAAGAGTTCGCTCTCGAGCAGGTCCGCGGGAACGGCGCTGCAGTTGACGGCGACGAAGGGGCCATGGCTGCGCGGGGAATTTTCATGGATGGCGCGGGCGACGACTTCCTTGCCGACGCCGCTCTCGCCGGTGATCAGCACAGGGGCCTCGCTATGCTGGAGCGCTTCCACCATGCGAAAGATGCGCTGCATGGCAGGGGAGCAGACGATGGCGTTGGAGATGAAGGTTGCGGTGGTGGAGTAGGCTCCCTCTGCTTCGGCCGGCCGAAGCAGAATCACGTAGGTCATGCGAGGATCGCAGACGGTCGAGTCGCCATGCAGGATGGGGGCGGCGGTGATGGAGACCAGGCGCTGCACTCCCTCGTCAAACTGCAGCATGGCTCGCCAGCCTTCGCGCCGCTTGCCTTCGAGCAGAGCCTGCCGCAGGGGTGTGCCCGGTCCAATCAGGTTGACGCCGAGCAGCTCTTCTATACTGCGGCCGGCCAGAGTGCGGGCCATGCCGCTGCCGATGAGATCATCCAGCAGATAAGAGGCATGGACGATGTGAAAAGAGGCATCCAGACACACAAAGGCTCGGCCCACGGAGGCGAGAACCCGCGTGACGCCTTGCAGCGCAATCTGTGTCTCATCGCTCAGCGGTCCGTCGCCGGCGAGATAGCATTGCTGTTCTACGATGTGCTTCTCCACAAACACTCCCCTGCGATTTTGCCATCTCTCCGGAATCTCGTCACGCCGGCGCCTGATGAAGGATGGCGGCATTGCTCTCCTTTCCCCCTAAGAAATACCAGTTTGACGAAAGCGTTACAGGAAAAATCCCGAAGCTCTCAAACCGTGCGGTATTCGGGATTCTTCGCTTGCATCCCAAATCTCACTATCAGGCAGGAAGGTGGGTGCGGTCACCTTGAGCTCACTCTTTAGTATGCGGTTTACCCGGAGAAGCGGGAGGCGGAAGCCGGCCTTTGG
>JAKAQS010000071.1 GCA_021819585.1 Acidobacteriota bacterium
ATGGCTACATTCTGCACCCCGGGAAGAGCGCGGAAAATGCCGGAAGCCCTGTGTTTACAGAGCCTTCCGCATCCTAACCCCAATTAAAAGCGCTGGAACTTCAGTTTAGTAGCAGCGGATGGTGGGGTCGATGAAGTTGGACCAGGCATGGATGCCGCCGCGGATGGATTGGGCCTTCTCGAAGCCCTGCTGGCGGAGCCATGCGGCCACAGAAAGCGAGCGCATGCCGTGGTGGCAGAGGACAAGGATGGGAGATTCTTCTTCCAACTCCTGGAGGGCGCGGCCGGGGATCTCCCCCATGGGGATGTGAGTGCTGGGGTCAATGCGCGCGATGGCATACTCGGCCGGCTCGCGGACGTCGAGCAGCAGCGGCGGGTTGTCTCCGGAGAGGAGCGCCTGGGCATGGACGACGTTGATCTCTAAATCCATAGGACTCCTTGCTTCCCATTCGAGGCTGTTGTGCAACTCCGGGTGGGGGGGCGAGTGGGTGAAATGGTTGCAGCAGATTCAGGATTGCGACTTCGGTATGGGTATTTCCAGGTGCAACGTCCTTTTTGGTCTCCCATCGTTGGTTCAAAAAGCCACCCGCGGAATGGGACACCTACAGATTTGATCAGGATGGTGGCGAGAAGGCTCTAAAAGATTCTAGGCATTGGCTCCGTGGCACTTCTTGTACTTCTTGCCGGAGCCGCAGAAGCAGGGGTCGTTGCGTCCGATGGTCTCGCCGGTGCGGCGCTGGGTGGCGACCGCGGTTGCGGCGCCCCCGGCCTGACGGGCCGCGGCCAGGTCGCGCTGCTTGTTGCGTTGGAACTCCCGCTCCAGGGCGTCGATGGTGGTGGATGGAGAGCGAGTGGGAACCACGGGCGGCGGAGCCTGTTGCGGGGCCGGCTGCCCTCCGCCGGGAAGGCGTTGGGGCGGGGCCGGAAAGCCCGGAGCGGCGTTCGTAAGCTGCAGGCGCGATAGCTGCTCGACGCTCTCGATCAGCGTTCCGTCGGGAGCCAGGATCTGCATGCGGAAGAGGTTGCGCGCCGTGTCCTCCTGGAAGCGCATCATCATGGCCTCGAAGAGCTCGAAGGACTCCTTCTTGTACTCCACCAGAGGGTCCACCTGGCCGTAACCGCGCAGGCCGATGCCTTCCTTGAGGTGGTCCATATTGAGCAGATGCTCTTTCCACAGAGCATCCAGCACGGAGAGCATCACGACGCGCTCGTGGTAACGTAGCTGGCTTTCCCCGAGGATCTGCTCCTTGGTGTTGTAGCGCTGCTGCAGCTTCTCGTAGATGGCTTCTCCAAGTTCATGACGGCTGAGCTGGGATGCATCGATCTCCGCAGCCAGATCGGCGCCGAAAATATCCTTGATCTGTTTGAAGATGTTCTCTGTGTCCCACATCTCCGGATGTACCTTCTCGGGGGCATACTCATCCAGAATGCTGGACAGGATGGTGGAGACGTAATCCTCGGTGATGAGCTGCTTCTGATTGACGCCCTCCATGAGTTGATGGCGCAGCGAGTAGACGGCTTCACGCTGCTTGTTCATGACGTCGTCATACTCCAGAACGTGCTTGCGGGACTCGAAGTTCTGGCTCTCTACTGCCTTCTGAGCACCTTCGATACGCTTGGAGATCATCCTGCTTTCAATGGGAACGCCCTCTTCCATGCCCAGGGACTGCAGCAGGTTGGAGACCCACTCCCGGGCGAAGATGCGCATTAGATCATCTTCCAGGGAGAGGAAGAAGCGCGAACTGCCCGGGTCGCCCTGGCGGCCGGCGCGGCCGCGGAGCTGATTGTCCACGCGGCGGGACTCATGGCGCTCGGTGCCGAGGATGTGCAATCCGCCGGCTTCGACCACGGCATCGTGTTCGGCCTTGGTGGCTGCGGCGTGAGTCTGGAGGGCGGTGGTCCACTCCTGTTGCGAGACCTCGAACTCCTGCGACTGGTAGTAGAAGCGGATGAAGCCGGGGCCGGCGACCGGGTGAATGGTCCCTTCCGCGGTCGAGACAGCGCGGGCGATCTTTCGTTTCACCAGGTCCTGGCGGGCCATGAACTCGGGGTTGCCTCCCAGCAGGATGTCAGTGCCGCGGCCGGCCATGTTGGTGGAGATGGTCACCATGCCCAGGCGGCCCGCCTGAGCTACGATTTCGGCCTCCTTCTCATGGAACTTGGCATTGAGCACGACGTGCCGGACGCCCTTGCGCTTGAGAATCTCCGAGAGCAGCTCGGACTTCTCGATGCTGGTGGTGCCTACCAGAACCGGCTGCTTGGCTGCGTGCAGGCGTTCGATCTCGTCGGCCACCGCAAAGTACTTCTCCTTGGCCGTCCGATAGACTACATCCGGATTTTCGATGCGGCGCATAGGGCGGTTGGTGGGGATGACCAGGATATCGAGCTTGTAGATGGAATCGAATTCGGAGGCCTCGGTCTCCGCGGTGCCGGTCATGCCGGAGAGCTTTTTGTAAAGGCGGAAGTAGTTCTGAAAGGTAATGGTCGCCAGGGTCTGGTCTTCCTTGCGGACCTGCACGCCTTCTTTGGCTTCGACGGCCTGGTGGAGGCCATCGGACCAGCGGCGTCCGGGCATGAGGCGGCCGGTGAACTCATCGACGATGATGACCTCGCCATCCTTGACCACGTACTCGACGTCGCGGCGGTAGAGCGTGTGGGCCTTGATGGCGACCTCGATGTGGCGCTTCATGTCCCAGTTCTCCGGGTCGGCGATGCTGCCGATGCCGAGCAGTTTCTCGATCTTCTCGTAGCCCTCGTCGGTTACCGTAATGGCGCGGGCTTTTTCGTCCACAACGTAATCCCCGCTCCAGGTCTTGGTCTCCAGAGTCTCGATCAACTCTCCTTGTTCAAGCTGGGGCACGATGGCGTTGGCCAAGGTGTACTTGTCGGTGGTCTTGTCCGTCGGTCCGGAGATGATCAGCGGCGTGCGGGCTTCGTCGATCAGGATGGAGTCCACTTCGTCGACGATGCAGTAGTTCTGGCCGCGCTGCACCATGTCGGCGAGATCGAACTTCATGTTGTCGCGGAGGTAGTCGAAGCCGAACTCGTTGTTGGTGCCGTAGGTGATGTCGGCGGCGTAGGCGGCCCGGCGCTCGGCGTCAGAGAGGTCATGGACGATGACACCGACGCTGAGGCCAAGGAAGCCGTAGATTTTGCCCATCCACTCCGCATCGCGCTTGGCCAGGTAGTCATTTACCGTGACGACGTGGACGCCGCGCCCGGCCAGAGCGTTCAGATAGCAGGGAAGCGTGGCGACCAGGGTCTTGCCCTCGCCGGTCTTCATCTCGGCGATCTTGCCCTGGTGGAGGGCCATACCGCCGATCATCTGAACGTCGAAGTGGCGCATGCCGACGACCCGGCGGCCGGCCTCCCGGACCACGGCAAAGGCTTCGGGGAGCAGATCATCCAGGGCCTGCTTCTCCGCCGCGAGAATCTCCTGTTCGTCGGTCAGGTTCTGGATCGCAGCCGCGATGCGGGCCCGGAACTCGGTGGTCTTGGCGGCCAGCTCCGCGTCTGAGAGTGTTTGTAAGGCAGCTTCGTAGCCGTTGATTTGCGCCAGCGTGGGAAGCATGCGTTTGACGGCGCGTTCGTTGCTCGTTCCGAAGATTTTGGCGAGGGTCTTGTTGAACACGGGGATGAATCCTTTGCAGGTGGCGCGCAGGCGCGGAAGGGGAAGTACGAACGAGGAAGCCGCGGGCGGTTGGAAGTGGCCGGTCTAGCTCAGGCGGGAGGTGACGGTCTCCAGCGCGGCGGTCTGCTCAGCCGGGGGGTACATGGACCAAACAGAAGCGGCAAGCACGCGGTGGGCCGGGGGCAGCGCCAGGGTCTCTTTTGGAAGAGTGTCAGCGCCGCGAGCCGGCGGCTGAGACATGCCGGCAGCCGCAGATCTCTGAATCTGAAGGAGCAGGCTGCACAGGTAGCCTCCGCCCAGGCTGAGCTCCGCGCGGCGAAAGGCGCGTGCCTGCGTACCACCCCAGCGGGCAAAAAAAGCCCGTTGCGTGTCCTGCTTGGCGCTGAGCGAAGACAGCAGCAAGAGCAGACAGGCGAGATGGCGGTTGCGCAGATGCATTCCTCTTTCCATCTTAAACGAAATGCAGGCTCTCTGGACGGTGGATTGTTCTGCGGGGGAGTCTGCGCATGGGCGCTGCTTCGCCGTCTTAAGGGTGGATGCAACCGTTCGGGGGAGACTATGCTGATTGCGTGCCCCGGATGCGGGGATGAAGCAACCGGCGGAGAGCAGTTTGGCGCAGGGAAAGGAAAGATCGATGAGTCAGAAGGCGGTTGTGTTTGCAGGGGAGCAGGGGCAACGGTTTGTGAGCGAATTGAAAGATCTGTTGAGGATTCCGTCGGTGTCCACGGCGCCGGAACACTTTGGCGATGTGCGCCGGGCGGCGGAGTTTGTTGCCGCCGGACTGCGCTCGGCAGGCTTGGAGAACGTGCGTCTGATCGAGACCGGCACAGAACCCTCCCCAGGCAGGCCTGGACATCAGGGCCACCCGCTGGTCTACGGCGAGTGGTTGCACGCCGAGCCGTTGCCGGACGGGAGCCCGCGTCCCACCGTGCTTTTTTATGGGCACTATGACGTTCAACCGGCCGAGCCTCTGGAGGAGTGGATGTCGCCACCCTTTGAACCGACCGAACGGGATGGGAACCTCTATGCGCGGGGCGCGGTGGATGACAAGGGGCAGATGTGGATGCACGTGAAGGCGCTTGAGTCGCTGCTGAAGGCCGACGGCAGGCTGCCGGTGAATGTGCGGGTTCTGATGGAGGGCGAGGAAGAGGTTGGCGGCGAGGGGATCGCCGCCTTTGTGCGCGAGCATGGCGACCAGTTGAAGGCCGATGTGGCGTTGGTCAGCGATACGGAGATGTTCGCGCCAGAGCTTCCCACCCTGTGCGTGGGGCTGCGCGGGATGATCTACACGGAGTTGGAGGCTCAGGGTGCGGCCACGGATCTGCACTCGGGGATTTACGGAGGCGCGGCGCCAAATCCGCTGGTGGCGCTGGCGCAGATCATCACGCAGTTGAAAGGTTCCGACGGCCGCATTAATATTCCCGGCTTCTATGACGGCATTGAGGAGCCGACGCCGGCTGAGTTGGATGCCTGGCGTTCGCTGCCGTTTGATGAGGAAGAGTACCGCTGGCGCGAGGTGGGCTCGACCGAGCTGACCGGGGAGGAGGGATACTCGGTGCTGGAGAGGACCTGGGCGCGGCCCACGATGGATGTCCATGGAATCTCGGGAGGCTTTACCGGAGTAGGAGCGAAGACTGTGATTCCGGCCAGGGCTTCGGCCAAGATCAGCTTCCGCCTGGTTCCAGGGATGAAACCCGAGGAGACCTTTTCCAGATACCGGAGGTTCGTCGAGCAGATCTGCCCACGGGGAGTTCAGGTAAAAGCGACCTTGATTCACTCCGGCGATCCGATTGTGGTCAGCACGGACAACCGTTATGTCCACGCGGCGACGGAGGCGATGAAGGAGGTCTTCGGCAAGCCGACCGTCTTTGTTCGCGGCGGCGGCTCGATTCCGATCGTTGGAGATTTCGTGCGCGAGCTGAAAACGCCAACGGTGATGATGGGTTTCGGGCTTCCGGATGACAACCTGCATGCGCCCAACGAGAAGTTCCATCTGGCCAACTTCCACCGCGGAATTGAATCGATCGTGTGGTTTCTGGATAAGGTGGGGGATCCGGTCAAGGCGGGGATTTGATGGCTTTGCCACCGCAGGTCGGACGCCTGCCGGTGCATGGGTTCGTACTGGCCGGAGGCAAGAGCACACGGATGGGAGCCGATAAGGCGCGGCTGCGGTTCCTGGGCCGTCCCATGGTGGAGTTGGCGGTTGAAAAGCTGCGAGCGTTCTGTTCGGAGGTAGGAATCGCCGGCAACCGCGCGGATTTGGGTGAGTTTGCGCCCGTGGTTTCGGAGACGCGATTGGCGACAGGGCCGGGGGCGGGAATCGAGGCTGGTTTGGCCGCGTCCCGCCAGCCGTGGTCGATCTTTATGCCAGTGGACGCTCCGCTGGTTCCGGCACGTCTGCTGCGGCGATGGAGCGAGGGAGTGCTGGCCAGGCAGGGGCTGGCCGTGAGTTATCTCCGCTGCGCTCAAAGTCAGCCGGCGTTCTGCATGGTCCGGGCTGAGTGCAGGGAGAAACTGTCGGCGGGTTTGGATCAGGGACTGTGCAAACTGGAGGATCTGCTGCAGATGGCCGGCGGCGGAAGAATTTGGGTATGCGATGCGCAGGATCTGGCTGAGATGGCCGACCGGAGATTTGCCGCGCATTGGTTCACAAATATCAACACCCCTCAGGAGTTGGTCTTGGCGGAGCGCTGGGCCCAGCAGGGCGGGTCAGACTATTTGGAGGGCTGAAGTCCCATTTGGCGGACCCGTGAGGGATGCGGAGAGCCGGCCGGCGCCACTCTGGTCTTCTCTGGCCAAGGAGCGGTGGCCAGGATAGCGCACGGAAAGCCCCATCGCCGCCACAGTCAGCGCACCTGCGCAGGTGCGGGCTGTGGATTTCCAGGGGGAATACTGGGATCAAAAACGTGCATCATAAAAGGAACCGCGATGAGTGAACCGGAGCAGTCCTCTGATTCTTCCAAACCCGGTGGGCCTTGCGAGCCCGCCGCGTCATCGGCCCCCAGTGGGTGGCCTAATGTATCGGATCCGTCGCCGGCGCCTTTGCAAAGCAATCTGGAGGAAGAAAGGTCTGGTAGCGATGTGGAGGAGGCCGAGAGGCCGCTGATCGATGATGTATCGGCCGATGTCGCTCCCGTGGTGGAGGAGTTCATCGCCGAGGCAGCCCAGGCGAACCTGGATAAGGAGGCAGCGGTTGCGGCCGAAGCGCCGACGCTGATGGAAAGCGCAGCCGGAGACCAGCAGAAAGCCGTCGAAGAGATCGCTCCGTTCATCGCCTTCGAGCACGTGAACAAGTCCTTTGGCAGCAGGGTGGTGCTCAGCGATGTGAGCTTCTATGTGAAGCCCGGCGAAACGCTGTGCATCTTTGGACGCAGCGGTGTCGGCAAATCGGTCTCCCTGCGGATCATTCTGGGCTTTTTGAAGGCAGAGAGTGGAACGGTGAGTGTAGCCGGGCAGGATATCGGCATGTTGAGCGAGAAGGAAATACAAGATGTCCGGCGCAAGGTGACGATGGTCTTTCAGAATGGGGCGCTGTTTGACTCGATTTCGGTGGGAGAGAATGTGGCTTTTCCGCTGCGCGAGCGGGGCAACCTACAGGAAGATCAGATCTTGCAGGTTGTCCGCGGTTTACTGGAGATGGTCGGAGTGGCGGGGATGGAGGATCAGTTGCCTTCAGAGCTTTCGACCGGGATGAAGCGGTCGGTGGCGATTGCACGGGCACTGGCCGCGCAGCCCTCCGCGATCCTCTATGACGAGCCGACCACGATGGTGGATCCTCTTATGGGCCACCTGCTGGGCAACCTGATCCAGCGACTCAAAATGCAGTTGCACCTCACCAGCATCATCGTGACCCACGACATGCGCTTTGCCGAAAAGCTGGCGGATCGGTTGGTCTTTCTCGATGAAGGCGCAGTGCGCTTCTTCGGTACCCCGGAGGAGATGCGCGCCAGCCCGGACCCTGTGCTACGGGAGTTTTTCTCCAAGGACGAGCTGGTGATGCCTGTGTAGATGCCTCTCAACCGGTCTACCAACTTTAGTGCCAGGTTTTGCAACGTATGAACCTTTAAAATAACTACTTCCAGAAACTAGTAATAATTTGTTCAAACTATAGTGAGTTGGATGATATACAAGAAGTTAACCTGTATCGCGACAAGAACTCCGGCCATGTAAGGTATGGCGTAACCAGCGGCTAGGAAGAGGGTATTCGTACTGCGGGGACGCACGATGGGGACTCTTGACTATCTGAAGCAAGCAACGATCACAAGCCAGCGGCGCCAAATGGCTCGAGCCCACGAGCGAGGGCGGCTATTTGCGCGACCATCGGTCGCCATCACCGTCTGGGCGATGTCGGACTTTCTCAGCGCGTTGCTGGCCGGATTCATCGCATTCCGCATTCGCCTGAACCCGGTAGCGGCGCCGACGGCTGATCCGGTATTGAGGCACCTGGAAGCGGCTGCTCCGCTGGTCTCCGTCGCGTATCTGCTGGTTTTCAGTTTGTATCTTGTCGTGTTCGCAAGGCTCTACGGACTCTACCGTCCGCCCGATGTGCGCAGCGGATTGAACGAACAGCGGTTGACGGTGCAGGCTACGCTGACCTCGGGTTTGATGCTGTGCGGCACTTTGTACGTCATGAAGGAGTATGCGGTCTCGCGGGTGGTGGTGGCGCTGACGATCTTCATTACCCTGGCTTTGTTGATGTTGCGCCGCGCCATTGAGCGCAACATGATGCAGCGCAGGTTCCTGCAGGGGCGGGAGACCAGGAACGTGTTGATTGTGGGCAACGGGCGCGTGGCGCAGGCGCTTCGCAATCATCTTCAAGCGTTGCCCCATATGGGCTTCCGGTTCATGGGGTTTATCTCTCTGGACGGGGAGGCCGAGGAGCCGGCCAATGCGCAGTCCATAGGAAGCATTCATAACTGTGTCAGTCTGGCGCGCTCGCTGTTCGTGGATGAAATTTACTTCTCAACCCCAGCCGACAAGCAGACGGTGATTTCGGTGGTCGAGGAGGCGCGGGTGCATGGCATCGAGGTGCGGGTGGTGCCGGATCTCTATGACGGTCTGGCCTGGAATGCTCCGGTGGAGTTCATTGGACAGTTTCCGACCATTCCCCTGCACCAGCGGCAGTTCCCCCGCGGAGCTTTTCTGCTGAAGCGCGGGCTGGACGTCTTGCTCTCTTTGCTTGGCCTGCTTGTGATCTCGCCTTTCATGGCGGTGATCGCACTTCTGATTCGGCTTGACTCTCCGGGGCCGGTCTTCTACCGGGCGGTACGCATCGGGCGAAAGGGAAGGACGTTTACCTGCCTGAAGTTCCGCACGATGGTGGCCAATGCGGACAAGTTGCAGCAGGATCTGGAAGATAAGAACGAGCGTGATGGGATCTTGTTCAAGATCAGCAATGATCCGCGGATCACTCGGGTTGGGGCCTGGCTGCGGAAGTACTCGTTGGATGAGCTGCCGCAGTTCTTCAACGTATTGATTGGAGATATGAGCCTGGTGGGTCCCCGGCCGCCGCTGGCCGCCGAAGTCGAGAAGTACGATCTTCGTCATCTGCGCCGGTTGGATGTGCTGCCTGGGATAACAGGTTTATGGCAGGTAGAAGCTCGGCAGGATCCGTCCTTTGACAGCTATATCTCGTTGGATACGGCCTATGTGGAAAACTGGAATCTGGTGCTGGATCTGCGCATCCTGGCTCGTACCGTGGGCGCGGTGCTGAGCGGAACGGGTTCTTGAGATTTCAGGTGAGTCTCAGCCGGTAGTATGGAGTAGGTTGACGGCGGGACGCGGTATTGCGCCGGGAGCTGCCATACCAAAACGGCCAACATTCGTCGATAGCCGCCTAATTTGCTCAAGCAAGAGGCGGTTGAAGTCTACTTCAGAAACCCATCTCGCCAAAGGTCTATCTCTGCAAAGCCGGTTCGAGCTTGTTTCCACCAAGCTGCCGCCAGGCGAAAAGCTCTCCGCGAATCGATGCTGCACGGCCGGTGCGGCGGACGAATACTCCTGAAGGCTCCCAGCGGGCTCTCTTCTGGCCAATCCGGCGGTACCCAGCCGCGGCGAATTTCCTCAAGAAAGCGAAACGCCGACTTCCGTTTCCGAGAACGGATAGCGGGAAACTGCTCTAGACTGAAGGGGTGCGGATTGCGCTGGCGCAGGTCAACCCAACAGTTGGAGACTTCTCAGGAAATCTGAAGAAGATCAAGGAGTTCGTCGAACGGGCGGCGGCGTCTGAGGCTGCGCTGGTGGTCTTTCCAGAGCTGGCCACCTGTGGTTATCCGCCTGCGGACCTGCTGGAAAAAAGCGTGTTTGTCGAGCGAGCCGAGCAGGCGCTGGCAGAGCTGGCGGAGTTGACCCGCGTCACGGGCTCAGGCTCCAGCCGGCCGGCTGTGCTTTGTGGTTCGCCCATGCGCTGCGAGAGCGTCTCCGGCAAGCGGGTTCGGAATGTGGCCGTGCTGTTGGAGGACGGAGAGATCAAGTTTGTGCAGCAGAAGATGCTGCTTCCGTTTTATGACGTCTTCGATGAGCAGCGCTACTTTGAGCCGGCCAGAAAACAGATGCTGGCGGTGGTGAAGGGACAGGCCGTGGCGGTTACGGTCTGTGAGGACGCTTGGAATGACAAGCTCTTCTGGCCGCGGCAGATGTATCCGGTAGACCCGATCGAAGAGCTCATGCGGCAGTGGGCGGCGCTTCCCCAGCCGCTCAGCGGGCATAGGTTGATCGTTAACATCTCGGCCTCGCCTTTTTGGAAGGGAAAGCAGGAGCTGCGACAGCGGATGATTGGAGCCCTGGCCGGCAGGCATCGAGCCACGGTGGTGATGGTGAACCAGGTGGGCGCCAACGATAGCCTGATCTTCGACGGAGCATCGTTCGCCGCCGGACCCGATGGGCAGGTTTTTGCCGAGGCGCGCAGCTTTGAAGAGGATCTGCTGCTGATTGAGACCGAGGGCGAAGTAGCCGCTTGGAGAAGCGCTCCGGGCCCGCTTGGGGAACCGCCGCAGCCCAAGATTGAAGGGCCGGGACAACCTTCCAGTGAGGATTCGGACCATATCGCGCGGCTATGGCAGGCCCTGGTTTTGGGGACTCGAGATTATCTTCACAAGTGCGGATTCCGTAAGGCGATTGTAGGGTTGAGTGGTGGGATTGATTCGGCCCTGGTGGCGGCGATCGCGGTTGCGGCGCTTGGCGCCGAAGACGTGCTGGGTGTGGGTATGCCCAGTGAGTTCTCTTCCACCGGTTCGGTCCAGGATGCCGAAAAGTTAGCCAGGAATCTGGGGATCGGTTTCAGCGTGATCCCGATCCATACTATCTACGAACAGTTTCTGGACGCCCTGCAGCCGGTGTACCGAACGGTTGGGGCAGCGGCCGGCTTTGGTTTGGCGGAGGAGAACTTGCAGCCGAGGATTCGGGGTAGTCTGCTGATGGCGCTCTCCAACAAAACCGGCGCGTTGGTGCTGACGACTGGGAACAAGAGCGAGATGGCCTGCGGATACTGTACTTTGTATGGAGACATGGTGGGCGCGCTGGCCGTGATTGGAGATCTCTACAAGACCGAGGTCTACGAGCTCAGCCGGTGGTTGAATCGCGAGCGCGAGGTGATTCCGGCAGATACACTGACCAAGCCCCCTTCGGCGGAACTGAGGCCGGGGCAGAAGGATACTGATTCCTTGCCGCCATACGATCTGCTGGATCCTATCCTGAGGGCGTACATTGAGGACTACGAATCCGCAGAGGAGATTGCCCGGAGCCAGGCACTGGATCTGGAGCAGGTGCGAAGGGTGATTCGCCTGGTGGAACTGAGCGAGTACAAGCGGCAGCAGGCGGCTCCGGTATTGAAGGTGTCCAGAAAGTCGTTTGGGATGGGAAGAAGGTTTCCGATTGCCGCCAGACGGGAAGTTTGATGAATTTAAAAGATGGTCATGGGCCAGATTGTTTCAGGAGATGGCAACTACCGTGAAGAAGGGTTGGAGGATGGACAAGGTGCAAGGCATGAAGAAGATGGCATGGGTTCTGGGATGGACGATGCTCGCAATGGGAACTTCAGGATGGGCGCAGACACCCTCTGCGCCGGAGATGTCCCCGGCCACAGCCGAGGCGCAGCAAGTGAAAGAACCGCAGGCTCCGGCGCCGAATGCGGCGCCGACGAACCCGTTTCCTCCTGTGAACTTGAAGAACTTTACGGCCAGCTCTCCCACGGTTGCGGAGGTGAATGCCTTTCTTAAGGCCGTTTGGGGTTATGATCCGGATCAGAGCTGGAGCGTGGCCGCGATCTTGAAGACCGCCGCGCCAGGCGTAGCGCGGGTTGTGGTTTTTACAGCCAACAAGAGCCAACCCGGAAAGATGGGCCGCAGCGAGTTTTTCATTACGCCCGACGGGAAACATGCCATCTCCGGTGGGGTGATCAACTTCGGTGCGCATCCCTATGCGGAGCGCCAGACGCTGCTCCAGCAGCAGGCCCACGGTCCGGCTGAGGGCGCGACCGGCAACGGAGTTCTGCTCGTGGAGTTCTCTGATCTTTTGAATGCGCGGGCGAAGACTTTGCAGGAGGAGATCGATAAGTTGGTGGCGAGCATCCCACAGGCCCGCCTGGTCTTTGAGAACCTCCCTGCGGATGGGAGTCCTTATGCGATGAGAGCCGCCGAGGATGGAGTCTGCGTACGCAAAGAAAAGGGTGACGCTGCATTCTTCGTCTATGCTCATGGCGTATTCAACCGCCAGAGTCAACTTACCGTTGAGACGCTGGCGAAGAGTTTGGATGCCGCGATCTCAGAGGCGGGCGCCGACCCCAAGACTGTGAATGCGTGCGCGGTTCTGCCGGAGACCAAGGCGGATGTGGAGGCTTCGATGGCCTTGGCAACCGCCGCCGGGATCGATGCGGCGCCGGCATTGGTGGTGGATGGGCGCGTTCTTCCCGCAATGGACATCCCGGACGACACGCTCAAACGGATCATTGCTTACGAGGCTGCCCAGAACGGAGTCACCGTGCATGTGCAACCGTCTCTGTCCAATCTGAAGTAGAACCAGATAGCCGGAGAGCATGGGAGCAAAGCTCGGCTTCGGAGACCCTCCTCCGGCGGGCAGCCCAGCCGGGAGGGTGCGGCACGGCTCCGCGGTTGGGGCCGCAATGCAAGCAGGAAGGGCTATTCCAGCGATACCGTTCCGCTCCCGGGGAGCGCAGCGGAGAGTTCCGTATCATTTTGGATGAAAGCGTGATTCGGGAGGGGCATTGCAGACAAGGGTCTTGACATCCTGGATGGCCGTGATGGGCGTGCAGGTATTGGCTGCCGTTCCGGTGATCTCGCTGCGCCGTTCGGATGCCTGGCTGCGGCGAGCCTTGCCCTATGTCATCAGTGTGGCTGTAGGCGTTTTGCTGGCCACCGGGACGCTCCACCTCATTCCGGAGGCGGTGGCCGCGTTGGGCAATCGCAGCGCTTTGTGGCTGGTCCTTTTGCTGACGATGTTTGCGCTCTATGGCTTTGAACGCAGCTTTCAGGTCTTCTCCGGGGTCACTGCGGAACCTGCGACGGACGCTGAAGAGGCGCACGAGCGCGGATTGCATGTTCATGTTCACCATCCCTCCAAGCCGGCGACCCTGCTGCTGGGAAGCTTTACTCACAGTCTGGTGGATGGCACTGGCGTGGCCGCCGCCTTTACCATCAGCCCCCAGGTCGGTTGGGTAACAGCATTGGCCGTAGGTCTGCACGAGGTACCGCATCGTTTGGGAGACATGGCGCTGTTGGTTCACATGGGCATCGATCGAACCCGGGCCGCAACTTTGGCGATCCTGGTGGCAGGGTCCAGTCTTTTGGGCTGGGCGTTGGTTGCGGTGCTGGGAGAGTATGGGTCTCGGCAAGCAGCATGGCTGCTGCCAGTCAGCGCCGGCAGTTTTCTCTATATTTCCATGGTCGATCTGCTTCCGGAGTTGCAGCATGAACATCGGCCCAGGGCCGTGCTGGGGCAGATCCTGGGATTGGCTGTGGGCATTGGTCTCGCGCTAGGATTGACGCATATCCCCGGCGCCTGATGGCAACTCTCCATGCGGCACAGAGACCGATCTATACAAAGCATTTGGATAAGGGCGTGATAGGGTCAAGAGAGGGAATCGGTCGGGAGGCGGAAGGTTGCAATCGGAAACAGGTTACCGAAGAGAGTGAAGAGATCCCCAGCGAGGGATTCGATCCCGGGGCAGGTCGAAGGGCAAAGGCAAGGAGCTGATTGGGAAGCGATGAGAATCGGTGTGGATGTAGGAGGAACGAAGATTGAGGCGATAGCCTTGGATGCGTCGGGAGTGGAGTTGCAGCGGATTCGCAAGCCGACTCCCAAGGGAGATTACCCGGGGACGATCGCCACCATTGCCGGCCTGGTAGGGGAGTTGGAGTGCATGGCGGGAAAGGTGGGAACGGTCGGCGTGGGCATTCCTGGGACAATCGTAGGCGCAACCGGACGGGTGAAGAATGCCAACTCCACTTGGATGAACGGCCAGCTCCTGCAGCAGGATCTTTCCCGGGAACTGGATCGAGAGGTGCGCTGCGCTAATGACGCCAACTGTTTTGCCATTAGCGAGGCGACGGACGGCGCAGGCCGGGGTTATGAAGTTGTCTTTGGCGTGATCATCGGCACCGGTTGCGGAGGCGGAGTGTCGATCTCCGGGCGAATCCATGCCGGACCCAACGGGCTGGGAGGCGAGTGGGGCCATACGCCGCTGCCCTGGGCCACTGCGGCGGAGTCGCCGGGAGCGCTATGTTACTGCGGACGCCATGGCTGCCTGGAAACCTGGATCTCCGGCACCGGGTTGGAGTGGGACTTCGCCCGGGAGACCAGCAGAAACCTGCGCGGACCGGAGATTGTGGCGGCAGCGGAGGCGGGTGACTGCGAGGCTCGTCAGGCGTTGGACCGGCTGATTGAGCGCATGGCGCGAGGATTGTCCACGGTTGTCAATGTGCTGGATCCGGATGCGATTGTGATCGGTGGGGGGCTGTCGAATTTGAAGCGGCTCTATGATGGGGAACTGGCCGTCCGCCTGCGGGACTACGGCTTTGGAGGAGGCGTCCAGACCCCGATTCTTCGCAATCAACATGGAGACTCCAGCGGTGTCCGTGGAGCGGCATGGCTGTGGCCGCTGCAGGCGACAGGCGCAGAGCCTCTTCACGGAGGATGCTAAAGGCCCAGAGCATCCGGCCACTCGGAAGCGTGGTTCACGGTGTGCTCCGGCTGGGCATCGGCCAGCGCCGCCGGCGCCAGGCCGAAGGTGCATCCCAGAAAGCGAGATCCGCAACGTTGCGCCGTGAGGAAGTCGATATCGGAGTCGCCGATCATGAAATTTTCCTCCGGCGAGATCGGATTTCCGGAGAGATCGCCGGCCTCCGCGATCAGCGCGAGCAGCCCCTCCGGATCCGGCTTTTTGGTGTCAAAAGAGTTGCCTCCATAGTTCTGAAAGAAGAAACGTTCCAGCCCCAGAGCGCTGCATATCTCGCGGGAGGGATTGACCGGCTTGTTGGTGAGAACGGCCATCAGGAGATCGGGGCGCCGCCGGTGAATCTCCGTCAGAGACTCCAGGACTCCCGGATAGCAGCGGGTATGGTCCAATTTGTGGTCTCGATAGTAGCTGAGGAAGAACTCGAAGGTGCGGCGAAAGAGATCGTCGCACTCGGTCGGGTGACGGGAGTCGAGATCGTGCGGGTCGCCCAGTGCGCGGCGAACCAGCATGGCGGCGCCCTCGCCAATGTAACTGGCGATCAGCGAGTTGGGTAGCAATGGCTTCCCGACATGCCGGAGGGCGGCATTGACAGAGTTGCAGAGGTCGAGTGAGGAGTCGATGAGCGTGCCGTCAAGATCGAAGACCAGAAGGCGTGGCGGAACACTGGGCATAGTGTCAAGTGTAGCGCCCGCCGATGTCGAGCGGCCGGGTTGCTGTGACGCTGGAGATTCTGCGGATGGAAAGAAGCCGGGCCGGCTTCAGGTGCGCCGGGCGCACGTCAGATTTGTGAAAAGAAGTCATGCGGCGGCCTTCATCCGATCTGAGCGGCGTTCCCAAAAATCTTCGAAGCGACCGCTGAGCTTGGCGCAGCGCAGGGCGGTGATGGCGTTGGCGCCGTTGACAGTCCAGTGCATGCCGGCGCGTTTCAGACGCGTGCCGATCACCACCTTACATCCTGCCTCCACCACGCCGGTCGAGG
>JAKAQS010000072.1 GCA_021819585.1 Acidobacteriota bacterium
GACATATCACCAAAAAGGCGACGTTGGATCTGGAGCGCCACATCATTCTCAAGGCGCTGCAGGCCAACAGTTGGAACCGTCAGAAGACCGCGAAGTGGCTCCATATCAGCTATCGCTCTCTGTTGTACAAGCTGAGCGAAGAGAGCGCTCCCGTTCTCATGATGCCTTCAGCCCAGAAACATGGACCGGCCAAGGCAACCGTGGATGATACGTTACGCCGCAAGCTGAGCGTTCCCACGCATCGCTGAGATTGGAACGACGACAAGAGTACTGGGAAGAAGATTTCAGGATGGGCAGCAGGGCATGGCACGAGGTCCCCGATGAGAATGAAATTTCGACTCCCGCTCTTCATCTTGCTGATGATCGCCAGTGTGGGGATTGGTACGATGGGCGTGCATGCGTCCACAGACTGCCAGAACCTGTTTCTCGCCTATAAGCATCAGCTTGCCAAGCGTTTGCATCATCGGGTGAGCGCAGCGACGTTGGCGCGCTGGGCGGCCTGGAACAAGGCTCATCCGTATTACCGCCCGACCCCAAAAGAGTCTTTGAGCAAGATTGACTTTGTCTGTGATGTTCCGACCGATCCCTCGGGGATGGATCAACCCGTTCCGCCGGTATCGCTGCCTCCCTTGCTCACCTCCATGACCAATACCTTTACCGCTCCGAGCCTGCCGAGCGTAACCGTGGCCAATCTGGCGCCGCCGGATGTCCCGGTCATTCCTCCCACGGGAGATCCGGTGTATCCCCCGATGGCGGCCCCCGGCCCTCCAGGCAGCTATAGCCCGTCGCTGTCGGCGACGCCTGAGCCGTCAAGCCTGGTGTTCATGACCACCGGGGTAGTGGCGATGTCTGGACTGGCGCTTTACCGGCGGCGGCCACGGATGGTTTCGCAGCCTCCGGCGAAGTTGTCCTGAGAGAGGCCCAATAGCTGCTTTCGGTAGGATCCAGCTATAGCATTTTGCGCGTTGCTGCGTATTCCAGCAGGGACAAGCTGTGGCGTTTTCTTTGGGGAAGCCCATCAACGTCGGGTCTACGCACTGCACCTACAGGAAAAATGCTTTAGCTCCCGGGTTCTCTGCAGTCGGTCCGATCTCCAAAGCGTCTGGAGAATTGCCGCGGGATCCCTCCCCACGCTCCCGCCTTGCGCTCAATCACCTTGCGCGGAGCCGACAAGTCTGCCGGAAACCAGTTTGGCGCCACAACGTTATGCCTGTCCGGGGAGGAGGCCTATCGGAGCGTGGGCGCCGCTTCACGCCTGCGCCTGACTGAAGACGCCATGGGCCGAGACAGGAATAAGTTCAGTACCAGATTCCATTCTTATCATGATGATGCCGGCGAACCAGCATGGGAGCGAGGAGTTGGCCGGACAAAGTGTCGGCTAGGCCGGCTTTCTGGATGGCGCAACCGGGATGTGCTGCAGCTTTGCTCCGTGCGAGGGTTGCGTGTAAGTCTTTTCTCCCGAGCCCGGAGCGCGGCCATTTGTCGCGGAAGTCTGGCTCTGGGCGAAGATCGGCCCCAGACGGGGATGCGCGCGATGCCCCATCTATGCTGACTCATTCGACGAGGCCGAGATTCAAGTTCAACCCGTGATCCAAGTCACATAACGAAGAGCAACGGCGTTGTCCAATGAAAGGCACAAGCAAGCATGACAGGGCGTGATTGAGCGATAGGCCGTCGTGGGTCTCGCAACCGCGCCGTGTCCCTGCAGGAGGACAACGATGAACCGCCGCCAGCCAGTCTCTATGCAAAAGACTCCCAGATTCAGGTCCACGGGTACAGCGGCAATCGCCTGCCTCGCCCTCTTGTTCGCATCCCTGTTGACGGCGTGCAGTGGAGGTGGGAGCGCCACTGGCGCCGGGTCGACTCTCACTACCTCGCCCAAGACAACCGTCCAGGTGAATATGGGAGATTCGCCGGCTGACTGGATGCTCGCGTTCTCGATGAACATCACCTCCATGTCGCTGAATGGAAACAATGAATCGGTTACTGTTCTATCTTCGTCGACGCCGATCGAGATGATGCATCTGATGGGAACGATGCAGCCGCTGGTGATGGTGTCCGCCTCTCAAGGCACATACACAGGCGCATCCATCACGATCGGCTCCGCGACGGTGATGTATATGGATCCGACCACGAAGGCTCCTGTTCAGGCGACGATCGCCGGACCGATGACCGCAAACGTCACCTTCAGCAGCCCGATCACGGTCGGGTCCACGCCGATGGCGATGGGCTTCGATCTTGATCTCGCGAGTTCCGTGACCGCCGGCTCCGGGGGTAACCTCAGCATGAATCCCGTCTTTCATGTCAGTTCGGGGATGCAGGGCTCGGGGAATGCTCTGGACCCCGCCAACGGTGGGATTCAGCAGATGGTGGGCGCGGTTTCCAGCGTCACGGGCAGTACCTTTGTCATGAGTTCCATGCAGGCAGCACAGAGCTTCACCTTCGCGACCAACTCCTCAACCGTCTTCGACGGCGGAGGCATGAGCTCGATGTCGAGCGGCATGCTGGTCATCGTGGACGCCACGATGCAGGCGGACGGTTCGATGCTTGCAACCAGAGTCCAGTCGATGATGGGATCCGGCGGGGCAATGAGCGGGGGCATCATCACCGCGGTGACCGGTCAGCCGCCGACTTCGTTGACCATGGTGATGCAAAATGGGGCCGGCGCCGGGATGATGTCGTCCGATTTTGCCACAGGCGCGACGATGGATATGAGCGGGAGTTCCACCTATCAGATCGACGAAGACAACATGGACATGTCCGGCCTGCCGTTTACGCCGGTATTTGACGCGAGCCATGTTTACGCAGGCCAGAGCGTAATGTCCATCGGCTCCGGCGGGATGATGAGCGGGGGTAGTGGAATGATGGGCGGCGGTTCGATGTCCGGCTCCATGACGGTCTCGAACCTTGAACTGGAACCGCAGGGATTGAGCGGTACGGTTGCGGCGACGCTCACAAGCGGCGTCGCCACGAGCTTCACCCTGACTCTTCCCTCCGATTCTGCCTTTACCACCCTCACCGGAGCGAGCTCGGTGACGGTCTACCAACAGTCGGAAACCACGATTTCCAGCGGATCATCCATCCCGAGCGGTTCCACAACGGAGGTATTTGGGCTGTTGTTCTTCGACAGCGGGCAATGGAAGATGGTCGCATCCCAAATGGAATCCAACTAAGCTGTTTTCGCTGTCGGCCTGGGGAGCAAGCTTGACCTCGACGGGCGCCCTTCCCAGCGTTCGTGGCCGGCAGGTTTGCCTGCCGAGGTGGAAGGAAAGCGCCATAGCAAACCCGGTTCAGGGAACCCACCAACGAGGGAACAGCTATATGGCAACGGAGCCGGGTCGAGGCGGCAGCGCTGAAGATGCTCTACCGTTGCAACGAACTCAATGGCAGCAGGATCCCCGCAGTTGGACCGGGGGGCACTTGACCGAGCCGTAGGAGCAGAAGACGCAGCAGTCTCCGGGAAGCGGCCGCAGCACAGCGTGGCAGTTTGCGCACTCATGGAAGAAGCGGCAGGAATCGGTCGGCATCTCTTCCAGCGTGGCGTGGCCGCATTGTGGACAGGTCAGGGTGGATTGAAGAATGACTTGAGTGCCGTTCATCGTTGAGTCCTCTCTCGATCACAACTTGATTCTACGCCGCAGTTGCGCTGCCGAGGCTTTCCGATGGGCTGGAGGCGATGGTGTTGAGCCATGCATGGCCAGAGGTGACTTCAGTTGCGGTGATGGTCCGCAGTACGGACACCTGCAAACAAGCCCTCCGGCGGAGGCGTTCCGCTGGAGGGCCAACCGGCTGCGATGGGTGGAAGACTACCGGTGGGCGCTGCCGGTTCAGGGGCTCTCACGTGGAGGGAGCGTGCCCTAACACCGGACGATCTTGTCCGAGATGATCCCTTTGGTTGCGTTTCGAGAGTCTACAACCAACTGCGCTGAGCGAACAATCTCGTGAAAGTCGTAGTCGGAGTGGTCGGTCACGATCAGGACGCAATCGTACTGCTCCAGCTTCTCCAGCGGGGTGCAGGTCATGTTCAGGTTGTAATGCCGGCCCCTGCCCACGGTGGGGAAGAAAGGATCGTTGTAGAGAACCTCGGCGCCTTCGCGGCGAAGAAGTTCGATGATGGTCAGGGAGGGAGACTCGCGCAGGTCATCGATATCCTTCTTGTAGGCCATGCCCAGCATCAGGATTCTGGACCCGTTCAGCGCCTTCTTGTGCCGGTTGAGGGCCTGGCCGACGGTCTGCACCACATACTCCGGCATGGCTCCGTTCACCTCTCCGGCCAACTCGATGAAGCGGGTATGGAAGTCGTACTCTCTGGCCTTCCAGCTCAGATAGAACGGGTCGATGGGAATGCAGTGGCCGCCCAGGCCCGGTCCGGGATAGAACGGCTGAAAGCCGAAGGGCTTGGTGGCCGCCGCGTCGATCACCTCCCAGATATCGACTCCCATGCGCAGGGAGAGCACCTTGAGCTCATTGACCAGAGCGATGTTGACGCAGCGATAGATGTTTTCCAGCAGCTTGGTCATCTCCGCCACTCGGGTGGAAGAGACACGAATGGACTTGATGAAGATCGCCTCGTAGAGCGTCGCCGCCATTTCCGTTGCGATGGGGTCGTGTCCACCCACTACCTTGGGGATATCCTTGCGCGCCACGGTCATGTTGCCTGGATCTTCGCGCTCGGGTGAGAACGCTACATAGAAGACACCCTTTTCCAAGACCGGGCCCCGTCCCTGAACCTCCAGGCCGGAGGCGCTTCCATCGAGCAGGATGGGAATCATCAGTTCCTCGGTCGTGCCGGGGTAGGTGCTGCTCTCCAGCACCACCAGTTGGCCCTCGCGGAGCCATGGGGCGACGGACTTGGCCGTCTTCTCAATGAAGCTGACGTCCGGCTCGCGATGCTCCGTCAGCGGAGTGGGCACGCACAGGATGATCGCATCCTGCTCGGAAAGGTGGGAGAAGTCGGCGGTCGCTTGGAAGCCCTTTTCGCGAGCCTGTTTGATCTCATCGCTGCCGATTCGAAAGATGTAAGAGCGGCCCGCCTGTAGATCCGCGATCTTCTTCTCGTCGATATCAAATCCCGTGACCTTGTAGCCGGCGCCGCAGAGTAAGAGCGTAAGCGGCAACCCTACATAACCGAGTCCGATCACCCCAATCCTGGCGGTATGAGCTTGTAGGCGCTCGAGTCGTTCCCGGGCGATAGCCGGCATGGTGAGGTTTTCGTTGGTCGTCATAAACAGAATTATTGCACCTCAAAGGGCGAAGTCAGGGCGTGGGTTGCTCCGAGTTCCATGGTTTCTAAGGTCGTCCATAAGGTTCTCTTGGCTAAAAAGATCGTCCATAGATTCTCTTGGTTGAAAAAAGAAGCCCGCCACGAGGCCAGGCACAGACGGAGCGGCGACTGCCTGAGATCAGAACCCTCAAGATACTCTGGAGCCGCAGGCGGCGCAATGGCCAGAACAGTTCACCGCGCGGATTTTCCAAGCAAACTCTGCCTTTTGTTATGCTAATCTTGAAAATCTGTGGCCCAGATGCGGCGACCGCATTACCGCGAAATCCCATTAGCGTCAGCGAAGCCCAAACAAGACTCCGCGTTGACAAGTCGAAAATCTGTGAAACCGATATCAGAGTGAATGCCATGACAAACGAATACAAGGCCGATTCCAGCCAACCTGTGGCCGCCATCGATCCGGCCACACTCTCCCGGCGCGACCTTCTGCGTTGGTCCGGAGCCGCCAGTCTCTCCGCGCTAATACCCAAGGACTCGGCCGGCGCCCAATCCAGGGAGCCGGGTGGCGCCTCGAACGCAGCCGCTCAGGGAGAACCAGTTCCCACAACGCTTGCCGCCACGCCCATCCGTCCGCCGGCTGTGCCGCTGGCGGTGCGCCAACCCTATTTGAGTGCGTGGCTGCCCGCCACGCTGCTACCGGGCGCCTGGCCCCAGTTCTGGCAGGGCAGCACGATGCAGATGGCCGGCATCGTGCGCATCGACGGAACCGCCTATCTGTTCATGGGGGATCCAAAGCTGGCCCTGCAGGCGCCCAACGGCAATCATGGCGCAGCGCACACCGTCCACGACTTCCCGCGCGCACTGGATCAGACTGCGCTCAAGGTGACCCCAACGTGTTCGCGGTTCGAACTGCAGGCGGCGGGTGTAGCTCTGGTGGTTGAGTTCCTCTCGCCCATCGAGCCGGGAGATCTCAAGCGCCAATCCATACCCCTGAGTTATATCCACGTCACGGTGCGCAGCATCGATGACTCTCGCCACAAGGTGGAGCTTTACATGGACATCGGCGGAGATTGGGTGAGCGGCGATCGCAGCCAGAAGATTACCTCCCTTCTGGCGCACGCGAAAGGGGTGCGTACCTGGACGCTGCAACTGGAGCAGCCGCGGACGCTCACCGAGCAGAAGGAATTTGCCGCATGGGGCAGCATCCTTTGGGCAACGCGCCAGCATCACGGTCTCAGCGTGCAGTCCGGCGACGGTCCGGCCGTGCGCGGCCAGTTTGCCCGTCATGGCGGCTTGAGCGCCGGCAACGATAGCGGCCCCTATGCCATCGGCCAGCATCCGCCTGTTTTTGGCTTCAGTGTCGACTTGGGCCACATCGGAGCCACGGCCAAGCGCACCACGTTCAGCATCGGCCACGTCCGGGAGCCGGCGATCAACTACCTCGGCAAACACCTGGCTCCGCTCTGGACCAGCTACTTCAAGGACTGGGAGGAGATGCTGGCGTTCTTCCACCACGACGCCGATGCCGCCTCCGAACGCGCCGGCCATCTGGATGAGCGAGTCGTCACCGACGCGCGTGAGGTTGGCGGTACGGCCTACGAAGGTCTGTGCATCCTGGCGCTGCGCCAGGCCTACGGCGGCACTGAACTGGTGCAGGGGCCGGATGGGCAGCCGTGGGCCTTTCTCAAGGAGATTTCGAGCGACGGCAACGTCTCGACGGTCGACGTCTTATACCCCGCCGCTCCGGTCTGGATCTATCTGGATCCCGGATATCTGAAGCTGCTGTTGACGCCGCTGCTGGCCTATGCGGAGAAGGGTGGTTGGCCTGGGGTCTTCGCCGAGCACGATCTGGGCGCCGCCTATCCCAACGCTACTGGGCATAACGACGGCAAAGAGGAAGACATGCCGGTGGAAGAATCGGGCGACATGCTGATTCTGGTGGCGGCTCTGCTCCGTGGCTCGATGGCGGAAGACGCCAAGGCTTTTGTCACGGAACATTACCGGATTCTCAAGCAGTGGGCCGACTATCTGACCCGTAACCTGCCTGATCCCGGCTTTCAGAATCAGACTGACGACTTTGCGGGCTCGATTGCGCACAGCGTCAACCTGGCCATCAAGGGTATCGTCGCGGTGGCGGCCATGGGACAGATCGCAACCGCTGCCCACCAGCCGGAGCAGGCTGCCCACTACCGGAGCCTGGCCGAAGAGTACATGAAGTTCTGGATTCAACATGCAACCGATCCATCCGGAGAGCATCTGGACTTGACATACAACGGCGCGGGCGGAGGCGATGGCACCTGGGGCACGCTCTACAACGGATTCGCGGATCAGATGCTGGCCACCGGGCTGATTCCTGAGTCGATCCGCAAGATGCAGGCGGCCTGGTATGCCAAGGTCAGCAACGCCTTTGGCCTGCCGTTGCAGGCGCCGCATAGCTACTCCAAGACCGACTGGGAGATGTTCACCGCAGCCTGGCTGGCCGATGAGCCCATCAAGCAACAACTGATGGAACGCGTCTATGCTTACGCCAACACCACACCTCAGCGGCTGCCATTCAGCGACTGGTACAGCAGTGTGACGGGAAATAGCCTGGCCTTTCGGGCGCGCCCCGTGCAGGGCGGCATCTTCGCCCCGTTGGCTCTGAAAGCCACTGCCCGGCAACAGCCGGGAAGTTGAACCTGCGCCGCAGTCTCTCGCCGGTTGGGTCAGAACAGTTCGAGACCGGTCTGTAGCGTCGTGGATTGCTGTCTTGCCGCCCCGTGATCTCTCGGAGAGAATGGGCTGCGAAGCGCTCTGACGTTGAGAGCCGAAGGGGTTCGTGGGGGCACAGCGGCACGGCGAGCGTTCGCATCCCGTGCTCTGCACTTTGCTGAAAAGAGGAGATGGAATGCGCTCGGGAAGGTTTCGGCTGTGTGTTTGCATGGGTCTGGCGGCCATGGTTGCCGGAGCCTCTACGGCTTGGGGTTGGCCGGCGGCCTCCGTGGCGAAGGCGCTGGAGTTGCCTCCGCCTTCGGCGCGGGCGCAGAACGCTCCGGCCACGAATCCGTACCACGGGCCGATGTATGTGCGCTCCGAGGTGATGATTCCGATGCGCGACGGAGTCAAGCTGCATACAGTGCTGCTGCGTCCGCTGGGCAGCGAAGGGAGCGGTCCGCCACTGCCGTTTTTGATGGAACGCACGCCTTACGGAGTGAAGGGCGTGAGCAGCACGATGCTGGAGATGATGAAGCCGGAGCTGGCCGGCAGCGGCTACGTCTTTGTCTTCCAGGATATTCGGGGCCGCTATGCGTCGGGCGGACAGTTCGTCATGAACCGGCCGATCATGGCGCACAACACGCCGCGCGATGTGGATGAGACCACCGATACCAATGACACCGTCAACTGGCTGCTCCGCCATGTGCCCAATAACAATGGCCGGGTGGGGGTGATGGGAATCAGCTATCCCGGTTTTTTGGCCATGATGGCCGGCCTGGACGCGAACCCGGCGGTGAAGGCCGTGAGCCCGCAGGCGCCTATGACCGACGTGTGGATGGGAGATGACTTCTTCCACAACGGGGCCTTTCGGGAGTCCTACGGGTTTGATTACGTGCAGGAGATGGAGGCGCAGAAGACGGATGGCGTGGTCAGCTCGGATGAGGATCAGTACCGCTTCTTTCTTGAGCATGTGAACTTTGCGGGCGCCGCGCAGGCGGCAGGGATGAGTCATCTGCCGACGGCGGAGATGTTTCTTGCCCAGCCGACTTATACCCCGTTCTGGCAGGCGATGGCCGTGCAGCCGCACCTGTTGCGCCCGGAGGTTCCCACCCTGGAGGTGGGCGGATACTGGGACCAGGAGGATATGTGGGGAACTCAGGCCGAGTACGCGGCGCTGCGCGCCCATGAGGCTGCCGGCCAGCCATTGCATCGTGTCTTCCTGGTGCTGGGGCCGTGGAACCATGGAGGCTGGGCGTTTGGGCCGGGGGACAAGCTGGGTGGAAAGTTTGGCACGATCCAATTTGCGGGTCAGGATACGGGCGCCTACTACCGCGCACACTTTGAGGCCCCCTTCTTTGAGTTTTACCTCAAGGGCAGAGGGGGCTTCGATCTGCAGGACACGGCCAGCTTCCGCACCGGCGAGAATCAGTGGCATCGCTATGCCATCTGGCCGCCGCAGGCCGGATACCGCTCCGTGCGCGCCTATCTGGAACCGGAGAACACCCTGAGCTTTGCAGCGCCCAAGGGAGCGGAAGATGTAGAGGCTGCGGCTTATGTGGCTGATCCGGCTCATCCGGTCCCTTATCGGAACCGGCCCATCCAGTCGACCTATGGGCAGGGTTCTACGTGGAGGACCTGGCTGGCGGAGGATCAGCGGTTTGTGAGTTCACGCAAAGATCTGGCCAACTTTGAGACACCGGTGCTGCGCAGTGATGTGACGGTGACTGGCGATGTGGTGGCGGATCTGTATGCGGCTACTACGGGAACGGATGCGGACTGGATTGTAAAGCTGATCGACGTCTATCCGGTAAACGCGGCTGGAGTGAGTTCTCCGGAGATGGGCAAGGCATCCACGGCTCCCGGCGCCAAGGGCGGATATGAGTTGATGGTGGCGGAGGAGATTCTACGCGGACGCTATCGCCACAGTTTTACCCATCCTGAGCCGGTGAAACCAGGACAGATCGTGGAATATCGATGGAGTTTACACGGCGTGGATCATACCTTTTTGAAGGGGCATCGGATGATGGTGGAGGTACAGTCGAGCTGGTTCCCGCTCTATGACCGGAATCCGCAGACCTATGTGGAAAACATCATGACTGCGCCGGCCTCGGCTTATCAGGCCGAGACGGTCTCCGTCTATGGGTCGGCGAAGTATCCATCGCATCTGGATCTGCCCGTTTCAGATGATTCGGTGCTTCCATAAGAAAGCGCGTTGAGCTGGGCATTCGTCTTAAAGGATGGGCGTCCCCACGCGGGTGCGCAGACCGGTCTCTTTTGACGGAAGTGCCTTGTGATGTGGAGCTTCCGCAAGCCCGCCAAAGGAAGATGGTGGGCTGCGGACAAGCGGGTTGCGGGTCTTGAAGCGTCATGAGGGATAGAGATCTCCCGAGGAAACTTTTATGGCGCCTGTTCCGTATTCCAGAAAGCGTAGGTAGAGAGAAGTCAGATGGTTACGCCCAGAGACCCGTAGCCCTGATCGATCTCTGCGAACAAAGCGCCAAAGGCAAGAGAGCGCGGCTACGCTCAACGCATCAAGATTCGCTCGAGGCATCCAAAGGTTCCAGCCCTGGACGATGGGCAGCTAGTCATTGTCTGGCTGTGCCGGAGGAACTACAAGGCTTCTCTGCTGCGTGCCTCCGGATGCCCGTGGGTTGCACGTGGCTGCGGGGAGATGGCTGATGCATCAGGCGCCAAAGCGGGACGAAGGAAAGAAGAACCATGCGAAGGATGAAGGTAGTCAGAGGGTGCATTGGAGGATGGAAGAGATCTGATCTGACCGTTGGCTTAGCCCTTATCATGGGGCTCTGCGCCGGGTTGGCAGGCGCTCGTCAGGCTGCGGCCCAAGGCGCAGCGCCGGCGGTTCAGCAGATGGTGGGAACGGTGGAGGCGACCAGCGCGTCCGGGTTCACGCTTACGACCACTTCCGGGCAGGAGGTGAGCGTTGCGGTGCCGGCCTCGGCCAAGGTTCTGGTAGTGGCGCCGGGCAGCAAGGATCTTAGCTCGGCTACCCAGGGAACGATTGGAGATGTCGCGGTGGGGGACCGAACACTGGTCTCCGGCACGGCGGAGGCGCAGGGAATCACGGCGCTGCGCGTGATCCTGATGAAGGCGCAGGCCATCGCGGCAACGCAGCAGGCGGACGAAGAGGCGTGGCGGAGAGGCGGCGGTGGCATTGTCAAGTCAGTGGATGCAGCCGACGGGAAGATCGTGATTACCAGCGGGCTGAAGGCGGTGACGGTGCTGGTCTCGCCGAAGACGGTGATTCGCCGCTACGCGCCTGGCTCGGTACGGTTTGCCGACGCGCGGCCGAGCACCGTCGGAGAGATTCAAAAGGGCGATCAACTCCTGGTGAAGGGCGCCAAGTCGGCTGACGGAAGTACGATAACGGCCGATGCGCTGGTGACCGGAAGTTTTGGAAACTACTCTGGATTGATTGCGTCGACCGATCAACAGGCGGGGACGATTTCGCTCAAGGATCTGGCCACCCAGAAGATGGTTACGGTTGCGGTTACCCCGGCCAGCGACCTGCGTAGCCTTCCCACGGCGGTGGCTGCCCAACTTGCCGCGCAGATGCGGAGCGCAGGCCATGGAGGCGGCCGTCCAGCCCAGGGAGCGCAGTGGCGCGGAGGCGCTCCTCCTCCAAATGGACCTGGACCTCAGGCAAGCGCCGGGATGAGCCTGTCCCGCATGCTCTCGCGGCTGCCCACGGAGACGCTCTCCGGGCTCAAGAAGGGTGATGCAGTCATGATTGTAGCCACCTTGCCGGGGCCGGGCCAGCCAACGGCGCAGGCCGTGACGCTTTTGACGGGCGTGGAACCGATTCTCAGCGCCTCTCCCAAGGGCCAGTCGATGACGCTCTCTCCGTGGAGCCTGGGCGGCAGCCCCGAGGGCGAGGGTGGAGGCGAAGGGGGCGGCGAAGGGGGGCCGCAGCAATAACGTGGCTTCCAGGCGGATGGATCCGGCCGCGCAGGTTGTTTGAGGAGCGACCCGGAGAGCGAAGAACATCTTTTGGGGGACAGGCGACCTCGGCGGTTGAATCTCGTAGTGCGCGGCCGGATCCGTTGGCAAGCAAGCTGTGGCTCAGGGTCTCCAAAAGGGCCTCCGAAGCGCCCGAGCGATTTGGATCTACGACAGAGAACGTGGGAAAGGATGAATGATAAGAATGAAGTTTGAGAGGATCGCGGCTTTTGTGTGGACGGGTTTGGCTGGATTGGCCCTGGCTTGGGGAGTGGGAATGGCGCCGGCCCAAGCCGGAGCCCAAACCGGGGCCCAGCAGCCATCCGCCGCAGCTCGGGCAACGGTCCATGGCGTGGTCACCGATCCTGACGGAGCTCTGATCCCGGGGGCAACTGTCACTCTCAAGCCGGACCACGGATCGGCGGTATCGGTCAGGTCGGGTTCCGATGGAACCTATCAAATGGCAGTCAGGCCGGGAACCTATGCGGTTCAGGTCTCCATGCCGGGCTTTGCTCCTTACTCGGTCGCCGCAGTCAAGGTTTCGGCTGGAAGCACGACGCTCAACGCCAAGTTGCAGATTGGGGTGCAGTCGCAGGTGGTGAACGTGCATGCCAATAACGGGATGCAGTTGAGCGTCAGTCCAGAGTCGAACCAAAGCTCCCTGGTGATCACAGGCAATACGCTGAATGCTCTGTCCGATGATCCCAATGAGCTGCAGAGCGAGTTGATGGCGCTGGCGGGGCCATCGGCCGGGCCTAACGGCGGACAGATCTACGTCGATGGATTCACCGGCGGGCAGTTGCCCCCCAAATCGTCGATCCTGGAGATCTTCGTCAATCGCGATCCCTACTCGGTGGAGTATGACCAACTGGGGTACGGACGCATCGAGATTCTCACCAAGCCGGGAACCCAGCAACTGCACGGCAATGTTCAGGTGGACGGGCAAGCATCTCAGTTTGACACGCTGGACCCATTGGAGCCGGGATACCAGCCGCCCTATCACACCATCTTTTCGTTTGGAAATCTCACCGGCCCGATCACCCAAAAGTCATCCTACAACTTCGGTGCAACGTACCGGCAGATTCAGCAGGATGAATACACCAACGCGGAGATTGCGGCTCCTGCGCCGGGTTCCAGCACGCTCTGCCAGCCGGGGGATACAACCTGCGTGCAGACGGGGTATCAGATCTCAACCTACTTTCCCCAGACGCGTATGGACATCAACCCACGCGTGGATTTTTCCCTGGGCAACAATAATGTCTTGACCGCGCGGTATCAATATATAAGCAACACGGCGACCAACGACGGGATCGGCAGCCTCGACCTGCCGCAAACCGGCTATAACACCAACACTCTGTTCAACGTTCTGCAGTTGAGCGATACCGAGGTCTGGAATACTCACGTCGTCAGTCAGACGCGGTTTGAGTATCAGCGCCAGCACATCAGCACCACGCCGGTCAGCACTCTTCCCACGCTCAACGTCGAGGGTCTGTTCACCTCGGGAGGTTACGGCGCTCAGAGTCTGAGCGACCATCAGGACTACTTCGAGTTTCAGAGCTATAACTCCTATCAGCGCGGGCACAACTTTATCCGCTTCGGTGGGCGTCTGCGGGCTGAGCGCGAGGCGGAGAATACGGAGAACAATACCAACGGATCGTTTACCTATGCGGACTTTGCGGACTATCTTGCGGGACAGCCCAGCCTGTTTACCTTCACCACTGTCAACAATCACAAGATCGGGGACTGGTACGCCGATCTGGGCATGTTCCTGGAGAATCAGTGGACTCCGCAAAAGAATCTGACCGTTACCTATGGATTCCGTTATGAGACGCAGAACCACCTCTCCGATCATCATGACATTGCGCCGCGGCTGGAGGCGGACTACGGCCTGTTTGCCAAGCATGGCGCCCCGAAGACCGTAGTCAGGGCCGGATTCGGTTACTTCTTCACCCGGTTCAAACAGCCCAGCATCCTGATTCTCGAACAGGAGAACGGCAAGAACGAAACGGTGTACACGGAGAATAGCCCTTCCACGGCGTGCAATCCCTCCGCGACGGATTTTATAGCGGCTTGCGGCGCTACCACGAGAGCGCAGACCGTCTACTCCGCAGCTCCGAATCTACGCTCGTCCTACATCGTGGAGGCGAGCGCCGGGGTGGACCAGCAGGTGGGGCGCTATGGCACCGTTTCGATCAACTACCTGCACGCGCTGGGACTGCATCAGCTTGCGACTCAGAATATAGGGTACAACTTTGCGAACCCCAGCCTGAGCACGGCGAACTATCAGTTCTTCACCGAGGGGGCATTCCATCAGAATGAGTTGATTGTGCATGGCCACTTGCAGATGCCCATGGGCATCACGATGTTTGGGTACGATGCGGTGAACTTCGCCAAGGGCGATACCTCTGGAGGAGGGGCGGATATCTCCGTGCCCGGCAATATTCATGCTGACTACGGCCGAACTAGCTTTGATGTGCGCGACCGTCTCTTCATGGCGGGCTCGATCGAGCTTCCTCTGGCCTTCGAGTTCAGTCCGTTCATGATCTTTCAAACCGGTCAGCCGTACAACATCACCACTGGCTTCGACAATCTCAACGATACCTTCTTCAACTATCGCCCGGACCTGGTGACCGGAGTTGCGCCCAATGGGACCACGATCAAGTCGATTCCAGGCTGCGGTACGTTCGCGCAGGAGGGAGTTGTTCCCGGCGCACCGTTGGCTCCCATCAATCCTTGCTCAGGGCCCTCGGAGTTTACGCTTAATGTCCGCCTGACCAAGACCTTCGGCTTTGGACCAAGGTTGCAGCCCGGCAGTGAAAACAACGGGGAAGGTCCATTTGGCGACCACGGCCATCATGGTCATCATCCTGGCGGCGGACCGGGCATGGCCGCCCCCTCGGGGCGGCGTTACAACATAGCCTTTGGCCTGCAAGTGCAGGATCTGTTCAACAATGAAGATCTGGCCCCACCGGTCGGTGTTCTCTCCTCCTCTAATTTTGGGCAGTCGATCCAGATTGTTGGCGGAGCCTATACCACAGCCAGCGCTCTGCGGCGGATCACGCTGCAGACGAACTTCTTCTTCTAAGGGGAATTCGAGAGGCGAGACGCCGGAACCCGAAGCGCATTCGCCTTCGAGCGGGAACCGGAAGAGCCGCGTCTCCTCCCTTCGATAAGGCTCCAACTCCACGCCTCGTACTCCAATGCTCCGGCTCGCTCTCCCTGCGGATGCCTGTCCTGGGCAATCGCAAGCTCTGGGGAATTGTTGACTAGTGTAGCCCGCTACTCAGATAGGGGATTATTGAGGGCTGCCTGAGCGCGAGTGACTTCTTCCAGGATGGCGTTGGCCTTTGCGGTCCAGATGAACGGCTTCGGATCGGCATTGTGGTTGTCGATGCAATCGCCGATGGCCGTGATCAACGACTCCAGGACATGGAGAATCCGCGGCGGATTCTCTTGCCGGTCCGATCGCGGAAAACCCGTTCGATCAAGTTCAGCCACAACGCCGAGGTAGGCGTGAAATGCACATGGAAGCGCTTACGGTTCGCTATCCAACGCTTTACGCGCGGATATTTGTGGGTGGCATAGTTGTCGCAGATGACGTGAATCTGCTTGTCCGCGTCAGCAGATGCATTGATAAGGCGCAGAAACTTGAGCCATCCCTGGTGGCGAAGACGCTATTGGCACAGCCGATAGACCGCAACAGTCGCGGTGCTTAGCGCGGCAGACAGGGCCGTGGTTCCTTTGCGTTTGTCGCCGGGCATCATAGTCTGCCCGCGGAAA
>JAKAQS010000326.1 GCA_021819585.1 Acidobacteriota bacterium
GTGGCTGAGCGGAAGGGTGTGGAGGAACCGTAGCGGGTGGAAGATGCGCTCGTAGCGGAGGTACTTTTGCATCTCGCGCTCAATCGGATCGAGGCTGGCCAGAATGTTGCGGTGGGTATGGACGATCCCTTTGGGCGCGGCCGTCGTTCCGGAGGTGAAGACGATCTGGAAGGGAGCGTCGAGCTGAACGGCCGGGTCGACGGTAAACAGTGGTTCGGCGGGGAGATGGGCGGCGAGATTCTCCAGCGGTAGGCAGGAGACAGTAGTGCTGAGTGAGGAGATGCGTGCCGCATCGGCGAGGATCAGACGGGGGGTGACGTCGGAGATGACCCGGGCGGCAAATTCCGGTGAGCCGGCGGCGTCCAATGGCACGGCCAGGACGCCGCGGAGCAGGCAGCCGAAGAAGGCCGCGACCCATTCGGCGGAGTTTTCACCCCACACAACGATGCGTTCTCCGGGAGAGATCTCCCGGCGCGCCAACTCGGCGGAGACGCGAGCGGCAAGAGCGGCCAACTCTGCGTAAGTGGTCGGGTGGCGGCGAACACCACGGTAGCGGACGATGGCGGTCTGCTCTCCGTTGCGGCGGAGATCGGCAACCAGGGTGGCGAGATGGGGACGCAATGCTTACTCTTCCTCAACTCCGATGATACGGGGAGAGTTGGACCTATTTGCAACTCGGTTTGGCAAAGAGAGATACTGGTATGTCCGCTCGATGCTAGAGAAGCTTCTCGTTGTGAGAGGGTGAGCTGGCGCGGTCGTATCCGCACCCAAAGAGTTGTTCCTCGCCCCTTGGAGACTTGGGGGCCTTGCGTGATTCCGGGAAAGAGATCGCGATCGCCAACCCCCCAACTTCTGCGCGGAGCCGTTGCAGGAACGGAACTTTGCACCTCAGGAAGGGTTTGTAACGCAATGTCTATATCCAACGCCGGCTCGCCTGATGCAGCCAGCATCAAGCCAGCAACTGGAAAACTTGGAATCATGATTCCTGGAATGGGCGCAGTCGCGACGACGCTCATCGCCGGGGTGGAGGCTGTTCGGAGAGGATTTGCCAAGCCATTCGGCTCAACGACGCAGATGGCAACGATCCGGCTGGGCAAGCGCACGGAGAATCGCACCCCGTTGATCAAAGATTGGGCTCCCCTGGCCCAACTGGACGACCTGGTCTTTACCGGTTGGGATATCTTCGGCGGCAACCTGTACGACGCCGCGAAGACCGCCGGTGTGCTGGACCACGAGCAACTGGAGAGCATGAAGGATTTTCTGCAGAGCATTGAGCCCATGCCTGCGGCCTTTGATCAGCGCTGGGTGAAGCGCCTGACGCCCAAGGTGCAGAAGGTGGGCAAGAACAAGTGTGACCTGGCCAGCCAGATCCGCAATGAGATTGCGGAGTTCAAGACCAAGACCGATCGCCAGGTGATGATCTGGTGCGGGTCGACGGAGATCTACATTGAGCCCAAGCCGGTGCATCAGACGCTGGAGGCGTTTGAAAAGGGCCTGGTGGCGGACGATCCGGACATCTCGCCGTCGATGCTCTATGCGTGGGCTGCGCTGAAGGAGGGGATCCCCTTCGCCAATGGGGCGCCGAATCTTACGGTGGACATTCCCGCCATGCAAGAGCTCTCCAGGAAGATGAATGCGCCCATCTGCGGCAAGGACTTCAAGACCGGCCAGACTTTCCTGAAGACGGTGCTGGCGCCAGGCTTCAAGGCGCGTCAACTGGGGGTGAGCGGATGGTACTCCACCAACATCCTGGGCAACCGCGACGGCGAGGTGCTGGACGATCCGGACAACTTCAGGACGAAAGAGGTCTCCAAGCTGGGCGTGCTGGAACATATCTTCCAACCGGAAAAGAACCCGGAGTTGTACGGTGATGTCTTTCACAAAGTGCGGATCAACTACTACCCGCCGCGCGGAGATAACAAAGAGGGATGGGACAACATCGACATCTTCGGGTGGCTCGGGTATCCGATGCAGATCAAGGTGGACTTCCTCTGCCGCGACTCGATTCTGGCCGCCCCTCTGGCTCTGGATCTCTGCCTGTTCATGGACCTGGCGGCGCGCACGCCGGCGCTGCGCGGGCTGGGGATCCAGGAGTGGCTGAGCTTCTTCTTCAAAGACCCGGACAGCGCTCCGGGGGTCTATCCGGAGCACGATCTGTTCATCCAGCAGATGAAGATGAAGAACACGCTGCGCCACATCATGGGTGAGGATCTGATCACCCATCTCGGATTGGAGTACTACGGGGAGTAGAGCCTGCGGAACCGCCAGAGCAGAGGCGGGCAAGACCAGCGGGGCCCTGCAATGCAATTCGTTGCAGGGCCCCTTTCTGTACAGAGAGGGCTGGAGGCGTGCTGGAGAGAGCAGAGGAACTGCAACGGCAGACGTTGCGGATCTACGGAGAGTTGATGGTCCGGCGCGAGAGCTGGGCCGGCCGCCTGGTCTTTGCCTGCGGCCCGGGGGTGTCAGCCACCGGTCTTCCGGCAGCGGTGAGCATCGCCGGCGGCGCCGCGCTAGTGCTGGACTCGGACGCGGCTATGGTGAAATCAGTCTTTCGTAAGGGCGGCGTGGACTTTGTGGTGAACACCTTGGATGAGGCGCTGCGGGTGCTGAAGAACGAGATCCGCAAGGGGCGCCCACTCAGCGTGGTGCTGGAGGGCAAAACCGAGCCGGCGCTGGAGGAACTGCGGGAGCGGGGCGTGTTGCCGGAGCTGCAGGTGGAGTTCGCTGATTCCGGGGATTCCGCGGAGCGCTTGGGCAGAGACGCGCTTTTGCTGGACCCACGCGCTGAGACGGTGCTTCCCAGCTTGGACTTGCAAGGCTGGCTGAGTCAGCATGGATGGGCAGAGACGGTGCTGGCTGCCACGACAACGGCGGGGTTACGGGAAGTTGATGCGCGGCTCCTGGCCAGGCTGCCGGAGGGTGACAAGGTGCGACGCGGGTGGATTCAGCGGATCGCGCAGTACGAGCGGCCCGCTCCGGGCGGCGCGCGGGTGATCTGGCTGACGGAGGCCGAGCGAGCCGAAGCCTCTGGGGACGACGCGCCGGCGGATATTTGAGGACAAGAGCGGGTTCTATCGCTGTTAGGGTCCCGGGCCTGGCCGGGGTGGTGCGTTCCGTTGTGCATTGCGGCTGCCAAGCAGTGCGGCTGCCAACAGGAGCGGTCTGCGGTCGATCGCGCGACGGAGTCACGGCTTGTGGATATCGAGTCAGTAGTCCTCGTCCACATTCATTAT
>JAKAQS010000327.1 GCA_021819585.1 Acidobacteriota bacterium
GAAGACCGATGCGCAGTACTATGCGCTCTCCTACCAGGTCAACCGGGACTGGGACCGGTCCGGTTCGACGCTGCGCGAAGGAGCGGTGGATGATCTGCGCGAGGCGATGGCGGCCGATCCCAAGATGGATGTGCTGGTGGTGCATGGATGGGATGATCTGTCCTGCCCGTTCATGGGGACGTTGCTGACCCAGAACGAGCTGCCGATGAAGATCGCCAGTCAGCTCTCGGTGCATGAGTTTCCGGGCGGGCACATGTTCTATACGCGCTGGTCCAATGGGGAGAAGCTGCATGCGCTGGGCGAGAATCTGGTAGAGAATCATTGAGGCCGAAGACCGGCGGACTGCTGGAGACTGAGGCGAACCCTGCCCAGCCTCCGGGCCGTCCGTCCGATGGATTCGGGGCGAGGTTGGTTGTGGAATAGGCCGCGCTGCTTGCAAGCGGCGAAGGCTCAGGGAGCGAAGGTTCAAGCGGCGAAGGGTTCAAGGGGCGGGTAGCCCGCAGGGCCTCGACCTTGCAAGAAGGGCTCTGATAGAACGATGGTGGGCGTCCTTGGCGGCCAGGCCGTGGACGGCGAACGGGACACGGAAGAGAGGAGGAAGAGGCCAGGGTGATTCTTTCGTATGTTTTGTTGGGAATTACAGCGGGGCTACGGTCGATGACGGCGATGGCGGTGCTCTGCTGGTTTGCATGGCTGCGCCTGCTGCCACAATCGGGATGGGCGCTATGGGCGGGGAGCCTGGTGACGGTGGCCTTCTTTACCCTGGCCGCATTGGGTGAGTATGTGGGGGACACCTTGCCGCGGGCGCCCAAACGCACCGCGCCGCTGGGACTTACGGCGCGCTTTGTGCTGGGGGCGATGGCGGGGGCTTTGGCCGCGCGAGCGGTCTTTGAGCCGGTTGCGGGCGGGATCCTCTTTAGCCTGATTGGAGCGGGGATTGGGACCTTTGGCGGGTACCGTGTGCGGATGTTCTGGTCCAAGGCGTTGGGCAGAGATCTGCCGGTGGCGCTGCTGGAGTCCGCAATCGCTCTGGGGCTGGCCATCTTCGGGTGTTGGCAGCTCCACCAGTCTCTGGCGAGCATCCTCGCGTCGCTGCCGCAGGCCGGACAGTAGGACGCTGGTCTCTCAGGGCGGCCGCTTCACAGTGCGGCGGCGCAACGGAGCGAGCCGGACAATCAGGCTCGGCCGGCCAGAACGATGCGCGGAATCCGGGCGTAATCGTTCTGGATGTGCAGATCCTTCCAGAGTCTATCGGAGGGCTTGTCGAACAATCTGCGAATGGTATCGCTCTGGCCATAGCCGATCTCCAAAGCCAGCAAACCGCCCGGCTTCAGAGCCTGGTGAGCCGCCGGAATCAGGCGCTGATAGACCTCCAGACCGGAGGGACCTGCGAAGAGAGCGGTGTGCGGCTCATGCTGCAGGACTTCTTCAGGCATGGTGGCCGCTTCGTAGATCGAGATGTAGGGCGGGTTGGAGACGATCACGTCAAAGGGCGGCGCCGCGGCGAAGTGCGGCGCGCCGAGCAGGTCGGACTGGAGAAACAGGATTCGATCCGCCAGCCCCAGCCGCCCGGCGTTGTGCTCGGCGATCGAGAGAGGTTTGGGGTAAAGGTCCGTCGCAGTGATGGCCGCCGCTGGAAGATGGGTGGCCAGCGCGATGGCAATCGCGCCCGTTCCGGTACCGACGTCGAGGATGCGCAGCGGTTGCCGCGGCGAGCGAAGCTCGGGCTGGGCGGCGATCCACTTCAGCACGGCTTCCACCAGCAGCTCCGTCTCGGGACGGGGGATCAGCGTATCGCGGGTGACGCGCAGGTTGATGCCGAAGAACTCCTGCGCCCCGGTGAGGTATTGGATGGGTTCACGAGCAGCGCGGCGCGTCACCAGAGAGCGGTAGGAGCGCTGCAACGTGGCGGAGAGTTCTGTCTCCGCATGCGCGATCAGCCAGGGGCGGTCGCGGAAGAGGAGATGCGCCAGCAGCGTCTCGGCCTCGCGGCGAGGGATGGATGCTGAGGCTTCCGTGAGGGCTTCGCGTAGGGTCATAAGACAGCGGGGTGGAGCAGTTCTCCAGCCAGTGGAGCGCAGGGCTTGGCCAACGCCGGAGGTGCTTCCAGGAAGATGCGTCTGCAGCGCCGCTCCGGGATCTCCAATCTCCGGAAGATTGCCTGGAGGGTAAAGAAGGCTTCGAGACTTAGCATAGACGCTTTGGGCGGAGTGGTGTTGCCGGCCGGCGGCTTTGCAGCTTGCGGATCGGGAGCGCCAGCCTGGAGGGGTGAAGATTTTGCATTCCGGCGCACGGGCGTTTGCGTATAGGTAAGTGAGAGCACGCATGAGGATCGAGGCCGAGGAGTTTCGCAGGCTGGTGGAGAGGCACCAGCGTATGGTGTTCTCGTTGGCGCTGCGCGTTACCGGAGAGTATGGGACCGCCGAAGAGGTGGCGCAGGATGCGTTCCTGGAGTTGTATCGCTGGTTGGGAGCGGAGCAGAGCCCGCCGGGGAGTGAAGACCATGTGCGGTTCTGGCTGCGCCGCGTGACGGTGCATCGGGCGACGGATGCGCTGCGGCGCAGGGCGGTGCGGCCGGAGTCGGCAGCGGAAGAGTGGGTGGAGGAGCAGCACGGCTGCGATGCGGTTGCGCAAGGAGCCGGTGCGGTCTCCAGCGCAGAGTTGAACGCGGCGTTGACGGCAAGGCTGGAGGAGCTGCTCCAGACCCTGCCGGAGGCGATGCGCGTGGCCGTGGTGCTGCGCTACCAGGAGGAGATGAGTTCCGATGAGATCGCCCGGCTGCTGGGGCAACCTGTGGCGACGGTGAAGAGCCATCTGCAGCGCGGCCTGCAGTTGTTGAGGCGAAAGGCCGCGGTGACGTTGAAGGAGTATGTGCGATGAGGGAGCGAGATGAGCGGGAGCCGATGGACGAGTTTGAGCAGACGTTGCAGAGGGCGATGCAGCGGGTGAATGCGCCGGAGACGCTGGCGAAGTTTCTGGCCACGGCAGTCGAAGCGGAGGAGCATCGGCGCAGGAGCGGGAGCGGCTGGTTCCGGCCGAGCCGAGGCGGGCGGGTGTACGCTCTGCCGAGGCCGCGGCGCTGGGTGGCTGGAGCGCTGGCGGCGGCTCTGCTGCTGGCCGCGTTGGGAGCCAGGGAGTGGCGACTGCGCCAGCAGCGGGTTGCCGTGGCCGACGAGCAGTTCACGGCAGCGGTGCGGGTGACCGACCAGGCGCTGGAGCAGACCCGGGAGC
>JAKAQS010000328.1 GCA_021819585.1 Acidobacteriota bacterium
AGGTGAACTCCATGGGGTTGACGGCGATCCTGGCGAAGAAGCCGCTGAGCGCCGCGCCGATCTGCTCCAGCGAGGCGCTGCCAAAGCCGCTACCCAGCAGCTCCAGGCCGGAGCTGCGCAGGGTGGAGGCGGGAAGGTTGAGGGTAGGGCCGGCCATGCTGCCGATCTGCACGTAGCGGATCCGCCGCGCCGCGTGGTCCAGACCCTTCTGCGCGATGGCGGAGAGCAGCGTCTCGGCGGGTGAGCCCCAGAGGTAGTCGAGGACGATGTCGATGCTCCTTCCATCCAACTCTTCGCGGAGCGCGGCGGCGAGCGGCTCTGGGGCTTGCTGGAGGCTGACGGTGGCGTCGGCTCCCAGAGCCTTCAGCATCTCCAGCGCCTGCGGGTTGCGCCCTGCGGCGACGATGCAGCCGGCTCCGCGGGCTTTGGCGATCTGCACGGCGAGCTGGCCGGAGGCGCCGGTAGCGCCCAGAATCAGGACGCCTTCGCCGGGCTGAAAGCGGGCGCGCATCAAGGCTACGGTGGAGGACATCGCAGGATTGGCGATGGCTGCGGCGGTGGCGTCGTCCAGCGCGTCCGGCAGGGGGATGAGCATGGTGGCGGAGGCCAGAGACTGCTCCGCAAAGCTGCCGAAGGGCGAGCGCGTTGCGCCGAAGTAGACGCGGGCGCCGGCGGGGAGTTCCCCGAAGGAAGACCGCAAGCGGCCAACGCCATCGACGCCGGGAACGAAGGGAAGAACCCCGCTGCTGCCGTAGTGGGAGCCGTTGGCCAGAGAGCGGACGATGCGGTGAAGGGCTGCGGCGGTGACGTCGATAAGGGCCTCGCCGGGCGAGGGAACGGGGTCGGCGAAGGTGGTGTATGCGGGAGGAGCGTCAAAGGCGTGGACGACGGCTGCGTTCATGAGCGGACTCCGATAAAAGATAGATGCTGCGAAGCTGGATCTGCCTCGACGCGGCCAGTGGAGGTTATGTCCAAGCGCCCGCAAGCAAACCGCGTGAACCTTGGATGCCGCACACGGGCGCTCGATACCAGGCCAGGCTGCGACGTGATGTTCTGGGGGTAGAGGGCATCACAGCCTATAGTGAACCTCTCGCCAAATTCGCCATCCAAAACGAGACCATCGAAACATCAGAGGGTGACGGCAAAATGCCGTATTGACATCACCTTTCGTCAAGAGTAGTGTTGGATGATGGCCCGAGTTGCATTCACGTTGAGAATTGACGAGGAAGAACGCGCCGCCCTCGAAAACCTTAGCAAGGTGGAGCGGCGCCCAGTCAATCAACTGCTCAACGAAGCAGTCAGGAACTTCCTGCTCCGCCGCAGGCCGAAAGAGCGCAGCCTGGAAGCAAATCTTGAGCGGTTGCGAGCTTATCGGGAGCGCGACCCTCAGTATCGCCGTGCCCGGAAGGCATTCGTCGAAGCCGAGGCGAGTGTGCTCGATCCACTCGAAGGTGAGGCGACCGAAGGGCAACTTGTCAACGGTCGGATCGAACCCATTGGGCCGGCGCAGAACAGAATCCGAGAAATCTTAGGTGCCTAGCTGGGACGAAGACAGCCCAGAACTACGCCGGAACCTCAGCAAGGTCTTCGATGAGGTTGTTCGCTCCGCACAGCGGCGGGAGTTCCCGACTATCGCTTCGGCGAAGGGCTGGCAATCTTTGCTGATGGAAAACCTCACCGCGCCCGACGCAGGTTTTGTTGGCGCGTTCCGCGGTGAGCCGGGACTCGAAAAAATCCAAGTGCGCGTCGGCGTCCGCTACGGCGTGAACGCGGCCCAGGTTGCTGAAGAACTGGCGGGATTTGAGAGAAAGCTCCACGCGCTCCTCCGGGAACTGGACGCAATGCTGCCCACCGGCCAGGATCCAGACGCCGATCAGTTTGCCGCCGTCGTTGATCTTTGTGCCTGGGTTCACACCGAGTGGGTACGCATCCAACCGTTTGCCAACGGGAATGGACGCACGGCGCGTCTATGGGCCAACTTCATCGCAATGCGTTATGGATTGCCTCCTTTCATCCGATTGCGGCCTCGTCCGAATTACGGTTATGGCGAAGCCGGCTCCAAGGCGATGCAAGGCGATTGGAAGCCGACCGCAGCCGTCTTCCGGCATTTACTCGATGCCTTCCTGGATGAAAGCTGAGCAACAGAAGGCGTGCTTCGATAAAGGATAGATGCTGGGAGGCGGATCTGGCTCGCAGTGGTCGTTCGAGGTTATGCCAAAGCGCCTGCCAGCAAACGGCGTGAACCTTGGATGCCGCATACGGACACTCGATGCCGGGCCGGGCTGTGGCGTGATGTTCCAAGAGGTAGAGGGAACAATGGTTCGTTCGTTAACTGAAGAGAGTTGGGCCCGAGACCCCAGTAAAAGAGTTACGTCGTCGGTCGTCGCAGCGGGTCTGGGAGCCAGTTGGGCAGTTCGCTTCTGGGGACCTGCGACAGGTTCGTCAGCAACTGGGTGAGATAGCTTTGCGGATCCACGTCATGCCTGCGGCGGGTGCTGGTCAGGATCACGCGCGTCATCTCCTTGAAGACCGCGCGCTAGCCGGCCATTCTGACAAGATCCCAGTATCCGCTCCGTTGCGAGCTATTGAGCCTGTCCTCCTCGCAAGTGTCGTCTCTCAATAACACCCCAAGGAGTCTGGCCAGCGGCTGGCTTGCGCTCGGCGCTTTATCGTCTCTGCAGTGGTTCGGGGGCGGAATTGGGTGCTCAAGCGCTCTCCTTGGGCTTCAACTGAAGCCAGTCAGAGTGCTTACGGAATTTATTTTTTCCCATTTCCAGCCGCCGACGAAGCTGATGACAACGGCGGTGTTTTTCGATATGGGCTCTGATGTTCAGGAGTGGGTTGAAGGCCGGCCCCCATGGTTCTTGCCCGGAAGGAATCTGGCCAAACAGAAGCTCATCGGGTTGGCGTCGTTCTGTCCGCGTAACATGGATCAGGGCGGCCCAAGGACCGTCGCTGCATGATCGATCCAAAGATGCTGGAGACGGCGGTTGCGATGTTTCCGGTGCTTTCCGAGGTATCCCCGGAAGAACGGGAGTCGTTCCTCCGTTCGTCGAAGGTTGTTCGCGTCGCCGCCGGAGACAAGCTATTCAAGCAGGGCGAAGTGTGCCGATTGTTTCCGCTCGTGCTCGGAGGGTGCATCCGTGTCTACCGGGAGGATGCGCACGGTCGCCAGATCACGCTTTACGATGTGACCCCTGGCGAACTCTGC
>JAKAQS010000073.1 GCA_021819585.1 Acidobacteriota bacterium
CGCCGAGAGATTGGCCAGGGTGCGCTTGCGAACCATTTTGCCCTCACGGTAGGACTCACGGAGCAGATAGGTGGGGCGCGACGCACGGTTGGGCACGCTATCGATATGCATGGCCACATCATTCCACATTCAATACACTTATTCAAGAAGAATAATAAAATATTACATGGCTACATTCTGCACCCCGGGAAAGCGAAAAAAAGCGCGGAAAGCCCTGTGTTTACAGAGCCTTCCGCACCCTAATCCCAATTAAAAGCGCTGGAACTTCCGATTAGCTCCAATCCAGGTTAGAGAAGCTTTGATCAAGGCGCTCGAACTTTGAGTTACACCCAAATCAAGCGGATGGTTGCGAGAATCTTGAGCGATGCGGAAGGTCGGGTGCTACGAAGCCATGGTGGCTGAGTTGGCGGGTTTGGTTCGATTGGACCATTACGAGGTTCGGACTGGCAAGGTTGGTTTCGGCGCGTCACCGCGTCGATGGTGGCTTTGACGGTGCTGACCGCACGACGAGCGGGCGGGTGAAAAGACTTCCTTCCAAAAGGTTCTTCTCAGCGTGCCGGAAGTCCGGCGCCGGCCGGCTTTCGTGCTGCGCAGGGGCTGGCGCGGCCTGGAACGCCTGCTGAGCGGGTCTGGCTGGCGAAGACGCCGTCAATGTCTCACGCAGTTCCTCCACTACCAAGGGCAGGATTTCCGACTTCTGGTTACTTAGCCACAACTGGAGTACTGTCGTTGTTTGCCTTGGCCACGCCGACAAAGGAGTCGGCTGCCCCGTAGTAAAGCCACCATTGACCGTGAAAGAGAACCAGCCCTTCGGCAAAGGTGTCCCCAGCCGCATATTGGCCGCTCTTTTCCCAGTCAAGTTGGGGTTGGAAGACGGGCGTATCGGTGCGCGCGATCAGCTTTTCAGGATGGCGTGAAGAGAAAAGCGCCTCCTGAACGCTGTATGCACCCCGCCCGATGGCGGGATCTCTGCTATCGTCAAGAGCGTTCTTCGCGTTGTACAGCAACACAACTCCGCTTGAGGTGAGCACCGCCGGTGGGCCCGTCTCCGGAAATCCGCTGTCGCTCTTGCCGGGCCGCCGGCGAAGAAGCACCTTTGGGTTCCCAGCTTTGTCTTCCACTGGATGCCAGTGGATCAGATCATTGGATGTTGCCAGATGAATCTCTACCTCGCCCCAGTACATCCAGTACTTGCCGTGGATCTTTGCCGCAACCAGATGATCGCCTGCAACCCTCGTTACGATTCCGGCGCTCTTGTACTTCCAGCCGGCATCTTTGCCATCGGTCCCGAAGATGGGCCCGAACTTCCTCCAGGTGTGCAGATCGGATGATGTCGCCACCCCAATCGTGTAAGAGTTCCTGCTCCGGGACCACTGCGTGTAGGTAAGGATGTAGCGGCCATCGGTGCTTTCAACCAAACGTGGATCCTCCACCCCTCCGGGAAATTCGCGACTGGTCTGAGAGTCTCGGGCGGGATAGAAGACCGGCTGCGGATTGCGCTCAAAGTGGATGCCGTCAGCGCTCGTAGCCATGCCAAGGCGCGACGTGTGGCCTCCGATCCTCATCTCGCCCGAGTCGTCTTCCGCACGATAGAGCAGGACGATCTTTCCATCTCTGACGATGGCGGCAGGATTGAATGTGTGCAGCGCCTCCCAGTGAACCGGCTCGCCGCTGATGGGGTCAGTGAACGTACTCTCTGGACGAGGCCGAATGACAGGCGTCTGGCCGGCGCGCACCCACGGCCCAATGACCCAACGCTGTTGGCCCCGCAGCATGGGAGCCAACATGGCGGCAGAGACGCCGCACAACGCCAGAAGATAGATTGTCTTTTTCAAGCAACACCGCTCCGCAATCATCTTGAAACCGAACCTCCGCAGCCAGTGCAAAGGAACAAGATGTAGAGTACACCGATCTGTATGCGTGTGAGCCTCGCGGCTCGGGTCGGCCATGGCTATACCGAAGGTTTCCGCAAGAAATTTGGGCTGGAGAAATGGCCCGGACATTGCAGTGCGCAGTCCAAGCGTTGAAAAGGGCGGGCTCCGGGGAGCCCGCCCTCATCCTTTGTTTCCCGGTTGGGTTTTGCCGCGTCTCTCCTGCGAAGATCCGATTGCCATTTCCCCTGGGGTGCGGGCTTATTCGGCAGCCATCTCTTCCTGCTCGCCTTCCATGCGCATCTGCTCCAGCTCGCGCTCTTCGGCTTCGATTGCCGCTGTGACCTCTTGCTGGACCTGTGCGGCTACCTCTTCCAGCTCCGGCGAGAGCTTGACGTTGCGGTAGTAGGCCATGCCTGTGCCGGCCGGAATCAGCCGGCCGACGATGACGTTCTCCTTGAGGCCGCGCAGCGTATCCACCGAGCCATTGATTGAAGCCTCGGTGAGCACACGCGTGGTCTCCTGGAAGCTGGCCGCCGAGATGAAGCTCTCGGTGGACAGCGACGCCTTGGTGATGCCCAGAAGCAGCGGACGTCCAATCGCGGGACGGCCACCTTCCATGAGCACGCGCTGATTCTCGGCGTTGAAGCGGAAGCGGTCCACCTGCTGCTCCAGCAGGAAGTTGGTGTCGCCCACTTCCTCCACCTTCACCCAGCGCAGCATCTGCCGAACGATTGTCTCAATGTGCTTGTCCGAGATGGAGACGCCCTGCAGGCGGTAGACCTCCTGAATCTCGTTGACCAGGTACTGCTGCAGCTCGCGCTCGCCCAGCACCTCCAGAATGTCGTGCGGATTCCGCGGTCCGTCGATAAGCGCATCGCCGGCGCGCAGCCGCTCACCCTCCTGGACGTTGATATACACACCGCGAGGAACGCTGTACTCGTCCTCCTGCCCATTGTCCGCCGTTACATAGACCTTGCGCTGTCCCTTGGTGACATCGCCAAAGCGCACCACGCCGTCGATCTTGGAGATGATGGCCGGATCACGGGTCTTGCGCGCCTCAAACAGCTCAACCACCCGCGGCAGACCGCCGGTAATATCTTTGGTGCGGGTCGTTTCGCGGGGAATCTTGGCCAAAATATCGCCAGGAAAGACCTCATCGCCATCCTGAACCATCAGGTGAGCCCGGGAGGGCATCAGGTACCGCTTGGTTCCCTTGGCGTTCTTCACCAGAATCGTCGGCTGGCGCTTCTCGTCGGGAGACTCGCCGACGACCAGGCGCGACAGGCCGGTGACCTCGTCGATCTCCTCGTTGAGCGTGACGCCCTCCTGCAGATCCTTGAACTGCACGGTTCCGGCAATCTCGGTAAGGATGGAGAAGGTGTAAGGATCCCACTCGCCGATGACATCGCCGAGCTTCACGTCCTGCCCATCCTCCACGCGCAGCTTGGCGCCGTAGACGATCAAGTAGCGTTCCTTCTCACGTCCTTTGGAGTCAATGACCGCGATGGAGCCGTTGCGGTTGAAGGCAACCAGGTTGCCCTCCTTGGAACGCACCGTGACCAGGTTGATGAAGTGTACCTTGCCGTCGTTCTTGGCTTCCAGGTGGGAGGTGTCCTGCACCCGGGACGCCGTTCCGCCGATGTGGAAGGTGCGCATGGTGAGCTGAGTTCCGGGCTCGCCGATGGATTGGGCGGCGATGACGCCGACAGCCTCACCCAGCTCGACCATCTTGCCCGAACCAAGGTTACGGCCGTAGCAGAGGATGCAGCATCCGCGTTTGGACTCGCAGGTGAGCACGGACCGAATCTTCACCCGCTCGATACCGGCCGCCTGCACCGCCGAGGCCTTCTCCTCGTCGATCTCTTCGTTGATATCGACGATCACTTTGCCCTCGAAGTCCTTGAGCTTCTCCAGCGAAACACGGCCTACGATCCGGTCGCGCAGCGGCTCGATGGTCTCGCCAGCCTCGATGATGGGCGTCACATAGATGCCCTCGACGGTTCCGCAGTCGAACTCCGAGATGATGACATCCTGCGCGACGTCGACCAGACGGCGGGTCAGGTAACCGGAGTCGGCGGTCTTCAGGGCGGTGTCGGCGAGTCCCTTGCGCGCGCCGTGGGTTGAGATGAAGTACTGCAGTACGGTGAGGCCTTCGCGGAAGTTGGCGGTGATGGGGGTTTCTATGATCTCACCGCTGGGCTTGGCCATCAGGCCGCGCATGCCGCTGAGCTGACGGATCTGCTGCTTGGAGCCGCGGGCTCCGGAGTCGGCCATGATGTAGATCGGATTCATGGCGCCCTCCTTGTCGGCGCGCTTCATGTTGTTGAACATCTCATCGGCCACCCGTTCGGTCACTGCCGACCACATCTGGGTTACCTTGTTGGAGCGCTCCAGGTTGGTGATCGAGCCGTCCAGGTACTGCTGCTGCATGGCGATCACTTGCTTCTCCGCCTCATGCACCACCTCATATTTGGACGCTGGGATCACCATGTCATCCAACCCGACCGAGAGGCCGGAGCGGGTGGCGAACTGGAAGCCGAGTTCCTTGATCTTGTCCAGCGCCTTGACCGTCACCTCCAGGCCGAGGTTGAGGTAGAGGTAGTTGATCAGTTGGCCGATGCCCTTCTTCTTGAGCAGGCCGTTGACAAACGGCATTCCGCCGGGCAGAGCGTCGTTGAGAATCGCCCGGCCCACCGTGGTGTTGATGAACTGCTTGTGAAATTCAACCGGCTCGGTGTGCAGGATGTCCTGGTCATCATAGGCAACGGTCATATCCAGCACCGGCCCGGTGTAACGCAGACGGATGGGCGTGAGCGTCTCCACCTGCCTGGCCTCCAGCGCCATCAGAATCTCTTCGATGTTGGCGAAGACCCGGCCTTCGCCCTTGGCGCCCTGCCTGGCCTTGGTGAGATAGTAGAGGCCCAGCACCATGTCCTGAGTCGGCACCGTGATGGGGTGCCCGCTGGCCGGGGAGAGGATGTTATGCGAGGCCAGCATGAGGACAGATGCCTCAATCTGCGCCTCTGGGCTCAGCGGAATGTGTACCGCCATCTGATCTCCGTCAAAGTCCGCATTGAAGGCGGTGCAGACCAGGGGATGAATCTTGATGGCCTTGCCTTCGACCAGCACCGGCTCGAAGCCCTGGATGCCCAGACGGTGCAGGGTCGGGGCGCGGTTGAGCAGCACCGGATGATCCTTGATGACCTCTTCCAGGATGTCCCAGACGATCGATTCCTGCTGTTCCACCATCTCTTTGGCCTGTTTGATGGTGGCGCAGTGGCCGGTCTGCTCCAGGCGGTGATAGATGAATGGCTTGAAGAGCTCCAGAGCCATCTTCTTGGGCAGGCCGCACTGGTGCAGCTTCAGTTCCGGTCCCACAACGATGACCGAACGGCCGGAGTAGTCCACGCGCTTGCCCAGCAGATTCTGGCGGAAGCGTCCCTGCTTGCCCTTGAGTGTATCGGAGAGGCTCTTGAGGGGGCGATTGTTGGCGCCGCGGAGAACGCGGCCCCGGCGGCCGTTGTCGAACAGGGCGTCCACCGCCTCCTGCAGCATGCGCTTCTCATTGCGCACGATCACCTCGGGGGCGTGCAGGTCCATCAACTTCTTCAGACGGTTGTTGCGGTTGATCACACGGCGATACAGATCGTTGAGATCCGAAGTGGCAAAGCGTCCACCATCCAGCGGCACCAGGGGGCGCAACTCGGGCGGAATCACGGGAATCACGTCCAGGATCATCCACTGCGGCTTGTTGTCCGAGCGGCGGAAGGCCTCCACAACCTTGAGGCGCTTGGCGTACTTCAGCTTCTTCTGCAGCGAGGTCTCAGCCTTCATGCGCTCGCGCATCTCGACGGCCAGCTCATTGACATCGACGCGCTTGAGCAGTTCCTTGATCGCCTCGGCGCCCATCATGGCCTTGAAGCCCGTGGGGCGATACTGGGCATCCAGCTCGCGGAAACGATTCTCATCCTTGATGACCTCGCGCTCCTTTACCGGCGCGTCGCCCACATCCACCACCACATAGCTCTCGAAGTACAGCACCGCTTCCAGCTCGCGCAGCGAGATATCCAGCAGGTGCCCGATGCGCGAAGGGAGGCCCTTGAAGAACCACACGTGTGAGCAGGGGCTGGCCAGCTCGATATGTCCCAGCCGCTCGCGGCGGACCTTGCTGAGGGTGACCTCGACGCCGCACTTGTCGCAGATCACGCCGCGGTGCTTCATCCGCTTGTACTTGCCGCACAGGCACTCCCAGTCGGTGATGGGGCCAAAGATGCGGGCGCAGAACAGGCCGTCACGCTCCGGCTTAAAGGTGCGGTAGTTGATGGTCTCCGGCTTGGTGACCTCGCCATGGGACCAGGACCGGATCTTCTCCGGCGAGGCAAGTTGAATCTTGATCGAGTCAAAGTCCGTGATCGGACCGGTCGTTTCAAAGGGACTGGAGCGGAACATGTATTTTCTCTCCGTTTGCAGTGCTTAGCTCGATACCAACTTTTGTTTGACTCTTCGCCTTCAAGAGTCCGCGTTGCGAACTTCGCTGCTAGCTATGCAGTCCAAGCGGCGACTGCGATTACCTTCGCGATGAATCCGCGCTTCCGGACTCACCACTGTCATCTCTGCTCACCGCCGCTGGAGAGGCTTCTGCCGTGACTCAAGCCCAAAGCCGGTCAACAGCGGCGGCGCCCATCAAGGTGCTAATCCGCGACTGCCAGCTCCGGCAGCGGCACGATATGTTCCGCGTCATCGGTCTTCTTGACCAGCTCGACGTCCAGGCACAGCGACTGCAACTCACGGATAAGCACGTTGAACGACTCCGGTACGCCCGGCTCGATGGCCGCCTCGCCCTTGACGATGGCCTCATAGATCTTGGTGCGGCCATAGACGTCGTCAGACTTTGCGGTGAGCAGCTCTTGCAGGATGTAGGCAGCGCCATAGGCCTCCAGCGCCCAGACCTCCATCTCTCCAAAGCGCTGACCGCCGAACTGCGCCTTGCCGCCCAGCGGCTGCTGGGTGATCAGCGAGTAAGGCCCGATGGAACGTGCGTGGATCTTGTCGTCGACCAGGTGGCTGAGCTTGAGCATGTAGATGTATCCGACCGTGACTGGTTGTTCGAACTGGTCACCTGTCATGCCGTCATACATCGGGCTCTTGCCCGAGCTGGGCAGGCCCGCCGCGGTCAGCAGCGCCTTGATCTCCTCCTCCTTGGCGCCATCGAAGACGGCGGTTCCAAACCAGACGCCGCGCTTCATGCCGGCGGCAACCCGCAGCGTCTGCTCGTCGTCCAGCGCCAGAAGCTGGCTGAGAGCCGCTGTACCCTTGAACGTCTCCTTGAAGATCTCCTTCACTTCGCCGGCCTTCTGGTGCTGCTCGGCGAGCGCGGCGACCTTGGCTCCGAGTTCATGCGCCGCCCAGCCAAGATGGGTCTCCAGAATCTGCCCCACGTTCATGCGTGAAGGTACGCCCAGGGGGTTCAGAACAATCTCCACGGGAGTTCCATCGGGTAGATAGGGCATATCCTCCTCGGGGAGGATGCGCGAGATGACGCCTTTGTTGCCGTGGCGTCCGGCCATCTTGTCGCCCACTGACAGCTTGCGCTTCATGGCGACATAGACCTTCACCATCTTGATGACTCCGGGAGAGAGTTCATCTCCCTTCTGCATCTTGCCGATCTTCTCGTTGGTGATCTTGCGCAGCACGTCGATCTGGCGGGAGGTCATCTCCTCAATCTCGTCGATCTGCTCGTTGACTCGTGGATCCTTGTCGGCATAGCGGATGCGCTTGAGGTTGCGAGTCGAGATCAGCTCAATCACATCGCGGTTCAGGATGTCGCCCTTGCTGAGCAGCTTCTTATTGGTGCGCTCGTCGTGCAGGTCGGCCAGCACCTCTTTGTTGCCAAGAATGTTCTCCAGCCGCTTCAGCCGCTCGTCGGTGAGAATACGGATCTCGTCGGCGAGGTTGCGCTCCAGCTTTTCGATCATCTCCTGCTCGATCTGCAGCGCGCGCTGGTCCTTTTCCTGGCCCTTGCGGCTGAAGATGCGGACGTCCACCACGGTGCCTTCGATGCCGGGAGGGCAGGTGAGGCTGGCATCACGCACATCGCCGGCCTTCTCACCGAAGATGGCGCGCAGCAGCTTCTCTTCCGGAGTGAGCTGAGTCTCGCCCTTGGGCGTTACCTTGCCCACAAGAATATCGTTGTGACCGATCTTGGCTCCGATGCGGATGATGCCGCTCTCGTCCAGGTCGCGCAGCGCATGCTCGCTGACGTTGGGGATATCGCGGGTGATCTCTTCGGGGCCGAGCTTGGTATCGCGCGCCTCGATCTCGAACTCTTCGATGTGGATGGAGGTGTAGTAGTCCTCGCGCACCAGCTTTTCGGAGATCAGAATGGCGTCCTCGAAGTTGTAACCGCGCCAGGGCATAAAAGCCACCAGCACGTTACGGCCAAGGCCCAGCTCGCCCTGCTCGGTGCAAGGGCCGTCGGCGATCACCTGACCCTTGATGACGCGCTCGCCTTTGCGCACCACCGGCTTCTGGTTGATGCATGTGTTCTGGTTGGAGCGCTTGAACTTGGTGAGCTGGTAGATATCCGAACCGACCTCGCGTGAGAGCTGCGTGGGATGATGCTCGCCGTCCACACGCACGATAATCCGCTCGGAGTCGACCGAATCGATGATGCCGTTGCGCTTGGCAAGGATCACCGCGCCGGAGTCGCGCGCCGTGACGCCTTCCATGCCGGTGCCCACCAGCGGCGCCTCGGAGACCAGCAGAGGCACGGACTGGCGCTGCATGTTGGCTCCCATCAGAGCCCGGTTGGCGTCGTCATGCTCCAGAAAGGGCACCAGCGAAGCCGCCACCGATACCAGTTGCTTGGGACTGACATCGACGTAATCCACCTCCTGCTTGGGAACCAGCACGAAGTTGCCTGCCTTGCGTGCGTTCACCAGATCCTCCACAATACGCATGGTTTCATCCAGGCTGATGTTGGCCTGCGCAATGGTGTGCCGATCCTCCTCCCAGGCGGACAGGTAGAAGGAGTAAGGCTCCAGGTCCATGGTGCGCTTGCCTTCCTTCTTGAGCTGCTTGTTGAGCCTGGCCGCCTCGTGGGCCTCCAGGGCATCGCCCTGGCGCAGGCCGGATTCGCCGGCGTTGCTCACCGCAACATAGTCCAGCACCACGCCGTCCTTCACCTTGCGATAGGGACTCTCAATGAAGCCGTACTCGTTGATGCGGGCAAAGCAGCTCAGCGAGGAGATCAGGCCGATGTTCGGCCCTTCCGGGGTTTCGATGGGGCAGATGCGGCCGTAGTGAGTGGGATGCACGTCGCGCACCTCAAAACCGGCGCGCTCCCGCGACAGGCCGCCCGGCCCAAGGGCCGACAGGCGGCGTTTGTGGGTAATCTCGCTGAGAGGATTGGTCTGATCCATGAACTGCGAGAGCTGGCTAGAGCCGAAAAATTCGCGGATGGCGGCCATCACCGGTTTGGCGTTGATCAGGTCGTGCGGCATCGCCGTGGACATCTCCTGATAGACGCTCATCTTTTCCTTGATCGCCCGCTCCATGCGCACCAGACCGATGCGGAACTGATTTTCCATCAACTCGCCGACCGCGCGCACACGCCGGTTTCCAAGGTGATCGATGTCATCCACCACGCCGATGTTCTTGCGTAGCTTGAGCAGGTAGCGGATGGTGCCGTAGAAGTCCTCGGGCATCAGGGTGCGCTTGTCCAGCCCGGCAGCATCCTGATTTTCATAGAGCTTGATATTGAACTTGAGGCGGCCCACGCGCGAGAAGTCGTACTTGCGCGGATCGAAGAACATACCCTCAAAGAGAGCGGTTGCGGTATCCAGGGTCGGCGGATCGCCGGGGCGCAGCTTGCGGTAGATCTCGATCAGCGCCTCTTCCGGCTTACGCACCGAATCGCGCCGCAACGTGTTGGAGATGATGTTGCCCACATCGTCGCGCTCCGGGAAGAAGACCTGCAAATCGGTCACGCCGCTCTGCAGAATCTTGTGCAGCTTGTCGGCCGTCAGCTCGACATTGGCCTCATAGAGCAGCTCGCCGGTGGCCATATCCACCACATCGGCAGCCAGCATCGCACCGTCGAACTCGCCCGGCTCAACCTCGATCTGCTCCAAGCCGGCGGCGCGGATGTGCTTGATGGTGGAAGCGCCGATCTTCTTGCCCGCGGCCACCAGCTCTTCCTTGCCGCTTCCCTTGGGTCCGGGCAGATGCAGGGCCGCCGCGCTACGGGCGCCCACCAGGTGGGTTGGCTTATCCTCCGGCGTCACCGCCCAGAACAGCTTGCCTTCCTTCACCTTGATGTTGTCGACCACGTAGAAGGTCTTCAGGATCTCCTCGTCGGTGCGCAGGCCCAGGGCGCGCAGGAAGATGGTTGCGGGAAACTTGCGCTTGCGGTCGATGCGGACATAAAGGGTGTTCTTCTGGTCGTACTCGAACTCCACCCAGCTTCCGCGGTAGGGAATGATCTTGCCCAGGAAGTAGGTGCGGTTGTTGGCGGTCTCAAAGAAGACGCCGGGCGAGCGGTGCAACTGGCTTACGATCACGCGCTCGGTGCCGTTCACGATGAAGGTGCCATTGGCGCTCATCAACGGAATGTCGCCAAAGAAGACCTCCTGTTCCTTCATGTCGCGCAGGGTCTTGACTCCGGTCTCAGGATCCTTGTCGTAGATCTTGAGGCGGATGGTCACCTTGAGCGGCGCCGAGTAGGTCATTCCCCGCTCCTCGCACTCCGCCTGGTCGTACTTGAGCTGCAGACCTACCGGATCGCCGCACTTGGTGCAGAAGTCCGGGGTGTTCTTGTTGTAGGTCCCGCAGAACTTGCAGAGGACATCGCCGGGATGGAAGGGATCGGTGATGACCATGTGACCGCAGGTGGTGCAGGCGGTGCGCAAGTGGTTCAGACCCTTCAGGTAGCCGCACTTGCACTCCCAGTTGCCAATGGTGTAATCGACGAACTCCAACTCGGAGACGTTGCGGAAGTCGGTAATGGGAAAGACTGAGGTAAAGACTGACTGCAGGCCGTTGTCCTCGCGCTCCCGCGGCAACTTGTCCATCTGCAGGAAACGCTCGTAGCTGCGCCGCTGCACCTCGATGAGGTTGGGGATCTGGATGCTGGTTGGAATCTTGGAAAAGTCCAGGCGGGTGCGGATCGCGCGCATTACGGTGGGGGCTGGGTTCGACATGCTCTCTCCTGTTGCATGAGCCGGCTCTTGTTCACCGGCCTTCTGCTTGGCTCGTTGGCTCGAGGCTCCTCGCTAGCGGTCCGGAGTGCGCGTTTCTGACTCGCTGCGACTTCGGCAACTGGCGAAGAGGAGAAGCCGCCGCTGCCGCGGCGCCTCTCATCGGTCTTGATGTGCGCCTTTTCCGCTGCCTTCCCTCCTCGCAGAGAAAGCATCTGAAGCGCGTCGTACAAACCCCAGCGAAGCATTCTGCGGGGTGAAAACCTGATGCTGCTGCCGGCCTGGCTCCTTGGGGAGATTTGCCACGCAAGCCTCGCTGCTGATATATCTCTACGCAGCAGAGGGGAGAACGGCCAGAGGGAGGATGCGGCGGCGACGGCTCTGAGGACCGTGCCGAGGCATCCGATAGCCGGAGACGCCGAAAGCGCCCTGCGGGACGTCCTGCCCGGAGAGCGCGTACTTTCTGTTCCCAAGTGATTTAATACAGAAACGGTGGATAATCGCCGCCCTTTGATCCCGCACCCGATGCGGGTCCAACGTTTGCCGCTTGTCGCACGTTTGCACCTTGTGGGCCCGCCGCTCAAACCACAAGATGGCCGGCTCCATAACCTGCTTCGCAGTGCCAGGATGAGCCGGATGAAACCAGATGATTGAATTTGGACCCTTAGAACCCCGCAGAAAGCATTGCGCCGAGGCGTCTGCGGGAGTCTCCCATTAGAGAGAATACCCCAGATTCGCCCCGGCTGCAACCGGCGGAATTGCGGCAGGCGGAGCCTGCCTTACTCCCATCCAAAACTACTTGATCTCAACGGTCGCGACACCCTCGAACTTCTTGGCGATCGCCGCCGCATCTTCCTTCGAGATGTTCTCCTTCAAGGCCTTGGGAGCTCCGTCGACCAGATCCTTGGCCTCCTTCAATCCCAGCGAGGTAACCTCGCGTACGGCCTTGATGGTGTTGATCTTATTGGCTCCAGCGTCCTTCAGGATCACCGTGAACTCGGTCTTCTCCTCCACCACGGGGGCGGCTGCGCCGCCACCGGCCGCCGGCGCCGCTGCAACCGCAGCCGCCGCCGAGACGCCGAGGCGCTCCTCGAGCTTCTTCACCAACTCCGCCGCCTCAAGCAGGCTGAGGCTTACGATCTGATCTTCCAACTGCTGAATGTCCGCCATGTCTCTCTCCGTATAGGTAAAAGTTACAAAACCTGATGCCGCTCTGCTTCCGATTCAACCTACCTGAAGCCTCTTCCGCTCCAGGCTGCTCCAGCCCCGTCGGGTTTCCGTTGCGCCCAGACTGCGCCCCCGGCGAAGACCACAGCGAAACCTGCTTATCCCTCGACAGGATCGAGGCCGGCAGCCTCTCCCGCCTGCGACGCGGTGGCGTTCTCCGGCTCCGCTGCGCCGGAGGGCTGCTCGCCCGCCAAGGACTCCTCCGCGTGCGCCGCAGTAACCTCGGCCGCCGCCTTGGCAGCCCCGGCTCCAAACTTGCCCTTCTCCACCGCCTGATTGATCACCACCGCCAGATCCCGTCCTGCGGCGTTGATCACCGTCGCCAGGCGCTGCGCCGGCGACTGGATAAGGAACATCAGCTTGGAGAAAAGCTCTTCCTTGCCGGGCAGCTTGGCCAGCGAGTCAATCTCCTCGACATTGATCACTTTGCCGTCCACGATGCCCAGCTTGAAGGTGTACTCCGCGTTGTCCTTCACCCAGGTGGAGAGCGCCTTGGCCAGCGCCACCGGGTCTCCCGAGGTGTAGGCCACCGAGTTGACTCCCTTGAGCCCCTGCAGAGCCTTCTCGACCCTGGTGCCTTGGCTGCTCCTGGCGGCCAGCTTGTTCTTCACCACGTGGTAGCTTCCACCGGCGGCGCGAATCACCTTGCGCAGCTCAAAGTCCTTGGAGGCCGTCAACCCCTTGAACGTGCCGATGATGGCCGACGTCGAGCTCTCCAGCTCCACCGCCAGCGCCTTGACCTTCTCGTTCTTCTTTGCCTTGGTTAATGCCATTGTGAACCTGACCTTTACCGGCCGGCGGCCTGGCGCCAGCCCCATCGTCCAATCCTTCGATTCTTCGATCTTTCGATCTTTCGATCCGCTCGTGGATCCCAGCCCCGTCTGATCCGCTTCAGCCGGCTCCGGCTCAGCTTTGCAATCAGGCGCGGGAGACATCCCCGAGCCCGAAATCCGCGCCATTACGCCTTGGCCGCAACCTCTGCCACGGCCGGCTCCAGCTCGATACCCGGGCCCATGGTCGAGCTGAGCACGATCCGCTTGATGTACTTGCCCTTGGCGGCCGAAGGCTTGGCCTTGACCACCGAGGAGATCACCGTCAGCGCATTGGCCTCCAGCTTGTCAGGGCTGAAGGAGAGCTTGCCGACCGGCACATGCACCAGCGCGGTCTTATCCGCACGGAACTCGACCTTGCCGGCCTTGATCTCCCGGATCGCTCCGGCCACGTCGGTGGTCACCGTACCCGTCTTGGGATTCGGCATCAGGCCACGCGGTCCCAACACCTTGCCCAAACGGCCTACCGAACGCATCATGTCCGGGGTTGCGATCAGCGCATCGAAGCCGGTCCAGTTCTCTTTCTGGATCTTCTCCACCATCTCCTCGCCACCCACGAACTCCGCACCCGCCGCTTCGGCCTCTTTTACCTTGTCACCGGAGGCGATCACCGCCACCACTTTGGTCTTGCCGCCCAGGCCGTGGGGAAGCACCACGGTTCCGCGGACCATCTGATCGGCGTGCCGCGTGTCCACACCCAGCCGCATGGTCAGATCGACGGTCTCGTCGAACTTGGCATACTTGGCCTTCTGCAGCAGCGGAATCGCCTCGCCGATGGCATACGGGCGCGGCTCGACGAGCGCACGCGCTTTCGCAATATTCTTGGATGTCTTCTTTGCCATGTTTTCCTCGTCTCCCACCCCAGCATGCGCTGCTCCGCATGGGCGTGGTCCCGACTGATCCGCACGGGAGTGCAGATAACCTTCTAATTATGCCGAATTCTCGCGGAAAGCGCAAATGCAACTCTTTTCCATGCAACTCTTTTCCAATGCAAGATGAGTCGTTCATGACCGACCCGGTCACAAGGAGGGATGAAAATGAAGCGGCGCTGGGAGCAGCTTGGACCTGAGCTGCTTCGAGGGTATTTTCAAAGGAGCCGTTCATGACCGACCCGGGCACAAGGAGGGACGGAAATGAAGCGGCGCTGGGAGTAGCTTGGATCTGAGCTGCTTCGAGGGTGATTTCAAAAGGAGCCTGAAGGGGTGCGTCATGCTGAGAAGTGAACATCCGGGTGCATCAGGCAGAGAAGCTGGATTTGGACGGGATTCGCCGGTCTATTCAAGCCGGCCAGGCGATGTGGTTCGACGGCCAGAGCCGCAGGCAGGTTTATACATCGGCGGAGGAAGCGCCTTGCCGGCGGCAATACCTCTGGACAGGGCAAGGCGGCGCGGGCCAGCCGGCTCAGTGCGCCCGAGGAAAGCTCCATGCCAAGATTCGCCAAAGGGTACAAGCCGTGGAAGAGGTCATCGGTTCGATCCCGATCAGGTCCAACCATCCATCAACCACTTGCGGTATTGGCAAAGATGCCGGGTTCCCTGCTGGGGTTCAGCATCTGAACCGGCTCAGTCACCGATCAGGTGAAGCACGATCTCCCGCAGATGAGGGTGTACTCGGTGCTCGAAGAGATAAATGCCTTGCCAGGCGCCCAGCACAAGTCTGCCATTCAAGAGCGGTATCGATAGCTGCACCTGGGTCAGGGCCGTTTTCAGATGAGCGGGCATGTCGTCCGGCCCTTCGCAGACGTGATTGTACGGTCCATCCTCAGGCGCGAGACGGTCGAAACAGGCTTGGATATCACTTCGCACCGTGGGATCCGCATTCTCCTGGATCAAAAGCGAAGCTGAAGTATGCCGGCAAAATAACGTGAGAAGACCGGTCTGCATCTTCTGTTGCTCTACCCAGGCGTTGGCTGTCGCCGTGAACTCATAAAGCCCTTGGCCACGCGTTGAAATCTCAAGCTTGCGCACGGATTGCTTCATACTCTGCCTTTGCTTACGAAGATGCCGCCACCCTAAGATTGTTTCATGGGGCATTTCGAGCGAGCCGTCTCGCCACTCGTCCGCTTGCACCAGGTTATGGATGGTTCGATGCCCACGTTCAAGGCGAGAATTGCTGGACCAGATCGAGGTTCCATTGCGAGGTCACGCTCCCTCTCTGGGGGCTGCCCCCCAAAAAAAGAATGCGGAGCTAGGGAACAAAATATCGATGGATCGGCGAGGGGATAGATGGCCATTGTGCATCCAAAGATTTCGCGATTTCGCCGCTGGAACAGACCTTGAGCACCTCGACCCTTGTGGCTCCTCCTTACTCCGTGTCTACCC
>JAKAQS010000329.1 GCA_021819585.1 Acidobacteriota bacterium
GATCTTCATCCTCAAGCCGCCGCAGCCCAAGGGAGCAGCAACCAGGAACTCGCTCCAAGCTGGTAACTCTGTCCCGGAACCACTCTAGAAGTCGCTCCAGGCAGCGGGATGAGCAGCTCCCTGCGGCGGCTTCCGATTCCCTCTCCCTCGCGACGAGGTGATCGGCTCCGGCGGCGTCACAGGCGGCAGCGGAGCCACCGAACTCCGCCTCACCGTCACGTCTCCATCGGTAGTGGAGATGGTCACCGTCGGACCGCCGCCTGCAACCCGGCCCTGCAGGGTGTTCCCTCCCTCCGCATGACGCGCCGAGAGGCCAAAGTCGTTCTCCATGTCTCCGTCGCGTGTCCGCGCATCCAGGTCAAATCCACTGTCGCCCGGCAATCCAACGTCGACCGAGCCATCATGATTCTCAATGGAGAGCACGTCCAGCGGCGCAGGATGCGTCAACTCGACCGAACCGTTGCGGTCCGAGATCTCTACAGCGCCCTGCACGCGATCCAGCGTGATATTTTTGTCGGCCGTCTTCACCACCACCGGACCCATCAGCTCGTTGGCGTCCAGACTGTCGTTGTCCACATCGAACTCATCCTCCAGACGCGCCGCGCTGAACTGGGTCCGGCTGGTCTCAAAGCGAATCGCTCCGGCGATGTGCTCCAGATCCGTCGAGCCGAAGAAATCTCCCTGCAGCGTCACGTCCCCGTTCACCTCGGAGATGTCAATATCCCCACAGTGCCCCTCGGCCAGCACCGGCCCATGAATGCTATGCAGAGTCAGGTTTGCATCATCATCGTTCATATGCAGGGTGACGCTGTTGTTCACTCCGCTGACGTCCACATCCCCGTGATTGGCGGAGACCGTCACCGCTCCGGCCGTCTCACTGACGGTCACATCGCCATGGTCGGCGACAATGGTCACGGCAGCGGCGTGGGGCAGCGTAACGGTAAGGTCGGCCTCGCCTCCCTCGACATCGTTGCCGTTGAGGCTGAGCACGCCGTTCTGCATGGAAAAGGCCGGTTGCAGCGCTCGCATCTTTCGCCGCACCAGCGCCTGATCCCAGGCGTGCGCCTCGGTATGCACGCTCACATGCACCTGGCCGTCGCTGCTGGAACCGGAGACCGTAACATCTCCGCGCGGGTTGTGGATCATCAGCGTAGATCCCTGCGGAAGCGCGCCGGCCAGCGAACTGTCCGCGTCGTAGCGCTCGCCAAACAGCGATGCAAGCTCGGAAGAGCCGTCGGCCAGGCCGTCGTTCCGCCAGGCCAGAGCGTTTTCCATCGGGCGCCAGAGCAGCCGCGCGCCCAGGCCGGCCAGCGCCAGCAGCACCAGCAGGAAGATGAGTCCGCCGCCCAGCGCGCGCCCCTGGCCGCCGCGCATGGCTCCGCTCGCTCCACCCCCGGAGGACGAAGCGGCCAACCTCCCCGAGGCGAAGATCCGTTGATCCGCCATCCATTCCAGCAGGAGAATCACGCCCGCGCCAATCATCACCACCGGCCACCAGCGGCTATACCACCGCAGGGCAACCACCCAGTGGATCCGTCCCATCTCGGAGAGAAGAATCGTAATGCCCAGGGCCAGAATCAGCAGCGGTCCGACAATCGATCCCCGCTGCAGCGCTCGCCGCTCCTGGCGCTGCCGGCCGCGCATTTGGCGGCGCAGGGCGCGCTGCCGCTGCTGCTCCATCCGAGCCTGAGCCTCCATCATCTTCCGCTGTGCCCGCGGCGCGCTCCGGCTGTAACCCGGGTGATAGGGACCGGGTGGCGGCTGGGGCGGCGGCGGCGGAAAGGCGCTCATCGCGATCCTTGCCCTTCCGGCGGTCCGCCCTGGCGGCCTTCCGCGCCATCCTGCAGGCCTCCAGATGGCGCCTCCGCAGCGCCCTTCGTCCCGCCGCCTGGATCGTCCTGCGCGGCTCCGTCTTCGCGCTTGCCCCACTCCGCCCGTGCCGGAAACGCCGCTTCGCCGCTCGGTTCAGGGGCCGTAGCAGCTTTCAGCCCGGCATCGCCGCTCCAGGTCTGCGCCGAGGCCGCAGCCGAAGCAACTGGCCCCGCATAGCCGGATCCGGCGGTTCCAGATCCAGTAGTTCCGGATCCAGCCGCGCCCGGCCAAGCCGCCGCGGAGCCGTTCCTACCCCCGCCCGCGCTCACCAGCCGCTCCAGCAGCATCAACGCGCCCAGCAGAATCAACAGGACCGCGGCGGTGACGCCACCGCTCAAGGCGACGTTGGCCGCGTGCAGCGCCAGCATCACCGCCAGCGCCATCAACAGGATGGGCAGACGGATGGCGTTCAACACCCGGCCCCGTGGACGCAGACGGCGAACCAACACCCAGACGGAAAGCCCGGCGAAAAACAGAGGCGCCCACCAGTCGGTCAGCCTCCAGTCCGGCAGAAGGTTGGCGAAGAGGATCAGCACTCCCAGCCCGATCAGCCACAGAGCGCTGGCCGGAACCCTCCGTCCCGCTGGGGGGAAGCTCTGCGCTCCAGCCGCCGCTGGGCCGGCCCCGCTGTTGGCCCCAGCGCCGGCTGCATAGCCCCGCTCCGCACCCGTAAACGTGTCGGCGTAGGCAGGTTGTCCCCAAGCGCCCGCCCCCGGCTGTCCTGCGGCCCCCGGCGCCAAGCCGGGCACTGGAGCCGGCGCCACACGGTTGGCCGCTGCAAAGGCGGTCGGCGACACATAGCCCGTCCAGCCCGGAGCCGTGCTCATCGGAGTTGGGTTCGCCGGAATTGGGTTCGCCGCCGCATAGGCGGCCGGAGTATAGGCGGCTGGCGGCGCCGCCGGAGTGTAGGCGGCTGGTGGCGCGGCCGGAGTTCCCGCAGCCGCCCAGCCGGAGACCGGCGGAGCCGCTCCAGCCGCCGCAGCGGGATAGCCGGCCGAGGCGGGGTAACCTGCCGGGGATGTGGCGCTCTCCGCCGGTGGAGCCGAGGGCGCGGCCGTCACTCCGCCCCAGCTTCTGCCCAGGTTCATCCGTTCGCCAAGATCGTTGAACCCAAAGGCATTGGGCAGCGGCAAGCCATCGCGGCGAGCCACCGCGGTATGGTAGGCCTCAAAGGCCATATAGAAAATCCATCCCCAACAGAAGATCCACCCCAGACCGCTCACATTGTTGGCCACAAACGTCAGCATCACAAAGATCGCCAGATGCACGATGCCTTTAACGAACTGGCCGTTGTACATTGCCCCCACTCCGGGGATGAAT
>JAKAQS010000330.1 GCA_021819585.1 Acidobacteriota bacterium
TGTCGCAACTGTCGAGCTCATGGCCAACGGCGTACAACTGCACTCCAAGATCGAGCAATCGAGCCTCGCCCAGCCCTCGACCATCGAGGGCGTCACCGAGCCTGTCGTCAGCCAGACCGTCCTGGAGACCACCTCTCTGCTCAGCCTGGACAAACCTCGGATGCTCGGCGCGATCGACATTCCCCACAGCACCCGCCACATCGACATCGCAGCCGTTATCGAACCGCTGAAGTAGATCTAAACCGAACCACCGCTCCCCGGCCCAATCCTGACCCGCAAACAGCGGTAAGGGTGGGCCATCTTCGTTTCCAACTCTCCATCCCCGTCGCGCAGTGCCTTCGACCGTCCGCATAACTTTTGGGTGCGCAGGATTCCAGCCCCACGCCTCTGACTCTCTTACCCAAGACAACACCCGGGTGCCCCGCATCTCGGTTTCTCAGAGATGTGGGTTCGCAGGATGCCTCCGCCGACTCCTGCTCCGAATACATCCTCCATCAACCCGATCTGGACGACTCGATTCCGCCCAGTCCAGTGACGGCTATCAACCCGACCTAAAATGGAGTGATGCAGCGCATTTATCTCGACGCCAACGCCACCACCCCGGTTCTTCCCCAGGTCGTCGACGCCATGCGCCCCTTCTGGATGGAGAGCTTTGGCAATCCGAGCTCGACGCATCACGCCGGCCAGCGCGCCCGCGCCGCCATCGAGCATGCCCGCGCGTCCTTCGCCCGGCTACTGAACTGCTCGGCCAAAGAGATCGTCTTCACCTCCGGAGGCACGGAGAGCGACAACCTGGCGCTCAACGGCGTGCTGAGCCCCTTCCTGGACAAGCGCCAGCCCGCGCACCTGCTCACCACCGAGATGGAGCACCACGCCATCCTCTACACCGCGCAGGCTCTGCAGCGGCGTGGCGCAGGCGTTACCTTCCTGGCGCCAAACCGCGAAGGCGTTATCGAGCCGGAGGAATTTCGGGCCGCGCTGCGTCCGGACACCGAACTGGTTTCCATCATGTACGCCAACAACGAGACCGGAGCCGTCCAGCCGATCGGCAAGCTGGCCCGCATCGCCAAGGCTTACAACCCCGCCATCCTGTTCCACACGGACGCAGTGCAAGCCGCGGCCAAGCTCCCTCTGGATCTCAGCGGGGCGCTCAAGAACGTCGATCTGCTCTCCATCTCCGGGCACAAGATGTACGCCCCACAAGGCACCGGCATTCTCTTCATCCGCAACGGCCTTCATCTTGCGCCGCTGCTCCACGGCGGCCCACAGGAGCGCCAGCGCCGCGCCGGCACGGAGAACGTGCCCGGCATCGTCGCCCTGGGCCGCGCCGCTGAACTGGCGCAGGAGTGGCTCGCGTCCCACCAGGATCGCGAACTGGCCGCGCTGCGCGACCGCCTCGAGTCCGGCCTGCTGGCAACCATCCCCGGCTGCAGCGTCAATGGGCCGGCAGGGGACGCGGAACGCCGCTCGCCCAACACCACGAACCTGCGCTTTGAGGATGTCGATGCCGAGGCTCTGCTGATCGCGCTCGACTTGCAGGGCATCGCAGCCAGCTTTGGCGCGGCTTGCCAGTCCGGCGCCACCGAGCCATCGCATGTTCTGCTCGCTATGGGCCTCACCGCCCAGGAGGCTCGGGGAAGTCTGCGGCTCTCGCTCTCCCGCCTGACGACCCGCGACGAGGTCGACCGCGCCTTGGAGATCATCCCGGCCGCAGTGGCCCGTCTTCGCTCCTTGGCCTCGTGAAGAACGTTCTGTCCAGCCGCGTGCGTGGTTCTGGTGTACATCGGCCAGTTCCTCGGCCAAGACCTCATGCACGTGCCTGCCGACGTTCGCTCCTTCGGGCGAGAGCCACCGGCAATCAGCCCTCTGCTCCAGAAACAGCCATGCGGGAAGACCGGAGACAGGCCGAAGCAAAAAACCTGCGCCTCGGACGATGCAGCAAAAATGATGGAAATCCGCATCGCCGGAAAACCGGCGGATGAGGAAGACGCATCCTAGGTGCTTGAAACGGAAGCGCAAGATGCGATAATAAGGCTTCTGCAACTATGAAGCTGGCGTCGCTGCGCGGAGGCGCTCTGTGGCGAGCCGGGAGTCCCGGCACTCAAATCTAGCTTGCTTTTGGAGGTTACAAAATTATGTTCCCACGTTTCTGGCAGCTAACTCGTACGCTGGCTGTTGGAGTACTCGCATTGGCCGTCCCTTCCATGGTTCTTGGGCAGACGCAACACGTGGTGGGCCCCATGGATCTGCAGAAGGCGGAGCAGGATGCGACCCAGGCCCGGCAACAGAACATCGATACGCTGCAGGGATTTCTTGGCTCCGCGGAAGCGCGGGAGTCCCTGCAAAAGGCGCATATGAACCCGGTCCAGGTGGAGAAAGCGATCGCGGGGCTAAGCGACCAGGAGCTGGCGCAACTGGCCTCACGCGCCACCCGGGTGCAGAATGAGTTCGCCGCAGGCGAGATCAGCAACCACGATCTGCTCCTGATCCTGGTTGGCGTTGCCGCGCTGATCCTGATTATCGTAGCCGTCCATTAATCATTCGCCAGGGAGCGAGCGGAGAGCGCAGGCGCCGCCGGCGCAGTCACCAGCTTTTCAAGCCGGTGGTTGCGCCGGTCAGAGTCGAGACCCACGCTGCGTGGGGGCTGAATCTGCCGCCCATCCCCGCTCCCAAGGCTCTCCATGGAGGGCCAATATGAAACGCCGTTTCGTGCTGCCGATCGCGCTGCCGGTCGCGCTGCCGGTCGCGTTATGGATAGGCGCATGCGGCGCAGCCTTGGGAGCCGGGACCGCCGGCATGTGGCTGGATGTGCCCTTCGTGCGCCAGACAAAGCAGGCCTGCGGCGATGCGTGCGTCGCCATGGTGATGCAATACTGGCAAAAGAAGAACTACCAGCCTGAGAAGACCTCCACAAACGCTGCCGCCATTCTGCGTGAGCTGCCGCCGGGACGGCGTGGCGTGAGCGCTACCAGCATGGCGAAGTTTTTCCAGCAACATGGCTATTGCGCGTTTGCCTATGCGGGTGACTGGAAAGACATCCAGCATCAAATCGCCCAAGGCCGCCCCCTGATCGTCGCGCTCAAACCCCTGGGGGACTCGGAGCTGCACTACACCGTAGTGGCTGGGGTCGATGACCCGCAGCGTCTGCTGTTTGTGAATGATC
>JAKAQS010000331.1 GCA_021819585.1 Acidobacteriota bacterium
GATCTTGTGGATTGGCTTTTTCCTGAAGAAAAAGCCATCCTGAGTTCATCTGAAAAATTGCGGTATTCCGGAACTCGCTCTTGCCTTTGCCAAAAGTGGAATGTCGGCGATGATAAACAGAAGTCAACAACCTTCGCACTGGCTCTCTCGATTCCAAAGCATCTACCCGGTTGTGTCCGCTATCCTCTTCTCCTTGCTGACGACACAGGCGATCTCAGCTGAGCAATCCGCAAGCGCACCCTCCCCTATCCCTGTCTTTCAAACCACCAGCGACCTCGTCCTGCTCGACACCCTCGTCAGCCAGCGTAAGACCGGCCTCCTCGACACACACCTCACCGCCAGCGATTTCTCCCTTGACGAAGACGGCGCCCCGCAGCAAATCCGCTATTTCTCTCAAGACAAGCTACCGCTCTCCATCGTCCTCATGTTCGACCTCACCGATTCTGTCCGCCCCATGCTCAAGCCGCTCGCCCGCAGCGCGCTTGCCGCACTGCAACATCTCAGGCCGCAGGACCAGGTTGCTGTCATGACATTCTCCTCTTCGGCCCAGTTGATTCAGCCCTTTACCACCGATCGCGCCGCAGTCGCCGCAGCCATTCAAAGGGCATCCGAAGAAAAATCCGGGGAAGCCACCTTCCTTGACGAGGATGTCTATGAAGGCGCTCAGGAAGCACAGCGCGCGACCATTCCCAACAGCCGCCGCGTGCTCGTCTTCTTCACCGACGGCACGGCGAATAGCACTGCCACGCTGGTGCGAAAGATCGCAGGCAAGCATGCGCCTGCTTACCTGCACACGCGGGCCGAAACTAGGCAGAAGCTCCTCCAATCAAACGTTGTGGTTGCCGCACTGATCGATCGCCCGGTCGGCATGACCGTGCTCTATCGTGCCCTCGACCTCAGCCCGGCCTCACTGGCCATGGGCGCAGAGGCACGCCTGGATGACATCGCGCGCTATGCCGCCGACACCGGCGGTCCCGTCCTGCACAGCAACGCCCGGCAGGCCGCCGCCAAACTGGCCACCCTCCTCGACGAACTCCGCCTGCGCTACACCCTCGGCTACACGCCTTCCACGGCCAAACCCCCTGGCTCCTTCTGCAAGATCACGCTCCGATTCACGCCCGCCGCCGTCGCCGCTCACCCCCAGCTTCGACACGACGAAATCCGCACACGCACCGGCTACTACCGCTGAAAAGGCACGCACCGACAATCACGGCAACCTACCTTCGGCCCGCGAAACGTCCATCCCTGGCGCAGTTTCGCGGGCCATGCTTTTGCACCCGGCTCAATGCACTCCAGCCCGGTGCAAGCATTTATGCCGTTTTTTGCTACTGTCTTTCAGGAGGAGAAAACCATGAGCGGATGTCCGGAGATGACGTTTGAAGGGTTGAACGCGGAGAAGTATGCTTCCTTGCTGGAGACGGCGCAGGCACAGGGTCTAACGCTGACCGGGGACTCGGGAACGACGAGTTATCAGGGGATGGACTTTACCTGGAGTTATGATCCGGCCAGCGGAACATTGACGATCCACTGCACGGAGAAGCCGTTTTTTGTGCCCTGCAATCTGATCGAGCAGAAGATCCGTGCGCTGCTGGGGTGACGGCTTGCGCGGGGAAGGCTGGGGTGAAAGCTGGAAAGCATTCGCCCGGCTCTCTGCTCTTGCGAACTGGCCGGGCGCTTCCCTTCGGGAATTGCGGCGCATCCGCAGTTTCAGATCGCTCGCAAGAGTCGCGCAGGCAGGAAAAGGATCGCCGCCACAATCTCAAGTACACCTTGGACGGCGATGCCGAAGATGCGAAACGGCAAGAGCAACAGCCAGACCAGAGGATAAAGCACGAGCGCTGCCAGGGCCAGCGGCCAGCAGAGGACAAACAGGATGCACCAGAGGAGAAACTTGATCATGGTCGTACGCCTTTGCCCCAGGTTTTTCTGAACGGGCGTTTGATTTCTCTGTCTCGATGTTTGGTACGCGAACCGAGCCGCGTCGGTTCCAAAAAAGCTTCCGGCTTCGGAAATCTGAGTTATTCTCTCCTCGCTTTTTGCTTCACCTTTGATTGCGGTTTGGCGGAGAGCGCTTTTTTCCCTGCGCGAATGAGGCTGGCGCGTTCCTTTTCCGGCATGGCAAGTAAAGTCTTGGTGCGTTTGGGCAGCTTGTCATAGATGAGCTGGTGGGCCTGACGCAGCTCGTCCTGCCACTGTCGCTGGCCGTGTGCGGATTGAAAATCGTCCCGCGATTGAAGTTATGCAACTCTACGACAGTCCGACTACGCTCTTTTACTGTGATCCTCCCTATCTCCACGTAACAAGAGGCGATTCAAAAGCGTATGGCTTTGAGATGGATGTAAGCCAGCACCGCGAGTTTGCCGCAGTGGCAAATGGCTGTAGCGGAAAGGTCGCCGTATCGGGCTATGACCACCCGTTCATGGAGGAGATGTTCCCGCCGGATCGTTGGGTCAAGACTCTCGGCGCAGACAAGACCATCCATTCGACAAAGGGATCGCGGCAAGAGGTGCTGTGGACGAACTTTGCGCCGGGCAAACGAGAAACGTCGCGCGGCGAAGCAATAGACTTCTTCTCGGATGGGCTAAACTGACACATATGTCTGAGCTGAACCGCCTGTTCTATGGCGATAACCTCACCGTGCTTCGCGAGCATGTACAAACCGCGTCGGTTGATCTCGTCTACCTGGACCCGCCGTTCAACAGCCGCGCCGACTACAACGTCCTTTTTGCCGAAAAAGACGGCACACAGTCCACCTCGCAGATCACCGCCTTTGAAGACACCTGGGAATGGAACCTCGATGCCGAACACGCCTACCGGCAAGTTGTAGAATCCGGCGGCCCGGTCGCCGACGCGATGCGCGCCTTCCGCACCTTCCTCGGCCACTCAGACATGATGGCCTACCTCGCCATGATGGCCCCGCGGCTGCTGGAGTTGAAGCGTGTCCTGAAACCCACCGGCTCGATTTATCTCCACTGCGATCCCACCGCCAGCCACTACTTGAAAATGCTGATGGATTCTATCTTCGGTGTGACGAATTTTAGGAATGAAATTATCTGGAAGCGGCAGAGTGCTCACGCAGACGCAAAGAGGTATGGATCGGTTCATGACACAATACTTTTCTATGCCACTGAAGGAGAGCCAACATGGAATTCGCAG
>JAKAQS010000074.1 GCA_021819585.1 Acidobacteriota bacterium
GCGGTGGCGGTGGATAGTAGGGATGACCGCAACCCAGAGCGGCAATGGCCAGCGTGGAAGAGAGCGCGAGTTTGCCAATCAAGCGTTTCATAGGACTCTCCTGGAGCCTGGGGAGTCTTCCCCGTGCGTGGTCTTTGGGCTATTTCTTCATGCCCGTGATGCAATTGGCGTCACATTCGACTAAACCCAGTTCTTTGCCAGGAGTTGCTGAGATTCATCTTCGCCGAGAGCGGCCGGCCCGATTCGGTGAGGAACTTTCCGTCGCCTGCCGTGGGAATTTGCCATCCGTGGAGGGCGAGTCCGCTGTCCGAAGAAACAACACTCCTTGGATCAGCCGCCGCTGCCGATATAGACAATGTCGGGATGCGGCTGCCATTCGCATCCTTCCTGCTCCATTCGTCTTGATGATTCATGGTGCGATGCGGGGCAGGCAGGCGGCTGATCTTTGGTCCGCAGCCTGAGGTGCAAGGAGCAAAGGAGCTTTTTCAAAGATGCAAATCATTCTGGCGGACAATCAGGCGATTTATCGTTCGGGCCTGACGCGAGTGTTGAAGACGGAGCTCGATGTTGAGGTTGTTGTGCAGTGCAGCAAGCTGATTCAGTTGCAGAAGGCGGTCAGTAGTCGGCGAGGCGCCATCGTGATCTTTCCTTCGAGCTTTACATCCGAGATCCCTTCTTTGCTGGATTTGGTGGAACGCTCCGGCAACCGGGCAGTGATGATTCTGGAATCAGAGTTCGTACTCGATGCCACTCTCGCCGCACGGCTCCATGGAGTGCTATTGCGATCGGTTGCCGAGCCACAACTGCTGGACTGCCTCTATCGAGTGGCGGAGGGTGGGCGTTACTTGCAACGGGCGTTGGTGCAGACCATGGCTGCGCCGGATCAGCAAGCGTCAGAGGCATTCAAACGGCTGACCGAACGCGAGTTGCAGATCGTCGCGTTGATCTGTGAAGGGCTCAAGAACAAGGAGATCGCACACCGGCTCAGCACCAAGGAGCAGTCGATCAAAAACTATCTGCGCAGCATTTACTCCAAGGTGCAGGTCTGTGACAGGCTCGAACTGGCGCTCTTCGCCATTCACCACCAGGGTTTGGCGGAGGTAGTGCAAAGTGTGCGCCTGGGAATGGCGCGCACGGCTTAAGCTACGGTGCTGTCATGGCTCCGCCCCGAGCTGAGAGGCGTCCACGTAGGGAGGAGCTTGACTACAGAATATCTGTCGAAAATCGGCGGCTTTTACTCTGTGCTGACGATTTCAACCGCTGCGGAAAGGTTCCGGTCCAAGGCGTCGTTCCTGAGATCTCTAACCCGAAACCTACACCCCCAGCCGATGCTCCCGGACCGATGCGCAACGCCACCAAGGCGAAGGCAGCTCGGGCGATGCCGTAGAAGCATCTCCACAGAACAGAGGCCCCACTGCGGATGTGCCGGACATGCCTCTCCTCAAAAGACGCCTGTCGCCATTGCGGAGGCCAACCCCGCCGCCAGGAAGATCGCTCTAAGCAAGCTTTTCCGCGATTGACTTGGCCTGGGTGAACAGCGTCAGGTAGTCTGGGCCTCCGGCTTTGGAGTCGGTGCCGCTCATGTTGAAGCCGCCAAAGGGATGAGCCCCTACCATGGCGCCGGTGCATTTGCGGTTGAAGTAGAGATTGCCCACATGGAACTCCTCGCTGGCCCGCTCGAGCCGCTCACGGGAGTGGCTATAGATCGCTCCCGTCAGGCCATACTCGGTGTTGTTGGCGATGGCCAGAGCCTCATCGAAGCTGTTGGACTTGATCACGGCCAGGACAGGTCCAAAGATCTCTTCCTGGGCGATGCGGGCGTTGGGAGCCACGTCGGCAAAGACCGTGGGAGCGACATAGTAGCCGCTTCCTGGCAAGTCTGCTTCGGCGCCGCCGATCAACAGGCGGCCTTCGTTCCTTCCAATTGCAATGTAGTCCAACACACGCTTGCGGGCAGTCTGGTTGATGAGCGGGCCGGTCTGGAAGTTTTCGCTGGGAGAGCCCTGGGTAAGAGCCGCCACAGCCTCTTTGAGCCGGTCGCAGAAGACCTCATAGATGGCGGCGTCGGCGATGACCCGGGAGCAGGCGGAGCACTTCTGTCCATTGAAGCCGAAGGCCGAGGCCGTTACGCCAAGGACGGCCTGGTCCAGATCGCAGTCTGCGTCAACCAGGATGGCGTCCTTGCCGCCCATCTCAAGGATGGTCCGCTTGAGAAAGTGCTGGCCAGGCTGGGCTCGAGCCGCACGCTCGTGGATCTCCAGACCAACCTTCCTGGAGCCGGTGAAGGCGATAAAGCGGACTCGCGGATCCTCGACGATGGCGCGGCCCACCTCCGGGCCTCCTTGGATCAGGTTCACCACGCCGTCGGGCAGGCCGGCTTCCTCCAGCAGAGAGAGATAGTGCGCGGCGATGGTGGGAGCATCAGGACTCGGTTTCAGCACCACCGTGTTGCCGCAGACGACGGCGGCCGAGGTCATTCCAGCCATGATGGCTAACGGGAAGTTCCAGGGAGGGATCACAGCGCCGACGCCGAGCGGGATATAGCGCAGCCGGTTGTGTTCGCCAGGATACTGGATAGGCGTTGTGGCGGCATCCAGGCGCAGCGCCTCGCGAGCGTAGAACTCCATGAAGTCGATGCACTCGCCGACATCGGCATCGGCCTCACCCCAGTTTTTGCCCACCTCGAGAACCAGCCAGACGCAGAACTCAAGATGGCGCCGGCGGAGCAGGTCGGCGGCTCGCAGCAGCAAAGCGGCGCGGTCTGCCGCCGAGGTCTTGCGCCAGGCGGCGAACGCCAGTTCCGCGGCTTCCACAGCTTGCCCGGCCTCGCGAGGGCCGGCGGCGTAATGGATGCCGACGACCTCGGAGGGGTTGGCAGGATTGATGGAGTGAAAGGTGCTGGGTGTCTGCAAGTCGCTACCGCCGATGATCAGATCGTAGGTGCGTCCCATCTCTACGCGGATGCGGTCGAGCGCCTCCCGCATGGCGCGCTTGCTCGCCGCGTTGGAAAAATCGGTAAAGGGTTCATTGCGAAATGGGGGCGGAGAGCTGGGATTCGTCGAACTCATGGAAACCTCTTGAGATATTCTACGGCGAGCTCTGGACGGCTGATTCGGAGCTCCAGATCAGCCGGTCGGTTATAGAATTTTCAGCTCAGGCGAGGTTCGGCGCCGCATCCTCTCCGGGCTGCTTCCACGTCCACCAGGCTTCCCGCCAGGCCTGCCGCGGCGCCTTCAATGGGAAAGCGCCATCAAGGCTGAAGTGCCGGGACACACCCGCAGGGAAAAATCTCCAACGATTTGGAGCGGAGCGCTCAGTCCGCCTCTGCGCGGCCAACCGGCATCCTGGATCTAAGGATCCGGCTCACAGGAGGGCGGAAGAAGGGCGCATCCTTCAGAGACTCTGTTTCCACGGCTGCGAAGATCCATGCAAAGACAGAACATTCCGCTGGATGTTCAATGAGGATCCTGGAGGAACTTTTCTGCATTCTTGGACATCAGGGCCGTACGTTCCAGTTTGTCCCAGTTGAAGCTGCGGCCATCAATGGCGCGCTTGACTGTGCGGACCAGCACCCAGGAGAAGAGCTGGCGGTAGGTGAATCTCTGGATCCAAATGTGAACCAGCAGCCAGGCGTCTCCTTTGCTGGCGGGGTGTCTGCGTTCCAGCAGGAAGGCCAGCGTTGAGGTGGCAAAGTCAATCAGAAGAAAGGCCAGAAAAAAGCTGACGAGCTTATAGAGATCCGCCGGATTTGTGGTGCTGGGGTGAAAGTGCTTGTCCATGAAGTAGTGAACGACTCCGGCGGCGAACATGAGGTCGATCAAGGGAGAGACCAATGGCAGAAGGATCTGGAAGACCACGATATTGGGCAGAGCGAACAGACCCATGGCCACCCGGTTGGCGATGGCGCCACGGTGTTTGAAGACGGCCTGCAGCATACCGAAGGACCAGCGGAAGCGCTGGCGAGCCAGGTCGTTGGCGTTGGCGGGAGCCTCAGTGAAGGCCAGCGCCCGGTCCTCATAGATGACGGCGTAGCCTTGTTCGAGCAGGTTCATCGTGAGATCGGCGTCTTCGGCAACCGTATCAGGGTGATAGCCGCCACCCGCTTTCACGGATGCGGTGCGCCAGGCGCCGATGGCGCCGGGAACCACCGTGACCACGTCGAAGAGATCCAGGGCGCGGCGTTCAAAGTTCTGGCTGGTGATGTACTCGAGCGCCTGCCAGCGTGTCCACAGATTCACCCGATTGCCTACCTTGGCGTTTCCAGCCACCGCTCCAATCCGCGGATTGGCAAAGTGCGCGATCAGGCGGCTGATCGCATCATGCGCGATGACGCCGTCCGCGTCGATGCCCACATAAACCTCTTCATCCTCGCGGATCTGAGCGAGTCCGAAGTTCAGCGCATCGGCCTTGCCGCCGTTGGGTTTGCTGAGCACGGTAAGGCGCCCGGCCTCGATCTCCTTGGCGTAGGTCTCCGTGGCGATCTTGGCGGTGTCATCCGTGGAACCATCGTCGATAACGATAATACGGATGTTCTTGTAGTCAGACATCAGCACGGAGCGAATCGTGCGGGCGATCACCTTGGCCTCGTTGTAAGCCGGGATCAGGACAGCGACGTGAGGCTGGTAAGCAGGCGTGGCGAAGTCTCTGCGCTTGCGGAAACGGTCGATGATGGCGAACAGGCCGATGATGATCAACCGCCCGCTCATCAGCACATCGCCGATGAAGAAGACGCTGATCACGAAGTGGTTGAAGAAGGAGATGAGGGCGAAGGCGATCGAGTCGACAAAGGCGTAGTAGCGCTGCCGGCCCTTGATGGGAGGCATCACCTCCGCCGTGGTCTTGCCGATCAGCGCGGAAACCGGGACGATCTTGTAACCGTGGGCGCGCAGCGCTTTGATCAGCACCGGAAGAGCGGCCACGGTCGCCGAACGGTCCCCGCCGCCGTCGTGCATCAGAATGACCGAGCCGCGCGTCCAGGGCTTGGTATCGAACTCCGAGATCTGCTGGAAGATGCTGCCGACGATCTCCTGGGGTGTCTTGCGCGGATGCACGTCCCAATCGTTGGTGTCGATCTTGTCGCCGACGATGACGTATCCCAGGTTTTGGATCGCCTGCACCGGCGCGGCCTGATCATTGGTGTCCGGTTCCTGATCGATGGAGTAAGGGGGACGGAAGTAGACCGGCTGAACGCCCAGTTCCGCCGCGAACAGGCGTTCGGTCAGATTGAGTTGCAGAACTACCTGGCGCTGTGAGATCTCGGAGATGTCCGGATGAGAGTAGGTGTGGTTGCCCACCTCATTTCCATCGCGGTAGACCTGCTTCATCAGGCCGATGTTGTCCTGCGCTTCGTCGCCGATCATGAAGAAGGTTCCGATGACGTGGTACTGCTTCAGAACCTTCAGGATCTTCGGTGTCCACTCGGGATCCGGCCCGTCGTCAAAGCTGAGGGCGACCTCCTTGGGATGGTAACCGTACTGGGTGAGTGTGTAGGGGAGAGGATAGGAGTCCATGGTCTCCGAAACCACGCTGAGGAACGGCTTGGGGATGGTGGGATCGTCGTCCATGGTCAGCGTGCGGTGACCATTCTGTGGAGGGCTCGTGACCCGCAGAATATCTCCGTCCCCTTCGGTATCCACGTCCTGCCCCGGCGCCACCGCGGCCAGCGCCTTGACGGGATCCACCTTGAGGGGGTGATCCCAGATCTTCCACAAAGAGTCGTCCTCCAGGCCCAGGCGCTGGATGGCGAAGGTTTGGATGCCAAGGGCCTCAGCGACGCGCATCTGGTTCAGGGCTGTGACCGCATCCAGGAACCAGACGGTATGTTTTACCCTGGCGTCCTCGTCGATGTAGGAGAAGTGAGGATTGAGCGAGTTGGGATCCAGGCTGATCGTCGCGTCGGAGTCCGATGCAGCCTGCCACGCCTCCTGGGTGGAGAGCATCGTGGTGGCGGTGTAGACGGTCGGCCCGGGCCGCGCCACCGGACCAACTCTGTGGCCGTGCCGGTATTGCGCGGGCGGGGGTAGAGGATTGGTCCAGTCGTAACCATAGCCGCCGATGGAGCAGATGATCTTCTGCAAAGGAACAATCTTCATCAGGGCGCGCAGGTTATCTTCAAACTGATCCTGACCGGCGATCGGCCCGGGATCGGTGCCCCACTGATGTTCCCCGTAGTTCATCAGAATCAGGCCGTCGGAGTGGGCAGCCAGGTACTTCAGATCCAGACTGCCAGGATCCACCGGGACGTTGATATACAGACGCAGATGCCGGGATTGGAAGTCGGCGTACAGCGCCCCCACCAACTGGCTGTACGCTATCTGGGCGTCGTCCGGCAGGGCCTGAAAGTCCAGGTCGAGACCGCGGTAGCGCGTGTTGGTATTCAGAAAGAGATCGATCTGGTGAATGAATCTGGCGCGAGCCTCGGAACTCAGCAGGAACTGCTCCACGCTCGGCTCGAAGACACCGTCTGTCGGGCTGTAGTTGTTCACCATGGGGAAGATCTCGGTGTCTTCCCGAGCGTCCTGGATGGTGCGAAGAATCTTGTTCTGGTGGTCAACGCCATGAACCCCGGCGGAGTCGACAACGGCGAAGGGAGTCTCGTCGGAGGTGTAGGCGGTCAGCGACCCGTCCGCGCCGAGCACGTGGAGCCACTCGGGAAAGAGTAAGTCGATCTGTTTTACGTGCTCTTTGAAGGAGGCGTAGCTACCCGGGTCAAGATCGGTATAGAAGGCGGCGCGCAGACCTTCGCCCTGGTTTAGAACCACGTCCGAGGGCTTCAGGTTGGTCTTGCGATGAGCCGAGCGGTTCAGCTTCTCTCTGGAACGCAGCTCCGGAGCGGGAGGGTTCGAGAGGGCACGGTAGCGCCGGGTGACCGAGTGAAAGTTCAAGCCGCGCATCGGCTTCATTCTCACCAGGCCGACCACAAAGACGATCCCGACGGCGGCGCCTAGAAAGGCCAGCACGTCAAATAGGCGACGCAATCGTTTCCAGCGCTTGCGCTGCGGATCGTAGAAGACTTGTTTTCTCATCGACAGAAAAAGGGCGTACTTCTTAAGATAATACGGATTCCAGACCGGACAGAGCTGCCCGCGCAGGTTCCTGGCGCCGGTCTGAAGTAGATAGGATGCAGGGCAGTGGGTAAGAAGAGATTGAAACTTGGCTGGGGCGCGGCGCTTGCGGCCGGAGCGCTGCTTCGTCTGCTGTTTTTCTATCGGCTGCGCCCGGCGCTCTCCGGCGACTCCCTCATCTATAGCGAGCTGGCCCGGAATCTTCTCGCGCGCCACCTTTATGGTTACTCCGGGACGCCGTTGCAGCCAACGCTGATTCGTCTGCCCGGGTATCCACTGTTTCTAGCGGCCTGCTATGGGCTGTCTGGCGGGTTTCACCCCGCCGTAGCCCTCTGGGTCCAGATGACGCTGGATCTGCTGGGATGCGCTCTGCTGGGGCTGCTCTCCGCCAGGTTGGCGCAGAGAGCGTTGGGGAAGATAGAGCCCTCGGAGATGGTCAGTGCCCGGGTGGGTCTGGCTGCGGTCTGGCTCGCGGCTCTGTGCCCTTTTACCGCCAACCTCTCGGTTGTCCTGCTGCCCGAGTCTCTCAGCGTCTTTTGTGTGGTTACCACCCTGTTTGCCCTGGAGAGATGGGAAGCGTGCAGCAGGCAAGGGAAGTGGAGCCGGATGGGTGAGACAGGGTTCTGGACGGCGGCGATCGGATGCTCCCTCGCCTGGGCCGTGCTGCTCCGGCCGGATCAGGGTTTGCTGGCGGCCGTGGTCTTGCCCGCCATGCTGTGGGTGGGCTGGCGAACCGGGGCGCGGCATGGGATGGGCCTGGCGGGGCGCCTTTGGCCGGCCGCAGCGGCCAGCTTGCTGTTTCTGCTGCCGCTGCTGGCTTGGGGAGCGCGCAACTGGCGGGTCTTTCATGTGCTCCAGCCGCTGGCGCCGCGTTATGCTCAGGATCCTGACGAGCAGCCGCCGCTCGGATTCTATCGCTGGTACCGAAGTTGGGCGGTCGAGTACAAATCCAACCTCGATATCTACTGGACATATGACGATGATCCGATCCATATGCGCGACCTTCCCGCCCGGGCTATCGACAACCCGCGGCAGAGGCGGGAGACCCGGGCGGTGTTTGATCGCTACAACCAGACATTGACGGCGACTCCGGCGCTGGACGCGGCGTTTGCGCGGATTGCGCACCAGCGGATCGCCGCTCACCCTCTGCGCTACTACGTTGTATTACCCATGGAGCGGGAGTTGGATATGTGGCTTCGGCCAAGGCTGGAGTTTCTGGCCATGCCGGTGGACTGGTGGAACTTCTCCCGTCACCCCCGGCAGTCCGTCGAGGAGGCCGCCTATGCGCTCGTCAACGCTCTTTACCTGGCGCTGGCGCTGGTTGGCCTGCTGCGTTGGGCAAAAAGACGATACCAAGGTGGAGAGCTGTTGGCCTTTGTGATGCTCGCGTTTGTGGCGCTCCGCTTTGCCCTGTTGCTCACCTTGGACAATTCCGAGCCGCGCTACACGTTGGAATGCTTTCCAGTGGTGATGGCGCTCGGGGCTATGGCGCTGCCGCCGCGAACTAATGGTTGACGATGCTGGTGCGGGAGTTCTTCCGGATCTCGAAGGGCTTCATATCAATGTGACCGTTGGACTGGATCTCCGAGTAGTTGCAGGTCCTGCGGTCATCGTTGCTGAGATAGAAGATCTGACGCAGGGAGATCGCCCGGGAGGGATCCACCCAGATGGTGATGTGGGTGAAGTTCTTCTCCCCGGGATCCTTGCTGGTCAGGTCGAGTTTTTCGGTTTGGACCTGTTTGGCGCCCTCACCGAGCTTCTCCGGACCCAGATCCTGGATCTTCCAGGACTTCTCCAGATCGGCGCCGCTGCCTCCAAAGCCCAGTGTGATGTACCGCTCCTCCTGCGCCTGGTTGGAGCCGGCGTGCAAAACCGTGAGCTGATTCACGCCCGGGTCAAAGAGTTCCAGTAGACCGTCTTTGTACTGGACCACCTTCTGCGGCTTGCCGTCCGGACCATCGATCACCACGCCCATCTGGATGGCTGCTCCCTTGCGCAGGAAGTAGATGGACCCGTTCTGGGCGGTGGTGTCGCGGACCACGCGCTCGTAGTACTGGCAGTCCATCTGGGCGCGAGCGCTGCGGAACTCCTTGCTGGCCTGATTCATCTGCTGCAGAATTGTGTTCAGACGGTACGAACCGGACTGAGCGGATAGCGCGGCGGGGAGGCCGGTAAGAACCAGGGCTGTGGCGAGAATCGGGCGGTGGAACATGCGCTTTGATCTCCTGCGTCGACTGCTTGAGGTTGGCCGGCTCACAACACCGGCTCACAAAGCCGGCTCAGAACAGTGGATGGGCTCTGGTTCGCCGGCGTTGCATCGCTTCGGTTTATGGGCCCGGAGAATCTGTTGGAAGTGCGCCGGCGCCGGTTTGGGTATCCTCCCTGGAGCCCAAAGGGCTTGGCGCGGCGATCGGGCTTATGGGTCTACCGGACAATGGTGGCGTCATAGGCGACGACGTGGCCTTTGGCATCCACAACCGGGGAGTAGCTCTTCACGGCGACGTCGCCGGCGATGGGCTCTACCACATTGAGGATGGCTTGGCGCAGGTCAGCGTCTGATTTTGCGCCGTGCAGGTCGTCGACACGAATCTCATAGATGAAGGTGGGCTCCTCGTCCTTGCTGTGAGCCGCTTTTACCAGCACCTCACTGTGTTGCAGCGGCGCCTGCTCCACCGGCTTATCCCTGAAGTCGATCCAGCGCGGGGAGAGAAAGAGGAAGAGCAATATCAGGGTGACCATCACGTCATAGTGGAAGCTGCCGCGCTCGTAGGTCCAAAAGATGTAGCTGCGCAGGGTATTCATAGGGCACGTCCCAGGGATTGGCGAGCAATCACTGTCTCGCCGTTCATGTAGGGCTGCAGGGCCTCCGGGATTCGCACCGAGCCGTCGGCCTGCTGGTAGTTCTCCAGAATGGCCAGGTAGGTGCGGCCAATGGCCAGGCCACTACCGTTGAGAGTATGCACGAACTCAGCCTTCCTGGCTCCGGCCGGACGATAGCGAATGTTGGCTCGCCGGGCCTGAAAGCCCTCAAAGTTCGAACAGGAAGAGATCTCGCGGTACGTCTGCTGGCCGGGGAGCCATACCTCCAGATCATAGGTCTTGGCGGAGCTGAATCCCATGTCTCCGGCGCAGAGGAGCATCCTCCGGTAGGGTAGGCCAAGGCGCTCCAGCACCGCTTCGGCGTGCCGCGTAAGGGCCTCGTGCTCGGCGTAGGAGTCTTCCGGGCGGGCAAACTTCACCAACTCCACCTTCTGGAACTGGTGCTGGCGAATCATGCCGCGCGTGTCCTTGCCATGAGAGCCCGCTTCCGAGCGAAAACACGGCGTCCAGGCTGTAAAGCTGATGGAGCCGTTGGACAGGTCGATGATCTCGTCACGAAAGATGTTGGTCACCGGTACCTCGGCCGTGGGGATCAGCCAATGGTCACTATCCTGAAACTCACCGGCCACGTAGGAACCTTTGTCATCACAGTGGAACAGATCCTCTGCGAACTTGGGCAGTTGGCCGGTGCCGAACAGGGAGCGGGAGTTCACCAGGCTGGGCGGAAGAACCTCCACGTAGCCGTGCTCTTTGGTATGCAGGTCGAGCATGAAGTTGGTCAGGGCGCGTTCCAGCCGGGCGCCGGAGCCAAGTTGCAGGACGAACCGCGCTCCGGAGATCTTGGCCGCGCGCTCAAAGTCCAGAATTCCAAGATGCTCGCCGATCTCCCAGTGGGGTTTGGCAGGGAAGTGGAAGTTCGGGATCTCGCCCCAGGTCTTCTCGCAGACGTTCTCCTGCTCGGAGGTTCCCGCCGGGACCGACTCGTGGGGAAGGTTGGGCAGGGACTCCAGCAGAGACCGCAACTTCCGGTCGGCCTCGACCGCAACGGCTTCCAGTTGCTCGGTTTTCTCTTTCAGAGCCAATGTCTTTGCGGCGACCGCGGTTGTCTCCGCGCCCTCGCGCTTCAACCGGCCAAACTCCGCGGAAAGTGCGTTGCGTTGAGCTTTGAGCGTCTCCGCCTCCGTGATGGCCGAGCGGCGCTCGGCGTCCAATGCGGAGAAGCTGCGCAGCAGCGAGGGTTCCACTCCGCGCATGCTCAGCCTCTCTTCAAGCAGCGGAAGGTTGCCCCGCACAAATGCCAAATCATACATATCGTTCTATTTTACCGTGCAATCCTGGCTTGTTGGCGGCGCTCCAACGCGGCCGGCAGAGCTTCTCCTCAACCCTGTGCGGCGCGGCGTCCACAGACGGTGCGCTTAGAATTTAACCGGAACGAAGAATCGAAACCAAGCAAACAGGATGAATCATTTGCAGATGGAAAAGACGGTTGGTCTGAAGGCTGTAAAGCGCGCTCTGTTCTCTGTCACCGATAAAACTGGAGTTGTGGAGTTCGCTCGATTGCTGGCGGAGCTGGGCGTGGAGCTGGTATCCACGGGTGGGACCTCCAAGGCGCTGCGGGACGGAGGGCTCCAGGTAAAAGATGTCGCGGAGCTGACCGGCTTCCCGGAGATGCTGGACGGCCGGGTCAAGACGCTGCATCCCAACGTGCATGGAGGCATTCTGCACCGCCGCGATCTTCCCGAGCACGTGGCCGCCGTGACCGAACACGGCATTGCTCCCATCGATATGGTCGTGGTGAACCTGTATGCGTTTGAGAAGACGGCGGCGCGGCCGGGTGTGACCACGTCGGAGCTGATTGAAAACATTGACATCGGGGGGCCGTCGATGCTGCGCTCGGCAGCCAAGAACTTCCATGACGTGGCTGTGGTCTGCAACGTCGCCGATTACGCTGTCCTTGGAGAAGAGCTGCAAGCCAACTCGGGCAGCCTCAGCTTGGCTACGCGCTGGCGGCTGGCGCGCGCCGCCTTCGCCACCACGGCGGCGTATGATGCGGCCATCGCCACCACTCTGGAGGCTCTGCCGGCCGATCCCTTGCAGCCGGCCGCCCCCGCTGCTCCGGCCGAGCTGCCACCCGTGCTGCGGGTGTCGGCCCGGTTGAAGAACCCGCTGCGCTACGGCGAGAATCCGCACCAGAGCGCCGGCGTGTACAGCGATGGCTCCGGGAAGGGTATCGCCAACGCGGAACAGTTGCAGGGCAAGGAGCTCAGTTACAACAACCTGGTGGATCTGGATGCCTGCTGGTCGATGGCCGGCGAGTTTGAGCATCCGGCGGTGATCATCGTCAAGCACACCAACCCTTGCGGGGTCGCCATGGGGACCAGCGTGGAGCAGGCCTACCTTCGCGCCCTAGCCGCCGATCCGGTCTCAGCCTTTGGCGGGGTCATCGGCGTGAACCGGGTGGTGGATGGCGCCGCTGCGGCGGAGATGGCCAAACTCTTCGTGGAGGCGATAGTGGCGCCGGACTTCACCGCCGAGGCCCTGGAGCGGTTTGCGGCCAAGAAGAATCTGCGCCTGCTCAAGATTGTCCCTGCTGCTCCGGGAAGGGTGGTCAAGCAGATCTCCGGAGGCTACCTGGTGCAGGACGAAGACCGGGCGCTGGTCACCGCTGGAAGCCTGACCTTCCCCACCCAGCGCAAGCCGAGCGCGGAGGAGATCGAAGGCATGCTCTTCGCCTGGAAGGTGTGCAAGCATGTGAAGTCCAATGCGATCGTCTATGCGCGGCTGGAGGGTGGATTTGGCCAGACCGTAGGCATTGGGGCGGGGCAGATGAGCCGCGTGGATGCGGCTCGATTTGGCGCCATGAAGGCCGCCCTTCCGCTCGCGGGGACCGTAGCCGCCTCCGACGCCTTCTTCCCCTTTCCGGATGGTGTTGAAACCATTGCTCATGCGGGTGCGACGGCGATCATCCAGCCGGGCGGCTCGGTGCGTGACGCGGAGGTGATTGAAGCGGCCAATCGGCTGGGCCTGGCCATGGCCTTTACCGGAATCCGTCACTTTCTTCACGGGTAATGGCCCAGGAGGGTAAAACGGGCGGAAGGCGGCAGGGACTGGTATAGTCGCATCTAAACCTTGTAATGTACCGTCTAAGGGGTAGACAGTGCGATGCCCGATGATTCCCGCCCTTGCCGGGGTCTACTCCCCGGGATTCCGCAGTTCAGGATTCTTCATGAGCCGACTTTTTATTCGCGCCACTCTCGCGTCCTTTGCCCTTGCGGCCTTTGGCTCGCCCAGCTATCTCTTTGCGCAAGCCTCCAGTGCTCCGGCGTCTTCAGCCGCTGCGAGCGCGCAGCCAGTCGATCATGCCGAGTCCTACTTCCATTACGGCATGGCCAAGCTCTATGAGAATGAGGCGGTAGCCTCGGGACGGCAAGATCTGGCGAGCCAGGCGATCGAACAGTACAAGCTGGCCCTGGATGCCGATCCCAACTCCCGTATCTTGCAGGATGGGGTGGCCAACCTCTACTTCCGATTGGGCAGAATCCGAGAGGCGGTGGCGGCGGCAGAGGACCAGATCAACAAGCACCCGGACGATATCGATGCCCACCTTCTGCTGGGGCACGTCTATCTGCGCTCGATTGGCGACGGACAGGGGCCGGAGACCGAACAGATGCTGCAGGCGGCCATCAAGGAGTACCAGACCATCGTCTCCCTGAAGCCGGGAGACTTGGAGAACCAGCTCCTTCTGGGGCAGTTGTATAGCTTGAATCACCAGCCCTTGAAGGCGGAAGAGCAGTACAAGATCGCGCAGAAGATCGATCCGACCAATGAGGATGTGGTGCTGGACATCGCACGGCAGTACTCGGAAGAGGGTGATCTGAACCAAGCTGCCGATGTGATCGCCAAGGTGCCTCTGAGTGACCGGACCGCCCGTATGGACTTCGCGCTGGCTGGGCTTTACGACCAGTTGAAGCGCCCCAAGGACGCAGCCAAGGCATACCAGGATGCGTTGGATCAGGATCCGGGAAACACCAATGCGGAGCGTGGCCTGGCTGCGGCGCTGGCTCGGGCCGGGGAGACCGCCGAGGCCGCCAAGGTGAACGCGGAGATTCTCGCATCCAACCCGGACGATCCCCAGGCGCTGATGCGGGAGGGGGAGCTGGAGCGCCAGAAGGGTGAATTTGAACAGGCGTTGGCCACCTTCAAGAAGGTGCAGGCGCAGATCCCCAACGAGAACGATCCCGAGCTGATTTACAACGAAGCGCTTACCTACGACGGGTTGGGCCGCTTTCCCGAGTCCATCAAGGCGGTGAAACTGTTGCTGAGCGTAACCGCCGCGCCCGACGGCAAGTACAGCGGCGATGCCGAACAGAATCGCGCCGCTCTCTTGCAGTTGCTCGGCAGAGTGGCGGGCCAGGCCGGAGATGAGGATGAGGCGATTGCCGCCTATCAGCAGATGGCGGCGCTGGGGGGCGGCTTTGCCGCCCAGGCCACAGACTCTGAGGTGGATATCTACCGCGATGCGCACCAATGGACCAAAGCCTTGCAGGTGTCCGCGGATGCGGCCAAAACCATGCCCTCCAATCATGACGTGCAGCTCACCTACGCTCTGCAACTTGCCGATGCCGGTAAATTGGCGGAGGCTGTGAAGTTGGCGCGCGCACAGTTGACCGGAACGCCGGACGATCGCGATGTGTACTACGATCTGGCGGAGATGTACGTGCGCGCCAAGCGCTGGAAGGACGCATCGCACGCATTTGACAAGGCCGCCGTGCTGGCCACCCAGCCGGATGACAAAGTGATCCTGTACTACTTCCGCGGCGATGCGGAGCTGCGCGAGAAGTCCTACGATCAGGCGGAAGCGGATTTTCAAAAGGGGCTGGCGATCTCGCCCAACAATGCGTCCATTGAGAATGATCTGGGCTATATGTACGCCGACCGCGGCATCAAGCTGGATCAGGCGGTGGAGATGCTGAAGAAGGCCGTGGCCTCTGATCCGCAAAACTACGCCTTCCTTGATTCGCTCGCCTGGGCGTACTACAAGCAGGGCATGTATGCCTTGGCGCAGAACTATTCGCTCAAGGCGGTAAAGCTGATGCCCAATGACCCGACCGTGCTGGCGCATCTGGGAGCCATTGAGGCCAAGAACGGCAAGCTGCAGGAGGCCATCGATGACTGGCAGAGGTCGCTGCAGGAGTTCGCAACCTCGTTGCCGCCGGACATCGATCCTGCGGATGTAACCAATGTGCGGCACGAACTGGAGAGTGCGCGGGTTCGTCTGGCGCACCTGGGCGAG
>JAKAQS010000075.1 GCA_021819585.1 Acidobacteriota bacterium
GCACGCTTGAATTTGATCGAAAAGCTTGACAACAAGCAATGGCTCTCCGCGAAGACATGCAGTATCTTTGCTGAGACCCGGTTGAAGAGATCCCGCAGGGCGGGGTAGGGATGGCAGCCTCCGCTGCATCCGTGGCGGATGCCTTGGCCGGCCGGGCTCATGCACGCCGGCGTGCTCGAGCTGTCGGCGATGAGTGCTGTGCGCTGGCCGAGCGATGATGGCCGCGATTCGGTCCACGCTATGCCGGGGCGATCTCCCACAGATGAAAGGTATAAAATAGAACAAAGACAGGGTGCGGGTGCTTCACCTGGGGATCGTTGGATATGCGATGCCTGCTCAGGGATCATGCTGTGCGCCTCCCCCTGATTCTGTCCGGAGCCGCTTTCCTCGTGAGCCAAACTGAAAGTTCCGTCTTGCCGCAACGCCCTTCGGCCGTCATTCTGGGAGCCCAATGGGGCGATGAGGGCAAGGGCAAGATCGTCGACGTACTCAGCGAAAAATTCGACATCGTGGCCCGCTATGCGGGCGGCCACAACGCCGGCCATACGGTCATCATTGACGGTCGGAAGTTTGTTCTGCAGCTTATTCCCTGTGGGGTTCTGCGTCCCGGTTGCACGGGGGTGATTGGCAATGGGGTGGTGCTGGATCCCATGGCGTTCCTGAGTGAAGTGCAAAAGCTGCGTGCAGCCGGTGTGCATGTCGACGGGAACCTTTTCATTTCCAATCGCGCCCAGGTGATCCTGCCCTACCACCGGATGATTGAGCTGGCTGCCGAAACCGCTCCCGGCCGTCAGACCATCGGGACTACACGCCGCGGAATTGGCCCCGCCTACGAGGACAAGATTCACCGTAACGGCCTGCGGGTGGTTGACTTGCTCAATCCCTCGCTGCTACGCACCCACATTCATAACGCTTGCCACGAGAAGAACACCATCGCCCACGCGCTTTTTGGCACCGAGCCTCTGGACCCCAAGCAGATGTACGAGGAGTACGCCCGAGCCGCCGAGCAGATTGCCCCCTTCGTGACGGACACCGCCTACCTGTTGAATGATGCCCTTACCGCCGGCCAGAACATCATGTTTGAGGGCGCCCAGGGGGCCTTGCTCGACATCGACCACGGCACCTACCCGTTTGTCACCAGTTCTTCTTCGACGGCCGGCGGCGCCATTACCGGCACCGGGGTGGGGCCCCGCCATGTGGGGACCGTGATCGGGGTGACGAAGGCCTACGTCACGCGCGTGGGGGAAGGCCCGTTTCCCACCGAGATCGAGGGTGAGACCGCCGACTTGCTGCGCGCCCGCGGCATGGAGTACGGAGCTGTCACAGGACGCCCGCGCCGATGCGGCTGGCTCGATATCCCTTTGCTCCGCTATTCCAACCTGATCAACTCCACCCAATGGCTGGTGGTCACCAAAATGGATGTTCTGGATGCTTGCGACGAAATACCCGTATGCACCGCTTATGAGATCGATGGCAAGGTGACGAGCATCATCCCTGCTGACGTGCGTGGCTTCAAGTCAATTCGTCCCGTGTATACCATGTTGAAGGGATGGAAGTGTTCCACGGAGGGAATTACGGAGTACGGCCAGCTTCCCAAGCCGGCGCAGCGGTATCTGGAGTTTCTCGAGCGCGAGAGCGGCGCGAAGATCGGCATTATCTCCACGGGGCCAGATCGCGGCCAAACCATCACCATGCCGGAGTTCGAAGATCTGTTCGCTCGAAGAGGTTAAGCTTCAGCAATTCTAAGTGGGCCGTCTTTCTTGGGGATGCGGTCGCTTTTCAGGCCCGAAAAGCACAATTTCACCCTTGAGTTTTTCAAAAAGAAGCTCGTTCGCGCTGAAAACTCGACAAAAACGTCAAGAAAAACTCGGCCGATCGATCATCCAGGCGAGCACAACGCGCAGAAATTGTCCACTGTGCCTGCCACTTAGAATTGCTGGTTAAGCTTACTTTTGCTCGAAAAGATTAACCCTCTTCTGATAGGATTTAGCTTTTCCGGCAGCTTCTCCCGAGCTATCCCGGCCAGTTTTTCTCTGGATGCTCCTATTCTTGTTTCTTCTCCTGGAAATTGAAGATGATCAGCTTTACCGTACGCATGACCTTTCGTTCCGAAGACCGCGATGAAATCCACCGGATTCTGCGCGAACTCACCCAGCTCACCCGGCAGGAGGAAGGCTGCGTCACCTATATTCCGCACTTTGTCGAGAGCGATCCGGAGACTGTTGTCATCTACGAGCAATACCGCGACGAAGCGGCGGCGGAGTTTCACCGCTCCACGCCGCATTTTGCCAAGTATGCCGTCGGTGGGCTCTACCAGCACATGCTGGACCGTCAGGTGGAGGATCTGACCGCTCTGGCCTGAACCAGCACGGCCTGATTCTACTGGATGAACCATTTGCAGCGGCAGAGCAAGAAGTTCCACTATCGCCATCCCCCTACGAAACCGTCGGTGCTTCAGAGTTCGCCAACCGGAAAGGCTGGTCTTCCGAAAGCAAGGGCGAATCGAATGCATGAATGCTGAAGGCATCGACACAGACAACGTTCGGCGGGGCTTTGACGCGGTACGGATCGCTCGGCTAACATTCAGTACGCTGGGCTTGGGCAAGTCCATGCAAAGAGCCATGCGAAGATGGTTGCGAACTCGCGTACGATCGCTTGTGCTGATCGCCCTCGTGGGGGCGCTGCCGGCCTTCGCTCCTGCCCAGGCCCATGGTCGCCACGAGCACAAACGCATCGAACGCACCCAGGTGATCGCGCTGGAACATGAGTGGCGGCAGGCCGTGCTCTCCAATGATGTCTCCGCTATGGATCGGCTGCTCTCTGACGACTACCTTGGAATTACCTCGGGTGGCGAAGTTTTGACCAAAGCCCAGCAGTTGGATCGAATGCGGGAGCGCACGCTAGTCATCACCCAGCTAGACACATCCGAGACCAAGATCAAGCTTATCGGCAGCATTGCCATTGTTACCTGTCTTGCTCGCGTCAAAGGCGCCTCAGAGGGCGGTTCCATCGACGGCGCTTACCGTTATACCCGGGTCTATCAGCGTCTGCCGGGAGGCGTGTGGAAGGTAACCAACTTTGAGGCTACGCCGGCATTGAGGCTTCATCCCGCGGCGACCTTGCAATAGATGCATTCCAGGACCGGTTGGCGCTGTCTGAGGCCCGAGGGAGAGCCCTTGATTCCCGCGCAGGCGATTCGAGAGTGGACGCAGTCCAAGAAGGAGGGTGCCGCATTCGGCACGCGGTGAAGCTGTGCAACGGTTCAAACGATGGGCTGCTTTGCAAGCACCGCTGCAATTCGACGCTTCCGCAGCCATTTTTGCAGGGGCGAATGCACTACGGCGCACTCCTTGGCGAGACGCGCACTGGCGTCAGGAGGTCATGCGGCTCAGCCAGGAGAGTTTCCTTTTGTGTTGCGCATCTACGCAACCTCGGCGCCGATCCTCGCTGGAGTGGTTTTCACGCGAGCGTTTTCTTTCTTCAGATAGTCCTGTACGATGTTCAATCCCTGCAATCGGCGATCCAGAGATCGGGTTTCACCGGTGAGTTGGGCATCTTCGGACTCATGCGTGCTGCTGTCGCGGTGCAAAAAACCGGATCGAGCATCGACGGCGCCATCCTGAGGCTGAATCAGGGTCTTTGCGGCAAACGGCTTGGCCCATGCCGCGTGGCCATGACCCGCAATCGAAGGGGGCATTCGCAGCACTTCCCCCTTGCGGAGCGGCCAATTTTGCTGGAATGTTCGTTGCACCCTGCCGGGCGCCGTGATCTCACTCGGTGGATCTACCCGCTGCGTCATGATGCACCTCCCTGGAACTTCGGTTGGCGAACGCATTCTTTAGTCGTTTTCGACGGCCTTTTGCTGCCTTGGGTTGTACGGATAGGGTGAAAGGTCGCGGGGACGGGTCACACTCGACCCCGATCGCCCCTGCCTCACCGAGGCTCCGGGGTATCGGCGGCCATGGCCTCGCGTATTCTTCGCCAGCTCTGTTCGAGGCTCTCTGGCAGGATCCTCGTTCCTGCCAGCACCGTCATGGAGTTTGTATCCCCTAGCCAGCGGGGAACCGCGTGGAGGTGAAGGTGTTCAGCCACGCCGGCTCCGGCAGCCTTGCCCAGATTCAATCCGAGGTTCTGACCGTGGGGCTGGTAAGCAACCTGAAGAACCCGCTCGACCCTGCGCGTCATTCGCAGCATCTCCTCGGCCTCCTCCAGGGGCAGCCCGGCCAGGCTCGGCTCATGCCGGTAGGGAACCACCATCAGGTGCCCGCTGTTGTAAGGAAAGGCATTCAGAACCGCAAAGCAGCTCTTCCCGCGCTCCAGAAGGTAGACGGAAGCCTCTGCTTCTGTACGGGCCATCCCGTTCTCCACCGCATACTCCACCGCGGCAATCATGTTGCAGAAGACGCAATGGGTCTCTCCCGGCCATGCCGAGAGCGCCTCAGGTACACCGAGCTTCGGCCGGGTCCGGTCGGAACCGGTCACGTACTGGTACCGCCAGGGGGTGTAGAGGTACTCCATGGAAGCAGTATAGGTCGCTGCCGGTGGGGATCCACAGGGACAGCGACGGACGCGGAAGCCGGGCGCGCGGAAGCCGAGGTAAAGAGGATCAAATGGCCGATGTTCGATCAGTTGCGTTGACCCATGGACCGCGGCGCTGCTACACTTTGGATTGAGAGAATGCGCGCGGGATCCAGTCGCAGGCTCTCTTCTGGACGCTTCACCTCACTCCCGCTGACATCCTTAGGAATAGGTCAAACCCCCAAGAGGGCGCGGATGACTGCCGCCTCCAGTTGGTTTGACGGCCAGCCGATGCAAGCGCCAGGGGAGGGGGAACTGGACCCCGGAGCAGTCTTATTTCCATGGCCGACCACGACCACAATTTCTTCCATTCCGAGAGTACCGTCCTGAATACCACACTGGAATCACCCGCCCCCGAACTCCCCAACGAGACCGCAACCCAGGAAGTTGCGGTGACCAGCGACTATCCCTCCAACCCCAGCATCCCCGCCACAAAGGAAGCCGATAAGCCGACAGAGGCCGAGCCGGCGGCTTCCGTAGCGCTCCCTACCGAACCGGAGCCGGAGTACGACGCCGAGGACTTTGCCAAGGCGCTGGAGAGCTTTGACCGCGAGCAGGCTGCCGAGAAAGATGCTGCGCAGGCGCTTACCGCCGAGGAGGCGATTGTCACCGGCGCCCTTGTCAAGATCACAGACAAGCACGCCGTGGTCGATATCGGCCTCAAGTCGGAGGGGTTGATTCCGCTGGAGCAGATTCTGGACCACACGGGTACGCCGAAGTTCAACATCGGCGATGTGGTCGAGGTCATCGTGGAGCGCGAGGAGAAGGAAGGCGGTTATCTCGTCAGCTACGAGAAGGCCTTGCGTCACAAGGTATGGGACAAGCTGGAGGAGGCGGCGAACACCAAGACGCCGGTCAAAGGCCTGGTCGTGAGCCGGGTCAAAGGTGGCCTTACCGTCGACATTGGGATTAAGGCGTTCCTCCCCGGCTCCCAGGTTGAAGTTCGTCCGGTTCGCAATCTGGACGGCTACATTGGCACGGAGATTGAAGTCCGGGTCATCAAATTGAACAAAAAGCGGGGCAACGTGGTGATCTCCCGCAAGGAGATCCTCGAAGAGGAGCAGAACGCCAAGAAATCCGTTACGCTGGCGACGCTGGAAGAGGGTTCGGTCTTTACCGGAGTGGTGAAGAACCTGACCGATTACGGCGCCTTCGTGGATATGGGCGGTCTGGACGGTCTGCTGCATATCACCGATATGAGCTGGGGACGCCTGACCCACCCCCGCGACCTGGTCAATGTGGGTGACGAGATTCAGGTCAAAGTTCTGAAGTTCGATCGGGAGAAGCAGCGTGTTTCCCTTGGATTCAAACAGCTCTCTCCCGACCCATGGCTGGATGCAGTGGAACGTTATCCGGTGGGCGCTCACGTCCGCGGCAGAGTCCTTTCCGTCACTGACTACGGCTCGTTTGTCGAACTTGAGCAGGGCATCGAGGGCTTGGTTCACGTCTCTGAGATGACTTGGTCCAAGCGGATGAAGCATCCTTCCAAGCTGGTAAAGCCCGGCGACGAGGTCGAGACCATCATCCTCTCGGTCAACCCTACTGATCGCCGCATCTCGCTGGGGATGAAACAGTTGCAGGATAATCCCTGGGAGCAACTGGAGGAGAAGTATCCGGTCGGAGCCGTCATTGAAGGCCGGGTGCGCAACCTCACCGACTTCGGAGCCTTCATCGAGATCGAAGACGGGATTGATGGTCTGGTGCATGTCTCCAATTTGAGCTGGACCAAGCGGATCAAGCATCCCTCTGAGGTGTTGAAGAAGGGGGAGAAAGTGAAGGCTGTCGTTCTGGGCGTGGAGCCGGAGAACCGCCGCCTCTCGCTGGGCGTCAAGCAACTGCAGCCCGATGTATGGGAGACGTTCTTTGTCCAGCACCGGGTCGGCGATGTCATCAACGGCAAGGTTCTGCGCACCGCGCAGTTCGGAGCCTTCGTCGAGATCGCCGAGGGGATCGAGGGCCTTTGTCACGTCTCTGAGGCGGTCGATGAGCACGGCAAGCAGATCTCCCTCCAGGTCGGCGACGAGCACGAGTTCAAGATCGTCAAGATGAACCAGGAAGAGAAGAAGGTCGGTCTTTCCATCAAGGCTATCGGCGAAGAGGCTACGCGAGCCGAGGTGGAGATCTACAAGGAATCCAGCAAAGGCAAGGGCGGCAAGACGCAGGGAAGCGGTTCTTCCAGCGCCAACGCCGGCAGCACGACGCTGGGCGACCTGCTCAAGTGGAAGCAGTCCGAGATCGAGGGCGAGGATCACGACTAAGACTTTTCACTCCACCGTTCCTCTCAATGGCCGCCCATCTGGGCGGCCATTGAACGTTTTGCCGCCAGCTTCCTCCGGGACGGGGCATCTACCGAAAAAGGCGCGAGCTGCGCAGGGTGTTTTTGTGCCATCGAATCCTGCGGCCGCGGCGGCTGGGGCACGGCGATCCTCAAAGGGTTGCCGGCAAGCATTTTCAATGTGGGCAGTAGATGCTCCGTAGCAAAGATGCTCCGCAGCCAGGAGAAGGGTGGTTTCCCAGGGGAAGGCCGCCCATCTCCGACAGCGTTGAAGCCCCGCATTACATCTTCATTCAGGGAAAATGCTTTACCGCTGGTTGCTCAGCACCGTCTTGCCGCCGCTAGAGGCGAACGAGTAAACGGGCGCGAACGGGATTAGGTTGGCGGCGCGGGCCGCAGGGTGGTAGGTGAGCAGGAAGATGCGGTGGGCGCCGGCCCACAGATGGTCGAGCTGTGCATCGTCGAGGAAGATCTTCGGGGCGTCAGGGTAAAAGCTCCCAAACCACGGGCCGTTGCGGCGGCCGTTCACCAGAAGTACCGGAGCCGCCGAGCGCGGGGTGTAAAAGAGGAGCGTGGAGCCTGCCGTGAGTTCTCCGTCGATGATCACCAGATCGCCGGGGCGGTACTGTGCATCGATCTTCACCGCCAGACCCTTGGATCCAAGAATCGGGTAGAAGCGCACCAGGCCCTGGTGCGCGGCCAGCAGCACGCCGGTCATGGCGGCGGCGATCAGCAGATTGGCGGCAAGGCTGTTGCGCCGGCGCACGAAGTACGCGATGGGGCCAAGGGTGAACATCCCGAAAGCCACGGCGAGCAGCGGTCCGCGGAAGAAGCCCATCGCTCGTCCCGTCAGGTCGAAGATGTGCCCCAGCGAGAGGTCATAGTCACCTGGGTTTGAGCTTAGGAGTTGGTTGAGCGTAGCCCCAGCTTGCGGCGTGGGGGAAGTGACGGCGAAGTAGCTGCAGATTGCGGAGAGCAGAAGACCCAGAGGGACAAGGAAATAGATAGCCGAGAGTCCAACCTGTCGCAGGGCAAGGTTTTGCGGAGATGCTCCGGTTTGCCACGTTCGGCGCGCTTGATCCTCGCCTTCGGCGTCGGCTTGGGCCAACAGGCCTGCCACCAGCAGAGCCAACGCCGGCAGTGCGGGCAGATGATAGTACTCCTGCCGGGAGGAGAGGGTGAAGAAGCCCAGGATGACGCCGGCCCAGAGAAGACAGCTCAGCGCTGCCTCCTTCGCTCGGTCCGGCTCAATGAAATCCGTATCGGTTCCAGGGGAAAGTTCCTGGTCGGAATCGAAGCGAAGTTGGGATCTCTCCGGGGAGCGGCGGAGCGAGCGCCATGCGTCCTTGAGCGATGCCGGCAGGAAGGCTACCCAGGGTAGCAACCAGAGCAGCAGGAGGGTCCAGAAGATCGGGATGGGGACCTGTCCGTAGTCGTGAGGGATGCGGCGGCCGAGGAACCGGGCGATGTGTTCGTTGTAGAGATAAAACCAGGCCCAGCCGGCACGTGCGGGAAGACCCATGCCGGCAGGCATGGAGATGGGCGGATTGCGAACCGCCGCCAGAATGTGCCAGGGCGCCGCAAGGACCAGGAAGATCACTGTTGAGGCGATCAGGTGAAATTTGCCCAGCAGCTTTAGCCGTCCCGTGATGGCTAAATAGAGGAGGACGAAGCCGAGGGGAAAGACGATCCCGATAAAGCCCTTGGTGAGCAGATCGACGGCAGTGACGGCGGCGAAGCCCAGACAAGGGAGCAGAGCCGAGGGTTGCCGCGGGGTCGGGTTGTGTATTCGGTCTTCGATTCTGTCCAGAGCGATGAGAAAAAGATGGATGGAGATGGTCATCCACAGCGCGATCAGAATGTCGGGAATGTAGAAACGGGTATAGAGGTAAGGGCCGATACTGGTTGCCAGGATCAAGGCGGCGTAAAGGCCGCCACGGTCGGGATGCTCCGCCGGCGAGGCGCCAGAGTAGAAGCGGATGCCGAGGGCGTAAGCGGCCAGAAGCAAGGCGAGCACGCCCAGGGCCAGGGGCAGGCGGCCGGCCCAATCGTGGATCCCGAAGAGATGCATGGAGCCGGCTGCCATCCAGTACATCAAAGGCGGCTTGTCAAAGAAACGAATCCCGTCCACGGTGGGGGTGATGAAGTCGTGGCGCTGGAGCATCTCGCGGGCTACCTGAATATAGACGCTATCGACGTCATCCATAAGACCGGGAGTGAACAGCCCACCGATCTGGAGGACGGCCCAGACGGCAAAGATGAGGGTCAGCGAGGAGGCCCGCCAGCGCCGCCGGCCTCTGACGGATGCTTGGGCGTGCGGGGGCTGGAGCTCGGCAGTGGATGCGATCGTTTTGGACGAGAGGGAGGTCACGAGTTGGAAAAAACTCTCCGGGAACGTTGGTGGTCGTCAGGTACGGTCAAGGTCGATGCAGCGGGCGGTCGGTGATGAGGGCTTTGCCGGATGTCCGCTGCAGAATGATCTGGCGGTTCCCGAGGAGTTGGTCGACTTCTCCGCGAAGATCGGGCGGGACGAAGAGCACTTTGCGAGGGCCGCGGCCCCACTGCGAGAGGAGGTCGGCGGAGGTGAGGAAGATGGGAGGCGCGTCCGGAAAGGTGCTGCCGAAGTACATTGAGGTGGTTCGGCCGTTGACCAGGTCGACGCGGCGGTCCAGGTAGAAGGGGATGGAGGAGCCAAAGGCATGGTCCCCATAAAGAAGAACGATGTTGTCGCGGGAGATTCGGCCCGAGTCTTCCAGTTGAAGGATAGTCCGGGCGAAGTTCACCGAGGAAAGCATGGGATTGAATCGGACGAAGGCGATCTGCGCCGCGATCAGGAATATGCCGCTGGCAGCGGCAACACAGAGAATGGCATGGAAGAAGCGGCCTCGCGAGTACAGGATCCAGGCGGCGGCCGGACCGATGAGGAAGGCAGCCATGGCCAGCGAGGCGGGCAGGCGCAAGGCGGCAAAGGACGGGCCGGTGAGATCGAAAAAGTGCGACAACGAAAGGGTGTATCCGGCCACGTTGCGGTAGGCCACTAACTCCCCGATATCCGGGGCGAAGGGAAGGTTTCGGGACGACCAAAGGCCGTAGGCAAGCGCTGCCGCGATGGCCACGCCGAGAGTCGCGTAGGAGGCGAAGGCGAAGGAGAGCGCGCGGCGTAGGGTGCGGTCGAGAGAGCCAACGCCTGATTCGATGGAAGCTAGCGCCGCACCCAGAAGCATCAGCAGCGGGAGATAGACCGGAAAGGTGTAGTACTCCTGATTGGTGGAGATGGAGAAGAAGACCAGAAGCAGAGCGCTGAAGGCCAGCGCCAGAAGTACGGTCTGGTCGCGAAAGGAGCCGGCCGCGCGCGAGAAGATCTGGTTCCGCCTGCGCCAGGCGGCTACCAGAGCCGCGGGAGCAAACAGACTCCAGGGGAAGAGCCATACGATGTGCAGAGACCAGTAGAGGTAGCCGGGGAGCTTGTTGTAGTCGCGCGGAATGCGCCGGCCGAGGAAGCGAAGTACGTGCTCATTGATGAAGTAGAACCAGAAGAAACCATGTCCGTTGGCGCCGCCGGTGTTGCGCAGGCCGGCCAGGATGTGCCATGGAGCGGCGACGGCCAGGAAGAGCAAGACTCCGCTAAAGGGACGAAGTCGGCGCCAAAGAGTGTAGAAACCGGTCCAGAAAAAAAAGATGATCGCGGCGCCGAAGATCAAAACAATGGCTACCAGGCCCTTGGTGAGCACGGCCAGGGCCAGAGAGAGCCATGCCCAGTAGGGCCAGGCTGAGCGCACCCAGATCCTGCTTGGGAGCGATTCGTCAGGCTCCTCCAGAGAGCGGAGAAAGGCATACAGGGTGAAGGCCAGGAGTAAAGAGAGAAGAGCGTCCGGAATGAAGACCCGGGTGAAGAGGAAGACGCCGGCCGAGGTCAGAATGAAGATGCCGCTGTAGAGCGCTCCGTGCTGATTCGGGGAGGGGAAGGCCCGCTTCGCCCAGGCGTAGCCCAGCAGCGCCAGACCGAGCACCTCCAGGGCCAGGGGAAAGTGAACGGCGAAGGTGGCGGAGCGTTCCGCACCGGCGCTCCTCGCGTAGGGTGGACCCGGAGTAAAAAATTTGAGACAGAGCGCCGCGATCCAGTAGGGCAGGGGCGGCTTTTCCAGGTAGCGGACCCCATCTACGTGCAAAGTGACCAGATCGCCCGTGGCGAGCATGGATTGAGCCGCTTGGGCGTGGGTTGTATCCGCGTCATCCAACAGGGGTGGGGTGAAGGCGGCAGAGACGAAGACGGCCAGCCAGAGCGCGAGCAAGATGGCTAAGTTGGAGCGTGACCAACGGGCGGATGCAGCGCCAGGCCGCCGGTAGGGTGAGAGGAACGACGGCGGGTTTGTGTCAATCGGCGTGGGGTGGATGGCGCTCATTGTGGTCCGGTAAAAGGGGATACGGCAAATTGCCCACAAAGGGCTATCTCCCCAGCATATCGAAGGTAAGCCCACCCGGGATGCGGGAGGACGCGAATACGGCGAGAATCCGGAAAAGAAAGCGCCGGTTTTCCACCGCGAGGGTCGTGAAAGGATTGAGGCGAAGATGCCCACGTTTGCAGCGATTGATATTGGGTCGAACTCGGTCCGGCTGGCCATTGCTTCGGTGCAGCAGCACCGCCTGAAGGTGCTCTTTGAAGACCGCGAGGTGACGCGGCTGGGAGCCAGCGTCTTTGAAACCGGAGTGATCTCGCCGGATGCGATGGCCAACACCATCAAGACACTGAAGCGCTTTCAGCGTTCTGTGCAGACGCATGTGGTTGACAGGGTGAGGGTAGTTGCCACCAGCGCGGTGCGGGATGCGCGCAACTCCGAGGCGTTTCGGGCGTGGGTGAAGTCGGCCACAGGATGGAACGTGGAGGTGATCTCCGGGTTGGAAGAGGGGCGGCTGATTCACCTTGGGATTGTGAACCGCGAGCCGGGAGCGCAGGGGAAATGTCTGCTGATCGACCTGGGAGGCGGCAGTTGCGAGGTGACGGTCTCCGACCGGGGACGGATCCAACAGATGGTGAGCTTGCCGCTGGGCGCGGTACGTCTGCAAAGTGACTTTCTAAGGGTGGATCCTCCGGGAAAAGAGGATATTGCCCGGCTCAGAAAGTTCATCGATCGCGAGCTTGGGCGGGCCGAGCGCAAGCTGGGACGCCCGAGGGTGGGGCTGGTGATTGCCACCTCCGGCACGGCGGCGGCCCTGGCCGAGGCCAGCAACGCCCTGGAGTTGGGGCTCGAGAGCAAGGGCGCAAGCGTGGTTGCGGGATCTCGGGCGGCAAAGAAGGTGGCTGTCAAGCGAGTCAAGCTGCTGGAGGCTGAGACTCCGGCGGTGCGCAAGATGGCCGACCGTCTGCTCAAGCTGGATCACGCTCAGAGATCGGCCGTGGTGGGCATCGGGCCGCGCCGCGCGGAGATCATCGCCGGTGGAGCGCAGGTGTTTGCAGCGCTGCTGGAACGGATGAATCTGAAGGGATACAGATTCTCGCGGATGGGGCTGCGCGACGGCGTTCTGGCGCAAATGCTGGCCGACTCCGACGTGCGCGCGAGAGCGCACCAGACGATGGAGGCTGAACGCTGGGAGGGTGTGCTGGAGGTCTGCCGGCGATATGGCGTGGATCCTCGCAAGGCGGAGCCGGAGCGAGAGCACTGCGTGCAGTTGTTCGATCAACTACGCACGGTGCATCGCCTTCCGGACGAGTATCGGTTGTGGCTGCAAGCGGCCGCGATGATGCAGGAGGTGGGCAAGTACATGAACCACCAAGGCCACCACCGCCATACGCAGTACATCATCGCGCACTCTGAGATCTTTGGGTTTTCGCCGGTGCAGCGGGCCATCGTGGCGGCTGTTGCACGTTATCTGGGCAAGAGCCGACCGGAACCGATGGACCGGCCGATGCGCTTTGTTCCGGTGGAGGAGCACGGGAACATACAGAGAGCGGTGGTGCTGCTGCGCCTGGCCGAGGCGTTGAACCAGGATCGCGCGACCGCGGCAGTGAAGGTGAGGACCAGGGTGTATCCGAAGCGCGTGGTGCTGGAGCTGATCCCGGCCCGCGGCGGGGCGGAGCTGGAACAGTGGTCGCTCAAGAAGGAGTCCGGCTACTTCCGCGAGGTCTTCGACCGCGAGCTTTTGGTCGAGGTGGTGTAGAGGGCCCGGACGATGCGGGGATCAATCAGTGACTGGAGGACAGCGCTGTTGCGCTGGAGGGTGAGGCGGGCCAGGGAGCCCTTGCGCAGGCGGATGCGGGCCGGATGGGGCTCCGAATCGCTCTGGGCGGCTACGCCCAGCAACTGGCCAAGGAACTGGGAGATGTTGGGATTGTGCCCCACCACGAGGATGTCTTCCGCGCTGGAGCATTCATGGAGCAGATGTTGAAAATGTGCAAAGGTGGCCGACGGGGCCAGAGCGTTGGAGACGACCACCTCCTGCTCGTAGCCGGTTTCGGTGGCGATGAGTTGGGCCGTCTGCAGGCTGCGCTTGAGCGGGCTGGAGACCACCAGATCGAAGTTGACCTTGAGCGCGTTGAGAACGTGGGCTAGCTGAAGGCACTGTGCCTTGCCGTCCTTGTCCAAGGGGCGCTTGACATCCAGGAGTGGATTGGCCCGGCGTGTGCCGGCACTGGCGTGGCGGAGAAGAAAAAGAGTCATTCCTTGGGATCAGATGCGGGTGGGGAAGTGTGGGGGTGGTAGACGCCCGGATCTGGTTCGGGCAGGGAGGGCGGGGCGGGTTCGGGGTTGGGTTGAGGATCGTTCACCGGAGGTGAGGGCGCGGATTGGGAGAACGCTGGTTCCATGGCGGCAAACCTGTGACAAGTCACCATCTTAGGCTAGTTTCCGCGCATGTTCTGTGAATTCTGAATGGGGTGGAAGGCGGACCCGCCGCCTTTGGGCTGAAAGATCGATAACCAATTTGTAATCATTGAATTGCGCACTGAGTCCGTTGGGTTTTCGAGAACCTGAGTTGTAGAAAGTGGCTGAAAGAATGGGTGTCTTGCATTGAATCCGGGCTGAAAAGCGGCAATCGGAAGGATCTGCCCAAGAGCTATCGTAGGCACATTTGTTCTAACACCGTTTGGAAGGAAGCGTGGACGCGTTGGGAACCGAATCCAAGGCCGACATAGGCGCGAAGTTTGCGGGCAAGCATTACTGCGGCAAGCAAACGAAGACGGGCAACCCCTCGGGCCTCCGCTTCGAGGGAGCCCATTTCAAAAGCCGTCCCGAGGAAAATGGGCAGGTCCCGGCTCCCGTCCTCGCACCTGGTCGGTTACTCTTCACGGCGGCTGCTCCGTATGTACGCGCCGGAGCAAAAATAGACCGCGAGGCGGTCTTGCTCCAGCGTTTTCATTCCACCCCGGCGGGCAAGCCCGCCGAGGACTCCGGAGATTGGGGCAAAGTGCCCGTCAACGCCGAGGCATCCGGGTACACCTGTCACGGGAGATACTACAGGCGCCTGAACAGGAACTGCTCCTCCATTCCAATCTGGCCGAATGCTTGGACCCTTTTTTCTATGCAAGGGCCCGTTCAGAGTAGTTCCTGAAATGAGGCGGATTTCAGCCGAAACCTGTGATCTCGTGCCCAAGTGTCCTTGATGTGATCGGCAGCAGCGATATCCAGCACGTCGGATCGAATAAGAGCAACCATCACATCGACTGTTTTAACGACTTCGAGCTTTGCGCCCACCTCGCGGATCGCGCGCTTCACAGCCCGGTTATCGTCGATAGCGATGGGAAATCTCCGGTGGATCGCTACGGCGAGCGCCGAACATTCTCCTGTGCCGAGGCGTTCCCCAGGGCGTAAGCGCAGAAAGATCTCCACCTCTTCCGGATCGGCGACGGAGCAAGTATCAAGGAAGCCGGAGGCCACCGCGTTCCGGTAGCAAATCCTCTGTTCGGGGTAACCGCTCGTGATCTCTGCTTCTACGTGGTCAGTGGCAAGAAACCGCCGCGGATGTCTGCCGATCAAGTCCATTCGATCAATACGGAGGAAATTGATGAGAACGGATGTATCCGCCACGACGATTGCAGATCTCACCCGTGAACCCCCATTAGTTTCCTCTGGCCGCTTCGGCGAGTTCGATCAACTCCCGCGCGGGGACGTTGAGCTTACCTGCCAGCTCACGAAGCCTTCCTTGTGAGATCTCCTCGCGGCGATATGCCTCCACTCCAAGCCAGGTAAGCTGACTTCTCAACTCCTG
>JAKAQS010000076.1 GCA_021819585.1 Acidobacteriota bacterium
ATCAGCATCGGGCAATATAACGCTTCGTACGACAGCAGCAACAACACCGTCAGCTTCGAGTCAGGCGGATCGTCCGGCTATTCAGCATCAGCCGCCGACGGTTTCGGCAGCCTGACGGCCTTCGACGGTGGCACAGTCACCTTCGGCAACCTCACCGGCACTGGGAGCGGCACTTACACCTTCAGCCTCAGCACAACCGGGCCGCTGAGTCAGTCGCCACTGCTCACCATTACCGAAAATGGCTCGACCTTGACATATGATCTGACCTCGGTCACCATGGTCTCCAACAGCGGTAATGACATCAACGTCGACACCATGGGCACCTTTACTGAGTCAGGCATGATCGGCTCGGCCGGCCCAACCGTCGGCTCGCTGGACCTGACGACCCAGGACTCGACGTTGGCGACTTACTCCGGCACTGCTGACATCGCACCCGAACCGAGCAGCCTGCTGTTGTTTGGCACTGGCCTGCTTGGCGCGGCTGGAATTGCACGCAGGAAGTTCGCCGGCAGATTCGTCTAGCTGCTCCGTTTCCCGTGGGTCATGCAGGTAAGCCTCCAGGGCGTGCCTGTCTGCCCCTCTTCACGGTTGCGCAAGCGACCGGATTCATACCCATGGAGACGGTCGCGGCTCGTGCTTTTGCGGCGGTAGTGTCCATTTATTTGAACACTTCTGATCTTCCAGGCGTTCCAGAGTCCGCTGGATGGAGACTGCTTCGCTGTTGGCTCCCAAAGGGGCCGGCGGCGAAGCAGTTTCCGTTTGGAGAATGAATCTCTGCGGACTGCCAGGCGATCGAGCCCGCACGGGGTAGACAAAGCGCCGGGCCGGAAGCTCGGCACACGCTATTGAACTTTCAGTGCGGATGCGCACCCCCGAGAGGGCTCGCAGTGGCGTTTTCATTGGGCAAAACGCCCATCGAGGTCGGGGCGTCCGTCTGCGCCTACTGTGAAAATGCTATATCGCCGACAGAGCGAGCCGCGTAGCTCAAGAGCGCGCGGAACGCGGAACCTCCGCGGTTTGCAACCATGGTCAGCGAGCGGCGCTACTCGACCAAAAAGGTCCAGGTGGTCACGCTCGAGTACTCTTCCCCTGGCTTCAACACTGCGGAAGGAAAGTTGGGATGGTTGGGCGTGTCCGGAAACCTCTGCGTCTCCAGGCATAACCCGCTCCGCTTCGCATAGTTCACCCCCGACCTGCCGATCAGCGTTCCATCCAGAAAGTTCCCGGAGTAGAACTGAATCCCCGGCTCGGTCGTCTCTACCCTCAGCACGCGGCCTGAGGCCGGCGCATATAGCTTCGCCGCCGGCCTCAACTCCCCCGCTCTGCCCCGCACCACCCAGTTGTGGTCATAACCGCGTCCAAACGCGAGTTGCTCGTTTGGCTCCTCGATTCGGGCTCCAATGCGCGTCGGGCTGCGAAAGTCAAAGGGCGTCCCTTCCACTGTGGCGATCTCTCCGGTAGGAATCGCCTCCGCGCTAGCGACCGGCGTATAAGCTTCCGCCTCCAGCGTCAGATCCTGCCCCAGAATCGTCCCAGAGGCCTCGCCATCCAGATTGAAATACGTGTGGTTGGTCAGGTTCACCACCGTCGTCTGATCGCTTCTTGCGGAGCTGGTCATCCGCACCACGTTGTCCTGCAGGGTATAGCGCACGCGCGCCCGCAGCGCCCCGGGGAAGCCCTGGTCGCCATCCGGACTCAGCAAGGTAAACTCCACGCCATCCGGCACAATAGCGGCTTCCCAGTTGCGCTGATCAAAGCCCTCTTTGCCCCCATGCAGCATGTTGGGGCCGTTGTTGATGGTGGTCTGGACCGTTCTTCCCTCCAGTTCGAACCGTCCCTGCGCGATGCGATTGGCGAATCGCCCCACCATCGTGCCCAGATACGCATTGCGGGCTTCCACGTAAGGCTTCAGTGCATCGTAGCCGAGCGCCACATCGTCCCAGGCGCCAGCTCGATCCGCTGTCTTGAGCCCCACCACGCGAGCCCCGTATGTGATCAGCCGCAGCTCAACCGCTGCACTCTTCAGGGTGTAGACATCCACCTGACCGCCGCCGGCGAGCGTCCCAAAGACCTCGCACGTCACCTGTGTTCTCTGCTTCTCCATCTTCCCAGCATAACTCGTGCCGTTCGATCAGCGGGCGGAGAAAGAGAGTGCTTGAGCAGAACTCCTCCGCCCTGGCCCGCTCCCGGCAGCAACACCACCCACTCGATCCGCCCGGGCGGACCGCTCGCCGGCATCCAGCTCTACATCAAATGACGGATCGCATCTTGAACGTACAGGCCGAGGATGGCCACTGTCAGCGCTCCAATCACCCAGAGCGTACCTACCAGATATGGCCTGATCTTATCCAGCTTCTTCTGGATATCGCCCTGTTCCCGAGCTTCCAGGCTGGTCGCCTGATCGAGAAAGATCTGGTCTTCCTCATAGCGCGTCAGCGTTCCACGATACCCCAAAAGAATCAACAAAATAGCGGCTACAACTCCCCACACGATCCACAGAACAGGCAAGACTGTCATGCGACACCTCTACGCACTCGAATTTGAACCACTCTCCCAAACCGAACAGGCAAAGTTTCCCGACACGGAAAGGCAGGTGAGGCGGTTCGCCAGCATCATAGTCCTGTTGGCGATCTGTTTGCTGTGCAATTTTCACATTCTCTGCGTCTTTTGATTCTTCCAGGCAAGCGGAATGCAGGATTTCCTCAACTGACCACCCCGTTGAACCTTGCCTGCGCCCAGGCGGCAGATAGGAACCCTGGCCTTGGCTCCCGCTTCTCCACACACGTTTGGGTGCGATTTTCGTACCGAGGGAGGTCCGAAGGGGTGTCCAGGAACAAGCGCAAGGAAACCCATGCCAGGAAGCCAAGAGGATGCGGGCAGCAAGGCAGGGGTAACGGCACACAATCCGCGCGGCCGCCATCGCTTGACCCCCTCGATGCTACTTCAGCTTGCCCCTCGCCAAGCTACATTAGCTCGACCCCCGCAAAGAAGTAGCCTATCTCGAAGGCCGCTGTCTCCTCGCCATCCGATCCATGAATTGCGTTCTCTCCGATGGAAGTTGCAAACCGCTGTCGAATGGTTCCCTTCTCTGCCGCGGCGGGATCGGTAGCGCCCATCAACTTGCGCAGATCGGCAATCGCATTCTCCTTCTCCAGCACCATCGGAAAGATCGGTCCCGAACTCATAAACTCGCAGAGTTCCCCAAAGAACGGCCGCGCCGCATGCACATGATAGAAGCCCTCGGCCTGCGGTCTGGAGATGGAGATCCTCTTGATGGAAACGATCTTGAACCCAGCCTTCACAATCTCTGCGAGAATGGCTCCTGCGTCGCCGTTTTTGACTGCGTCGGGCTTGATGATGCTGAAAGTGCGCTGTAACACGGAAATCTCCTTTATGGAATCAAAGCTGAGCTGGAAATAGAGTCTCTCCTCAGTGTATCTCCTGAGAGGATTTCGCCGTTTCTATCCACGACTTTTGACGGCCTGCTCAAGTCTGAGCGGCCTTGCAGGCCGCAGATGGAAGCGCTCAGGCGCGATCTCCGGCCAGCCAGGCGGCATCGCGGCACGCGGGCAAATCGCAACGGATATAAACAAAGAGCCCACCGCAAGGGTGGGCTCTTTCACAAATAATGCCGGCAATCTCCTAATCTCCCACACACTTACGCGTGCAGTACCATCGGCCCGACGAGGCTTAACTTCCGTGTTCGGGATGGGAACGGGTGGGACCCTCGTAGTAAACTCACCGGCAAACTGTCAAACGCACGCCGCGGCGCGATCGTTCACAACTGAATAGATTGAATGTTTCAGCTTATAACCACAAAGCTTGTATTGAATGTGCTCCAGAACAATGGACAAAACATTGCACAGAGTAAATTCTATGGACAAGCCGAACGGGCGATTAGTACTGGTAAGCTACACGCATTACTGCGCTTCAACCTCCAGCCTATCAACCAGGTGGTCTTCCTGGGCCCTTCATTTCCCTTACGGGTTGGGAGATCTCATCTTAGAGCGTGCTTCCCGCTTATATGCATTCAGCGGTTATCACAACCGAACTTCGCTACCCAGCCGTGCCATTGGCATGACAACTGGAACACAAGAGGTTCGTCCATCCCGGTCCTCTCGTACTAAGGACAGCCCTCTTCAAATCTCCTACGCCCACAGCAGATAGAGACCGAACTGTCTCGCGACGTTCTGAACCCAGCTCACGTACCGCTTTAATAGGCGAACAGCCTAACCCTTGGAACCTTCTACAGCTCCAGGATGCGATGAGCCGACATCGAGGTGCCAAACCATTGCGTCGATATGAACTCTTGGCAATGATCAGCCTGTTATCCCCGGCGTACCTTTTATCCGTTGAGCGATGGCCCTTCCATACAGAACCACCGGATCACTAAGGCCTGCTTTCGCATCTGCTCGACTTGTAGGTCTTGCAGTTAACCACACTTATGCCTTTGCACTCGACGGTCGATTTCCAAACGACCTGAGTGTAGCTTCGCGCGCCTCCGTTACAATTTAGGAGGCGACCGCCCCAGTCAAACTACCCGTCTTACTATGTCCCTCACCCCGATAAGGGGTGGAGGTTAGAATCACAACAATCGCAGGGTGGTATCTCACCGTTGGCTCCGCCGAACCCAAAAGTCCGGCCTCAAAGCCTCCCACCTATCCTGCGCAGCAAGTGCCGTAACTCATAGTAAAAGTATAGTAAAGGTGCACGGGGTCTTTTCGTCTAGCTGCGGGTAACCGGCATCTTCACCGGTACTACAAGTTCGCCGAGCAACTCGTTAAGACAGTCGAACGATCGTTACTCCATTCGTGCAGGTCGGAACTTACCCGACAAGGAATTTCGCTACCTTAGGACCGTTATAGTTACGGCCGCCGTTCACCGGGGCTTCAGTTCAAAGCTTCGCCTTGCGGCTAACCTCTCTCTTTAACCTTCCGGCACCGGGCAGGAGTCAGCCCCTATACGTCGTTTTAGACTTTGCAGAGACCTGTGTTTTTGTTAAACAGTCGCCGTTCGCGCTTCACTGCGGCCCCCCTGGGCTTGCACCCACGGGGGCGACCCTTCTCCCGAAGTTACGGGTCTAATTTGCCGAGTTCCTTAACAAGCTTTCACTCGAGCGCCTTTGGATATTCTCCTCGTCTACCTGTGTCGGTTTGTGGTACGGTTCCCAGCCTCTCTCCTTAGAGGTTTTTCTTGGCACCATGAAATCGGCAGCTTTCAGCCCTACGGCTTACTGTTTTACGCCTCACTGTTAAGTCTCCCCGGATTTGCCTGGAGAAACCAGCTTGCGCGTATCAAACCCCATAGCCATATGAGGTCCTGCCTATCCTTATGCGTCACCCCATCGTGATAACGAGATACTGGGAGGTCCGGAATATTAACCGGAATTCCATCGCTTACGCCTTTCGGCCTCAGCTTAGGGACCGCCTAACCCTGAGCGGATTAACCTTCCTCAGGAAACCTTAGACTTTCGGCGTGAAGGGTTCTCACCTTCATTATCGCTACTTATGCCGGCAGGGTCTCTTCTCTCACGTCCACGTATCTTCACAGTTACGCTTCATCCACGAGAGAATGCTCTCCTACCACGCACACAAAGTGTGCATCCGCTGCTTCGGTATATAGTTTTAGCCCCGTTGTATTGTCGGCACCGGACCGCTTGACCAGTGAGCTATTACGCTTTCTTTAAAGGATGGCTGCTTCTAAGCCAACCTCCTGGCTGTCTGAGCGTTCCGACTTCCTTTCCCACTTAACTATAATTTGGGGACCTTAGCAGGCGGTCTGGACTGTTTTCCTCTCGACTGTGAAGCTTAGCCCCCACAGTCTGACTGCCGTGCTGGTTGTGATCGGCATTCGAAGTTTGGTTGGATTCAGTAAGCCGGAAAGCCCCCTAGTCCATCCATGTCTCTACCACCGATCCAAATCACACGACGCTAGCCCTAAAGCTATTTCGGAGAGAACGAGCTATCACGGAATTTGATTAGCCTTTCACCCCTACCCTCAGCTCATCCGAGCTTTTTTCAACAAACACCGGTTCGGTCCTCCAATGGGTGTTACCCCATCTTCAACCTGGCCAAGGGTAGATCATCCCGCTTCGCGTCTATTCCTGCCAACTGAACGCCCTATTCAGACTCGCTTTCGCTGCGGCTCGCTCACGCTTAACCTTGCTGACAAGAATAACTAGCCGGCTCATTATGCAATAGGCACGCGGTCAGACATTCCCTTACGGGCATAGTCCTCCCACTGCTTGTAAGCACACGGTTTCAGGTACTATTTCACTCCCCTCCCGGGGTTCTTTTCGCCTTTCCCTCACGGTACTGGTTCACTATCGGTCAGAAACGAGTATTTAGCCTTACGGGATGGTCCCCGTGGATTCAAGCAGGGTTTCACGTGCCCCGCCTTACTCAGGTGCCTGCTTCGAGTCTGGATCAATTTCGCCTACGCGCCTGTCACGCTGTATCGGGTCACTTTCCAATGACTTCGACTATCGACCAGATTGGTAACTCTACTGTTGCAGGCCCTACAACCCCCGAACTACCGAAATAGTACGGGTTTGGGCTCATCCGAGTTCGCTCGCCACTACTATCGGAATCGAGGTTTCTTTCTTCTCCTGGAGGTACTGAGATGGTTCACTTCCCTCCGTTCGCCTGTTCCTACCTATGTATTCAGTAGGACATAACATGGGTTTGCCATGCTGGGTTTCCCCATTCGGAAATCTCCGGATCAACGCCTGTGTGCGGCTCCCCGAAGCTTATCGCAGCTTGCCACGTCCTTCATCGCCTGTTTCTGCCAAGGCATCCACCGTGTGCCCTTAGTAGCTTGACCATAGAATTTACTCACATGCATCAGGGTGAAAACCCCTGACCGCAGAGAGATCTACGTTGTTTTGTCCGCCTTCGACGGTTTATCCCCACTGGATTAAGGCGGGGGCCGTCCGAATATTCTAAAGACACTCAATACTGATAATCAGCAACCGCCCATAGAAACTACCTATAGGGGTTTGCTGCTCAGCCTTGTAGTTATATTTACCCAATCTATTCAGTTGTCAAATATCGTCCGCGGCAACAATTCGCTGCCCAACACGCCTCTGAGGCGCTCGAACCGGCTTCCTGGAATCACAAAGACCCTTGCGGCCGGCTCTAAACTCAATGTCGATTTCTTCGAGGAGGACGGCGCTGGCCTAAGTTCATGGCGCTCGCGATGGTGGAGCTGAACGGGTTCGAACCGTTGACCCCCTGCTTGCAAAGCAGGTGCTCTCCCAACTGAGCTACAGCCCCTTGCGATCGTCAGTACTTCAACATCCCACGCGATTGAGTCTATCAAAACACGGGTGAAGATGGTGGGCCTGGGTAGATTCGAACTACCGACCTCACCCTTATCAGGGGTGCGCTCTAGCCAACTGAGCTACAGGCCCGGCATCGCTTAGCCGGCCCTCGGCCGCGCTGGCTTGCTTGCTCTGTCGCCCAGGGCGATCAGCCATGGGCACTTGAGCTCTCTCGAAGGTTTTCGAGGACACAGTTGAACGTGCGAACCGGCTACGCCGGATCGGACCATCGTTGTTGATGCATCAAGAAGAAAAGAAGGTTGTGTTCAGATTCTCCCGCTTTCGCCTTGCCGACCGAGATCGGCTTGGCTCCATTGGGAGTTGTCCGGCCCATCTCACCCTCAACCGGAGTGGAGCGCATGAATGCGCACCCTAAAGGCCGCTCGCAATCGCGAGACGAGTGGACTGCCGGAACGTTCTCTTTTAGAAAGGAGGTGATCCAGCCGCAGGTTCTCCTACGGCTACCTTGTTACGACTTCACCCCAATCATGAATTACACCTTGGGCGGCTGCTCCCTTGCGGTTAGCGCACCGACTTCTAGTGCAACCCACTTTCGTGATGTGACGGGCGGTGTGTACAAGGCCCGGGAACGTATTCACCGTGGCATGCTGATCCACGATTACTAGCGATTCCAGCTTCATGGAGTCGAGTTGCAGACTCCAATCCGAACTGAGGCCGGCTTTTTCCGATTAGCTCACCCTCGCGGGGTTGCAGCGGTTTGTACCGGCCATTGTAGCACGTGTGTAGCCCTGGACATAAAGGCCATGAGGACTTGACGTCATCCCCACCTTCCTCCCCGTTATCCGAGGCGGTTTCGCCAGAGTGCTCAACTAAATGGTAGCAACTGGAGATAAGGGTTGCGCTCGTTGCGGGACTTAACCCAACATCTCACGACACGAGCTGACGACAGCCATGCAGCACCTATATACAGACCCATTGCTGGGAGACCCTGTTTCCAGGGTTGTCCTGTACATTTCGAGCCCAGGTAAGGTTCTTCGCGTTGCGTCGAATTAAACCACATGCTCCACCGCTTGTGCGGGCCCCCGTCAATTCCTTTGAGTTTCAGCCTTGCGACCGTACTCCCCAGGCGGATGGTTTATCGCGTTAGCTTCGACACGGGAGGATTGGGTACCCCCCACATCAAACCATCATCGTTTAGGGCTAGGACTACCAGGGTATCTAATCCTGTTTGCTCCCCTAGCTTTCGTGCATCAGCGTCAGTTGTGGTCCAGTGAGCCGCTTTCGCCGCAGGTGTTCCTTCCGATATCTACGCATTTCACCGCTACACCGGAAATTCCACTCACCTCTCCCATACTCAAGCCCGACAGTTTCCGATGCAGACTCTGGGTTGAGCCCAGAGATTTCACATCAGACTTGTCAAACCGCCTACGCACCCTTTACGCCCAATAATTCCGAACAACGCTTGCCCCCCTCGTATTACCGCGGCTGCTGGCACGAAGTTAGCCGGGGCTTCTTCTATAGGTACCGTCATCATCGTCCCTATCGAAAGGAGTTTACATCCCAAGGGATTTCATCCTCCACGCGGCGTTGCTGCGTCAGGGTTTCCCCCATTGCGCAAAATTCCCCACTGCTGCCTCCCGTAGGAGTCTGGACCGTGTTTCAGTTCCAGTGTGTCCGTGCGCCCTCTCAGGCCGGATACAGATCATCGTCTTGGTGGGCCATTACCCCGCCAACTAACTAATCTGCCGCGAACTCCTCTCCAAGCGCATTGCTGCTTTGACTCGTAAGTGTTATGCGGTATTAGCTAAGATTTCTCTCAGTTATTCCCCACTCGGAGGTAGATGATTCACGTGTTACTCACCCGTGCGCCACTTTACTCAGGGCCGAAGCCCCTTTCTCGTGCGACTTGCATGTGTTAGGCACGCCGCCAGCGTTGATTCTGAGCCAGGATCAAACTCTCGTTTAATCTTGGTTTGCTCTCACCTGCCAGGACGGAGGTCCGCAGGTTCGAGCGCCTCCGCCCGCTCGAAAAGCAGCGGAGGTTAATTCGTGTGAGAATGACACAACCAAACTTCTCGTCATCTCACGACTGGCACGTTCAACTATGTTGTCAAAGATCCTGACTGTTCTCGCCTGAGCGGACAGTTTTGGATCAAGGACCAACGTTGGGCTTAGCCTCAACTTTGTGTCCTCGAACTTGATTGCGCTATGCGGAGCTACTTGGCATCCAGGGCCGCTGAACGAAGGCCGCATGCTCGCTGGCCTTCTTGCAGCATTTTGCGCGAACTTTTCAAGGTTATCGAACTCGACGATTGATTGTCAAGAGCTTTTTACATCCCCACCCTCGCGTCGTCCAAGCATACCGGAAACATGAGGGCCGGACGCTGGAACCTGACCAGCAAAAGCTTCCTAAGCATCTGCCGGAAAAGCTTCGGGACCATCGAGCGGAGCCCTGAGACGTAACAGCCGATCCAATCCTCAGACTTCTGGAGGAAAGTCGCCCTGGCGCTCCGCACCGATGGAAATCCACCGGAAATACCTGGGGGAGCGACCGCAACAGCGCAAATTATCAAATCAACCCTACGCCCCCTTGTTCGAGGCGCGAAGCGCTAAGCTTCTTCTTTCCTTTGGCTTACGCCTCAGGATTCTGGTTTGCAGTGACTTGGGCTTGGTGCGGTAGGCTCAATGAGCTCGAATGCCGCGTTCAAACGCTTGGACTGCGCTCCGGCTTGCCGCTGTTGCCCATTTTGCGTCTGGGCGGCGCGGCGCGAAGCTTCAAACTGCTAATTCAGATTACCGCATCTGGATGCGGTACGCAACCTCTGAACTGGCCCGCCGCACGATTCATCCGTGCGACTCTTTGAGAGTATCAAGGCGCCGGGCGGGATGCAACCCTCGACATCTCCCAAGAGCTGTGGAACGCAGTGGAAAATAGGCGCCGGGGCCTTTTTGTCCTCCCTGTTCATGAGTGCCCCGGAAGCGGAGCGCCATGGCGCCCTCCGTCTACGCTTGACTCTCTTCGCTTTGCCTTTCCATCTCCAGGAGTTGCTCCCACACCACATCCACCTGCCGCTCTAAAGCATCCACATCGCCATCGTTGCGCAAAAGAATGCCATCGCTTGGGCAGGGAGTCTGGTGTTGAATCCGCAGCCTCCGCCAGGCATCAGCGGAGAGGGCCGCTCGCTCTTCAGCGCTGAGGGTTCGCTCGGCGGCGATCCGGGCGATGAAGCGCTCCATCTTCACTTCGTCGGGGGCGGTCACAATCAGCACCTTGTCAAACCGGCTGCGCCAGCCGCCTCTTGCCCCATGCTGGGTTGAAAAGATCAGCGCCGACTCCACCACCACGATGGCGTGCGGCTTGGCTCTGGCCAGTTCAGCCATCTGAATGGCTTGCTCCTCGATGACCGCCGGATGAATGATCGCATTCAGTTCTTCCACACGCGGCCGCTGGGCATCAAAGGCCAGGACCGCCAACCGCTTGCGATCCAGCGTTCCATCGACGGAGAGGACTTGCCGGCCAAAGGCTGCAACAATCTTTGCAAAAACCTGCTGCCCGGGCTGCATGAGTGCCCGGCCCATCTCATCGGAGGACAAAACCAAGGCGCCGCGTTCGGAGAGCATTCGCGCAACGGTTGACTTCCCACTGCCGAGCTCGCCGGTAAGCCCTACACGCAACATGCCCGTTCAGCCCCTCCGCAGCTCTGCGGCTTTGACCGTGTTCGCCATCAGCATGGCGATCGTCAAGGCGCCGACTCCGCCTGGGACTGGAGTGTAGGCTGCCGAGACTGCGAACGCAGCCGGATGAACATCCCCAACCAGCGTCGATCCACGCTTGGCGAAACTGGCATGGCGCGCCTCATCCCCGGGAAAGAAGCGCTCCAGATCCTCCGCGGTGACGATGCGGTTGATCCCGACATCGATCACGGTTGCACCCGGCCGAACCATCTCGGGCGTCACGAATCCTGGCCGCCCGATGGCTGCGATGAGAATGTCGGCCTCGCGCGTCATGGTCTCCAGATCCCTGGTCTGCGAGTGGCAGACCGTAACCGTCGCGGAGGCGTTCACCAGCATCACCGCCAACGGCTTGCCCACGATGTTGGAACGCCCGATGACAACCGCCCGCTTGCCGCGCACGGCAATGCCACTGCGGCGCAGAACTTCCATGATGCCCGCCGGGGTGCATGGCGCGAGCACCTTCTCCACGGGAGATCCGTTCAGCAGCCTGCCGGCATTGATGGGATGGAAACCATCCACATCCTTCTGGGGCGCAATCGCCTCCAGAAGGCGCGTGGTATCCACGTGCTGGGGCAGAGGAAGTTGAACCAGGATGCCGTCAATCTCGTCCCGGGAGTTGAGCGAAGCCACAAGCTCCAGGAGTTCGTCGGTGGTCGCAGTGGCCGGAGGCGTATGCATCTCGGAGTAGATTCCCAGCTCCCCGCAGGTCTTCACCTTGCTCCGCACATAGATTTGGGAGGCAGGCGCCTCGCCCACCAGGACGACGGCCAAGCCAGGGACATGACCACGGGAGCGAGCGGAATTCACCCGCTCGACGAGTTCTGATTTGATCTGCGCGGCAATCGCTATGCCATCAAGAATCCGCGGAACGCTGGAGGTGAGAGTCGAAGACATATCAACAGAATATCGCGGCCGCAAGAAGCCTGCGGAAAGTCGCAGCGTCCCATGCGTCGAAGAACGGCCGCAAGCGTCCTGCCGGCTCACGCTGTGCGGCCTTCGCGCAGACGCAACGACTATCCCGCCTCACATCCAGGAGCTTGAGGATCCGCGGGAGAGAAGACCCGCGGGAAGAAATCATGCCTCGGCTAGCAACTTCTTCCGCAAGAAAAGGTTCCAATGAAGTATGGGCGAGTGGGCCACTCTCGCCGGCCAATGGAGGTTGCCAGATGAATCCATTCGAAGACAACCCGAACTGTGTCGAGCGCTTTACGCCCACGGATCTGCTGCGGCTGCGCAGCGAGCTGCTGCAATCGAGCGTTGACTCCTTCCAGGCCGCCGAGATCGTAGCCACCTTCCTCAGCGGCCGCGGATACGGCGTCTCGCATCAGGAGGCTCGCGCCGTCGCTTCGCGCATCGAGGTTCCAGGCTGCACGGTGGAGTCTATCCAGCGCGAACTGGAACGGGTAGCTTACGTCATGTAGCTTCGCATTCGTTCTCTCGTAGCGGAGCCGGCTCAATCATGGGCCGGAAGTTTGTTTCGACGGCTTGCAAGACTGGGGGGCTCGCTCACAAGATGCTGCGAGCAGCCCAGCACGCGATCGCCACAAACCTCTGGAATCGGCTGTGCGGGAAAAGCCGCACTCGGTCAAGCGGCCCAGCGGGGCCGCTTCAACGCACCTTCCGTCAGCGTCCTCAACTTCGATAGCATCTTCAGGGTCGCGGGATAACCCGCAACGGGCGCGCGGAGGACTCTTCCTTCCGCCCCAGCCATTCTTGCCGCTGGGGCGGAGAGAGCGCATGCTCTTTTACTCGAAGCCGAGTTCGCTCAGGATCTTCGGATTGGGATCGTCCACATCCAAAAGATTGTGACAAGCGGAGCAGTCATTGGTGATCATCTGGCCGCCCTTGGAGGTGTGGTTGCCATCATGGCAGCGGAAGCAGCCGGGATAGTTGGTGTGGCCGATGTTGTCCGGATACGTGCCCCAGGTCACATGCATATCCGGGAAAACGTTCCGATCGTAGATCTTGATAAGAGCCTGCGCCGCCTGTTCCACCTGCGCACTCTGACTGCTCCATACCGCGGGGTACTGGGTGCGGTAGTAGGTTTCGAGACCGTCTTTGATCTTCACCCCAGCTTCGGCCTGAGAGGAGTACTTGGCCTTCAGCAACACCAGACCCTCTTTGTGAACGAAAGGAAGGGCAACACTGGGAATGCCGGAGGTCATCGCCTCGTTCAGCGCATCCCGAGGCGTCTGGAAGGAGTGCGCCGCCATGGTATGGCAGTCCATGCAGTCCATCACGCGGCGAACGCCCTTTACGGGGCCTTTCCAGGTAGAGTCGACGTACTCGGTCTCGGCGCCGTTCGGACCCGGCGCGTAGACCGCGATGATCTTCTGGAAGGTGTTGTCCGTAGCCACGTACTCGATGTGATTTAGATGATGGCCATGGATGCCGCTGAGGTGCGATAGGGAGTCGACTCCGCCAAGGTGCAGGACCAGAATCGTCTTGGTCATGTCGTTCTTCTCGTCGTCGGAGAACTCTGTCTTGACCAGCAACCGGTCGCCCAGAAAGCGCGTGGGATTGTGGCATTCCTCGCAGGTGGCTCGCGCCGGCCGCAACTCGGAGAGCGGAGCCCGGATGGGGCGAGGATAGGTATCGAAGGTGACGCCCACCAACTGCCTCGTGCCGGCCATCTTGGCGTTGATGTAGTTTTCAAACCCGCTGCCGACATGGCACTCTACGCAGTCCACATGAGAGTGGGGAGACTGCTGATACGCCACCCATTGCGGACGCATGGGTACGTGGCAGGCGGTGCCGCAGAAGGACGGGCTGTCCATGTAGGAGACGCCGCGATAGCTGGCGATGCCGATGATGACGAAGTTGATGAAGGTGGCCACCACGACGAAGTTGAGCGCGTGGCGAAACAACGGCTCGTTGAAGTCGATGTCCGGATAGATGGAGGGCAAACTGCCCGTATCCACCAGTTTCCTCCGCTGGATCGCGATTCCGATCGGAATGACGATCAGCCCCAGGAGGAAGATCGCGGGAAGGAAGAGGAATAGAACCAGGCCGACGTACGGATTCTTGGACCCCGCGTGTCCCAGGATATTCACGGCCCAGAACCCGATCAGGACAAAGGCGGCCGCGGATGCCGCCGCGCCGCCGATCAAGCTGAGCGGGTTCTTCCCCAGGAAGAAAAAGGGTTGGAGCCAATGCTTTTTGATGTGTTCGAAAAGGGACACGGATCGGACCTCGTCGCTGGATTTTCGTTCTTAACGAACCATGCTCGCGTCATTCCACGCAAGACTTGCTCGTCCGAATATCCAGTTCCGATCGTCGCGCAAGAGAGCCTACTCCCGGATATACGCACTCACTGACAATATCAGTAACACAATCCCGGCGGCGACAACTGTGAAGCCGATCACTTTGCTGACCTTGAGCAGCGATCTTTCCGGCTTGCAGGCAAGTTTTTCCGCTAATCTGCCCTCGGCCTGCAAGCGCTGATACTCCTCGGCATGCCTCTGTTGGAACTCCTCTTCCGACTGGACGCCGGTGAAGATCGTCGTATCCATGGGGAAGTTGTCCGGACGCAGGTGCCCGTTGATGAAGTGAATCGAAAAGATGAAGGTGGCGGCGAGCACGGCCTCCTCGCCATGCACGATCTGAACCGCATTCAGCGCCCAGCCGGGCAGAAACCTGCCGAAGAAGGGCCCGAACCACATCACATAGCCGGAGAACCCGATGATGATCATGCCCCAGAAGACGGCCCAATAGTCAAACTTCTCCCAGTAAGCGTAACGTTCCAGGCGGGGCTTGCCGCCCAGCCCCAGGAACCAGCGGAAGTTCCCGAGGATATCCTTGAGATCCTTCAGGTTGGGGACCATCGAGTCCGGGCCCCAAAGCAATCCCTTCTCTTTCTTGACCACAATGCGGAACGCGATGTTCCCAATGTGATACAGAAACTCCAGGGTCAGGATGACCGCGCAGAATTTGTGAATGAACAAGATGGCCCCAAATCCGCCGATGGTCAGCGCAAAGTGCTGCGCCCACGCATTGGTGCTGAACAAGATCGT
>JAKAQS010000077.1 GCA_021819585.1 Acidobacteriota bacterium
TAGGTGGTCATGTAGATGGTATTCACCCGGCTACGCACTGCCGAGCCCAGACCGAAGATGCGAGTCTGGTTTCCCACCTGCATCATCTGGGCGCCGATATCCAGGATGACCACGCCCCCTACCAGCGCCGCCATGTGCCAAAGCGTGGACCCATGCCATCGAACCGCCAGCAGCAGCCATAGATAGGAGGCCGTCAATATGGCGCCGGCCACCGAGATCACAAATCGCGTACCGCGCCGATCGGCCAGCCAGCCGGCCAGGGGCGCCACCATGGCGCCTGCCGCGCCCACCACCCCAAAGGTTCCGGCTACCCCGGGGCCCATCCCATAGTGCGAGTCGAGCAGATAGGCCAGCGTCGTCCAGAAGCAACTGAAGGAGCCAAAGGTCAGCGCGCCCACCAGGCCGGCCTCGCGCAGCAGCGGCTCACTGCGGAACAGGGTCCACAGGGACCGCATCGTCTGCCGATAGCTCAGGGTCTCCCGCGCCTCTATCCTGGGCATCACGCGAAACGTGACCGGCACAAACACCAGGTTCATCACCGCCGCAGCCAGAAAGACGGATCGCCAGCCCTCCACGTGAGCCAGCCAGCCGGCAAAGGAACGCGCCAGAAGAATCCCCAGCAGGAGTCCGGTCATCACGGTCCCAATCGCCTTCCCACGCTGCGCTTCGCTCACCAGGTCAGGGGCGATGGGCAGCACCACATGCGCCACGGCGGCCATCAGGCCCACCAGCGCACTGGCCAGGATGAGCCATGTTAGCCCCGGGGCCAGGGCTACCAGCAAGAGGGCCACACTCACAGCCGCATACATTCGCATCATCAGAGAGCGGCGTTCCGCTACGTCGCCCAAAGGCACAAACAACAGGATTCCAGCGGCATATCCCAACTGGGTCGCCACAGCCACCCACTCCATGGACTGCGCACCGCGCCCAAAGGTCTTCCCCATCACCAGGAGCAGCGGCTGGTTATAGTAGATTGAACCGACCCCCACCGCGCAGGCCACCCCCAGGAACGGTAGCGCCCATCGTCCCGCCATCCTCTGCTGTTGCTTGTTGTCGCCCAATTACGATCCCCAGCCGTATGGTGTTCTTTTAGTCTCTGGTCTGACCTCACCACCAGTCCACGTTACAGATCTCCTTTGCAGCCGCGCGATCTCTCAGCTTCGCAGGCTACTCTTCCGATGATCTTTGGCCAATATTGTCCCACTCTTCCGGCGGGCTTCTGCGCAGACTATCATCATACTTGGGTTTGATTCTCTCCAGGGATCTTCCCTGTGGATGGAGCTCCCACGGAAGGCGTCCAGCGCCGTCATCAGCGCAGCGATACGGCAGCGCCGCCGCCCTTCCAAATTCCGGTAGCGGTAAGAGGGACAAGAACTTATGTCTCAGCAGGGCACCATAGCCGTAGCCATGTCCGGCGGCGTCGACTCCTCGGCCGTCGCGGCGCTCCTGCGTGCTCAGGGACATCCCATCGTGGGTCTCACCCTACAACTCTGGAACCAGCGCCGCTTGGCGGCCAACTACGCCGGCCTCGGCCTTCCCGAAACCGTTCCGCAGGGCCGCTGCTGCTCGGTGGATGACGTCTACGACGCTCGCCGTGTCGCCGAGCATCTCGGCATTCCTTACTATCTGGTCAACGCACAGGAGCGATTCGAGAACGAGGTGGTTCGACCCTTCGTCAGTGAGTATCTGGCCGGACGCACTCCCATTCCCTGCACCCTTTGCAACAATCATCTCAAGTTCGATCAACTGCTCCTGACCGCGCGCCAGATAGGGGCCGAGCGCATCGCTACCGGCCACTACGCGCGCAACCGCTACGATCCGGAGCGCGGACGCTGGATCCTCTCCCGCCCCGAGGACAAGTCCAAGGACCAGACCTACTTCCTCTTTGGCCTGACGCAGACGCAGCTTAGCCGAACCCTGTTTCCGTTAGGCGAGATGTGCAAGCCGGAGGTTCGCAGCCTGGCGGCTGACCATGGTCTCGAGTTGGCCCAGAAGCCGGACTCGCAGGAGATCTGCTTTATCCCCGGCGGCAGTTACCAAAACTTCTTAGGCGCCTATTTCGCCGAGCAGGGACGGGAGCTGCCCGACACCTCCGGCGAGCTGGTAAACACCTCCGGCCAGATCCTGGGCCACCACTCCGGTATCCACACCTTCACCGTGGGTCAGCGCAAGGGCCTGGGAGTCAGTTCGCCCGAACCCCTGTACGTACTCAGGATTCATCCCGAATCCCGCCAGGTGGCAGTGGGCAACGACTCGGAGCTTCTTCGCTCCAGGTTGATTGCCGACCGCCTCAACTGGGTCTCCATCCCCGAACCCACTGCCCCGATTCGGGTCAGCATCAAGATCCGCCATCGCCACGAGCCGGCGGCGGCCACTCTTCGCGTTATCGGTCCCGACACAGTCGAAGCCATCTTCGATCAGCCCCAGCGCGCCGTCACCCCAGGGCAGTCCGCGGTCTTTTATCAGGGCGACGAGGTTGCCGGCGGGGGCTGGATCAAGGCAGAGCCTGGAGCGTAGTGGCCCGGCCACGAAACCCCTTCCCATGGATGCCCCGAAACAGGTGAAGCAAAGCGATTCCCACGGAAGAGGCGCTGCCTTGAGCGCCGCACAGCGCCTGGCGCAGGTCCCAAAGCCGCCCTCGGTTCGAGCCCCCGAGTCTGCCTCGTCAGGCCAGGCAAAGGCCCAGGCAGCCACAGAGTTTCCTTCCCCCTGAGCCTTACCCCTTTGGCCGGAACGGCGAGCGCTCCACCAGAACCTTGATGGCGGCCTGAACCCCGGCGATGATTGCTGCTATCTGCTTGACGGGACCCTTGATTCCCTGTTGCACCGCCTGGGAGATCTCTTCGGTCGCATCCAGCGCATCCTGGACGATGCCGTCCGCGCGTCTCACCTGCTTCCGGGTTCGGTCATTGATCTCGAGCATGGTGTCATTCAACTCATTTACCGTCACGCTCAGGTCTTCCACCCTGGTGCGCACAGTGCTGGAGACCTGCTCGGCGCTCTCGCTCAGCCGGCGTAGTCTGGGGGCCAAGTCCTTGAGGATCGCCTGGGTCTGATCCAGGATTGTCTTTGTCTGGTCAAGCACCGGAGACGCCTTGGCCTCCACCATGCCAACGAGGGTTTTGGCTCGAACCAGCGTCCGGGCGGCGATGGCGCTTGCGATCACTACGCCCAGCGCCTGCAGCGCCAACGCCGCGGCGATCACCAACAAGAGGATGATGACCAGATGAATATCGCTTTGGGTCAGATCCGACTCGCGAAGGAAGACTACCGCTGCGCCACTGAGAACCGGCATGAACGCGCTCCTGTTTGATCTCGAAGGTCTGCTGCTTTTGTGTCTTCTATCTAGTTATACTCAAATCTCTCGTGGCCACCGGTAATCGGCCTCATCGCAGCAGCCCAACCCGGTCTTCCGCCCCTACCCTGAGATCCTGCTCGCGCGAGCAAGCCGCCGGTTCAATTTGGAAGCTGCTCCGCACAGCAGGCTAGTCTGCCGGGCAGCCGCTCGCACGAAAAAGGGCCGGTCAGACGCCGGCCCCTCGGAAGCCCCTTTTTCGGGAGAAGATCTTTCTAGTAGCGGCCAGGACCACTATGGACAAGCTGCGGCGGCGCTATGCAACCGGAGCGCTCTCCTTGGTCTTGGCGAGATAAGCCTCTTTGCCGGCCTCGACCATTGCTTTTGTCGCCTCGGTCTGGGTTTGGATCAGATCCCTGCCCTTTTCAACGTACTGGCTCCATTGGCCGCGCCCACGGTTGTAGTACTCCCTGCCTTTGTCCACGTACTCGGAGGCGGTTTGCTTCCCCTTCTCCACGTATTCGCCGGCTGTCTGACGGCCCTGGTCGGCCAAGTGTTCCACCTGGGCCTTGCCTTGCTCATAGATCTGGTTGGCTCGATCCTTGGCCTCTTTGGCTCCGGCCGCCAGATCCTCGCGCGTCTCCTTGCCGCTCTTGGGCGCATACAGCACACCCACGAGAGCTCCTATTCCCAACCCTGCCAAAAACCATCCGAATCCGCCGTTATCTGCCATGGCAATCTCCTAGTCTTGACCAAACACTCTGCCTCAGGATACTCCTCGGAGCCCAACGCGTCGGGCACAAACCCGTCCTGGAGTCGTCTTCAGGGGAATGGTTCGCCTGGAGGGGCATGAAGCACTCTCCTGCCCCGAAGAAGATTCCCGTGGTTTCGCGGCTTCGCGAAGCGCCTGCAGTGTAGAGTACTCTCTGGGCATGATCTTTTGCCTCTTGCTCTGGATGCTGCGGAGTTCGTCGGGGTTGCATGCTCCGCGGCAACCCGCCCTCGGCTCCTTCAACGAGTCTTGATGCAGCCTACCGGTGCGCCGTCGCATCCTATAATTTCCAAGCCTTCCTTTTTCTTCCTGCCGATGGCATGGGCCGTTGCGCTGCCCGTCTGTGCCGGCAAAGGAGCATCTTGTGAAAGCGCAAGCGATGGTCTCCGAACACGAGCCTGTTGGATTGCAGCCTCTCACCGCGGCTCGACATCTAACCAAGAGAGCGGCTCGGCCGTATGGCCACTGGTGACCGATCCTCCCTGGCGGCGAACTTCGAACAGCAACTCCCAGAAGGGAACGTGCCCTTGAGTTCGATCCTTCAAGAAACAATCCGCACCGAAGCCGGCGCTCACTGCGCAACCGGCCCGCTCGGCTATCTCTCTTTCACTCTTCATGCCCATTTGCCCTACGTCGTCAACCACGGCACATGGCCGCACGGCATCGAGTGGCTCCACGAAGCTGCTGCTGAAACCTATCTTCCCCTGCTGCGCGTCTTCTCCAACCTGGCGCGCGATGGCATAGCCCTCCACTGCAACCTGAACCTGTCGCCCATTCTTCTGGAGCAGCTCGCCCATCCCGTCTTCAAAGCCGACTTCCCCCGCTATCTGGACCGTAAGATCATGGCTGCTCGCGAGGACGAGGCCTACTTCTCCTCCACGGGCGAGTCTCATTACTCCGAACTTGCCCGCTTCTGGCAAGGGCATTTCACCGGCATCCTGCAAGACTTTGAAGCCCTGAACCGCGACATCATCCAGGGCTTTCGCCGCTTCAACGACAAGGGCCTGATTGAGATCATCACCTGCGCCGCCACCCATGGCTACATGCCGTTGCTGGGCACGGACGAGAGCGTTCGCGCCCAGGTCCAAACCGCCGTAGCCGTCCATGAGCGCCATCTCGGCAAACGTCCGCGCGGAATCTGGGCGCCGGAGTGTGGCTACCGCCCCTCTGGTCTTTGGTCCTATCCGATTCTGGACAACAATGGGTCCCCGTTCGCCCCTGACTTCGACCGCATCGGCATCGAACAGGCTCTGCGTGAATCCAACCTCGACTTTTTCTTCGTCGACGCCCATCTGGTGGAAGAGTCCGCCCGAACTCACTCACCGTACTATCTGCTGAACGGCCGTGTAGCCCGGCACAGCAAGCAACCGCTGCCCAACGGGGGCTGCCGCCGTCTCTACCAGCCCTACTTCGTCGATGGACCCTACGTCTCTGGAGGCCGCGCGCGCCCCGTATGCGTCTTCCCTCGCGATCCCGGCTCCGGCATTCAGGTCTGGTCCGGCGACGTCGGATACCCCGCCGACAGCAACTATCTCGACTTCCACAAAAAACGCTGGCCGGGGGGCCATCGCTACTGGTCTGTTACCGGCGCCGGCGTCGATATCGCCGAAAAGCAGCCCTACAATCCCGCACAGGCGGCTGAGAGAATCCACTCCCACGCCTCGCACTTCGTCCAACTGATCCGGGAAGCCCTGAGCCCTGCTTTCGACGGCCCCACCCCACCGATCCTCTGTTCGCCCTTCGACGCGGAGCTCTTTGGCCACTGGTGGTTCGAGGGGCCAGGCTGGCTGGAGGCCATTGCCCGCGCCCTGCACGAAGACCCCAACGGCATCCAACTCACCTCCGGCTCCAACTATCTCGACCGTTATCCGCCGGAGGACTTCATCAGGATGCCGGAAGGATCCTGGGGCACGGAGGGAGCCAACGCTGTCTGGATGAACGCCGGCACCTCATGGACCTACGCCCAGATCTATCCCGCGGAGATCTACCTCCGCGAACTCTGCGGCAGTGCGCTATGGTGCGACGAGGGCTTGGGCCTGCGCATCGTCCGGCAGCTCTGCCGCGAACTGCTGCTGATGGAGTCCTCTGACTGGCAGTTTCTCATCACGACGGGCGCGGCCAGAGACTACGCCGAACTCCGCTTCCGCACGCATAACGACTTATTTGGTGAACTCAAATCCATTTGGGAGCACTTTGCCTCCCACCATGCCATCACGGCGAAACAGGAGGCGCGCCTGGCCTCCATCGAAGACTCTGACAGCATCTTCGCCGACATTAACCCCAGCCTGTGGGCTGCCGGATCGATCCGGCCGGCGGTCAACGGGACCATCCGCCCGCACCCAACTCCAGCTTCTTCCGGCGCAGAGCCGAGTCCTGAGCCGAACCAGAATTCGAGCCCCGAGCCGGCCTCTGCCCTTGACCAGCCCCAGACCTCAAGCTCTACACCATGATGGCTGTAAAGCCTGCCCCGCACCCGCACAAGATGCAGCCTACGCCATCGGCAGATCGCCGGACGGATCCATAGAACTCCGACGGCATTTAACTTGAATCCAAAGATGAACTCTTCTCCCACTTCCAGCCAGTCGATTCGGCCAGATTCCAGCGAGTCTTCGAGCCTTGCTCCTCCGGCGCACCCGCGGCGGGCCGGAGCCGAACCCTTCCGCAAAGCGAAGCCCCGGCCAAGGTCTCCAGCCGTGCTCCATGCTGCCGGCGAGCCTTTGCCCAGGCTCGTCTCTCTGTCACGGGCCGGCGCCGTCCGGGACTCTGATGCTGCTTGCAAGAAGAGATACTCCCCGCTGGCGCTCTGGCATCTGCTCTCTCTGGATGCGCCCACTGTCGCTGCAATTTGGACCCTTTTCATCGCTCGCTGTTCCCATTTGGATCTTCCCTGGATCTCCCCCGCCGCCATGTTTATCGCCGTTTGGATGATCTATGCCGCCGATCGCCTGTTTGACGCTCGCCTGTTGGATCTCGGTCTCCCTGCGAATCTTCTGAGCGCCGGCCTGCTGGAGATGCGGGACCGGCACTACTTCCACCACCGCCATCGCACAGGCTTTCTGGTTGTCATCTTGCTCGCCGGCTTGGCGCTTACGCCTCTTCTTTGTTCTCTTGACCCCGGCTCCCTGCATCTCTACGCCGTCCTGGCCACACTGCTGGCGGCGTGGATGCTGATGATCCATGTCCGGCCCTGGCCTGCCTCCGCCAGAGACCGATCGCGTCTTCGCCCTCTACCCAAAGAACTCGCTGTCGGCATCTTCTTCCCCGCCGCCATCTTCATCCCTACGCTGACCAGCACGATTCCCGCGCCTCAGGCCACTCATCTGCTTGGCCAGGCAGCCACCTGGCTGCGCCCCTCTCTTCTGCCTTCGGCGATCCTCCTGGCCTGCATCTGCACCCTGAACTGCCTTTATCTTCACGCCTGGGAACATGCGTCCCCCTATCCGCAGGGCTCTGCCGCCTCCGGTCCGCCCGCCCCATCCGCTCCAGGCACGCTCTTTCACTGGAGCACGCGTTGGGGCACAGAACATCTCAAACCCCTCGCATGGAGCGCCATGACACTCTCCACGCTCACCGCACTGGCTAGCCTGCGCCTCGGCGATCATGCCACCCATGTCGCGGGACTGCCCGCCCTGGCCTGCGCCCTTAGTGCCACGGCGCTGATCACCCTGGATCGCCTGCGCCGCAAACTCTCCCCGATTCACCTGCGTGGCGCCGCTGACCTGGTGCTTCTGAGCCCGCTGCTGCTGCTTCCGTTCATGCGCTAGCGTTTGCCGGGCAACATTCCCCGCCGACCGCTGCGCAGCAAAACCGCCAAGGCCCGCGCCATGACCTCCGCACCCTCGCCCAACTTCAACCGCGTCGCCCGCATCTACCGCTGGGCCGAGTACCTCACCCTGGGTCCGCTTCTGCAGAAGGCCCGCACCCACTTCCTCGCCGACCTGCCCGCGCTGGAGATGGAGCGCGCTACCGTTTTGGTCGTGGGCGACGGCGACGGCCGCTTTCTGGCCAGACTGCTCGCCCAGCAGACCCGGCTCCAGGCCGTAGCGATTGACTCCAGTGAGGCCATGCTCAGGCTGCTGCGTCGCCGCTGCCGCTCTTACAGGGATCGCCTGCAGACCCACCACACCTCGGCTCTGAAGTTCTTCGAGCGCTGCCCGGAGAACTACTACGTGGATTTGATCGTCACGCACTTCTTCCTGGATTGCCTGACGCAGCCCGAACTGGACCGGCTGGCCGGTCATCTGGCCGCCCACACGCGCCCCGGGGCTCTCTGGCTGCTCTCCGACTTCGCCATCCCCTCCAACCCCTGGCTGGCTCCGCTCGCGGCTCTCTACATCCGGCTTCTCTATCTCGTCTTCCGGCTGCTCACCGGCCTCCGCGCCACACACCTTCCCGATCCAGCCTCCGCCCTCTCCGCCGCAGGCTTTCACCGCATCGCCCGGCACAACCTCCTCTGCGGCCTCCTCTACACGGAGATCTGGCAGCGAGGCGACTCTGACGACACCGTCAAAGATGGGAACAATCAGTACGCCGCAACTCAAATGCTTTCGCTAGCCGGGGCATCTACCCCATACGAAGGCGGCTCAGACGCAGAAAACGCCACGCAAGCCGGACCCTCGATCAGGCCGTAACACCGAAGGGAGTCCTGTGGCTGAATCCTGGGCTTGGCCCTCTCGATAGCCACAATCACTACCGTGGAATCCCTCGTTTTTCCAGGATCCTTTCAGAGACGCCAATCAGCCTACCCCACCCATCCTGATCTTGATTGCCTGTCGCCGACAGGCACACTATCGCGAACTGCCAAAGCCTGACGGCCTCTCCCGGTGAAGCAGTTTGCATCATGTGTTCCCAACGCTCTTCAGAGGGAACGTCTTCAACCTGTTCTAGCGGAACCATAGCGAAACCTCCGTCGGGCCTTTGCCGGCGAGCATCATCGCTGCAGGCGAGCTTGTTGACGGGCATATCGGCACCCCGCCAACATTCGGCTCACGCCGATAGCCATCAATTTTGAGCGCATCGTTCGCAGCCATGGGATCACCTGTTCCTTTTGAGGTAACGGCTCAAGGATGGCGTGCCGCTGCCACGGAGCAGTGTGCTCAGCTTCATATCGGCTCGGTTGCCTTCGGCAAAATCTTCCCCATAGGTGGCACGCAACGTGCGAACCAGCGTATTGCCGTGTTTCCGGTCGATCTCGCCATTGGCACTCCGCAACCTGCCATCAAGATTGGAACCGTTTCCCATTGGTTTCAAAGTCTTTATCCTCCACAAAACGGACATTCATGGATAAAATATCCATATCATGTCCCTATCTGCAGGTCAACTCAAATCGGACATCTATGGAAAAAACAGCCGTCATTCGTCACAATAGAGCACAGGGAGTGGGGGGTTGATCCTCAAGCCGACGACGGCACACATCTCAAAGGCAAAATGATCTCGAAAGCGAAGGGAGTTGTCATGCTCAACGCGGTGCAGCTTGGAAGCAATCTACGCGCCGCCCGCGAGCGGCGCGGACTCAGCCAGCAGGAGGTAGGAGATTCCCTCGGACTTCCCCGGACTGCTGTGACCAACATCGAGTCCGGCAGCCGAGAGGTATCCACCCTGGAGCTGACGCGGCTGGCGACCCTATATCGCATTTCTCCGTCCTCCTTGCTGGAAGCGAATATGGGTGAAGATGCCTCGGTGGTGCTCATGCGCGCCTTGGCGCAGGCCAGCGTTTCGGATGAAGCCGCGCACGCTATCGAGGCCGTTCGAGGTCTCTTTCACGAAGGCGCCACTCTGCGCCGGATGCTCGGATGGGAGTTAGACGAGGGGCTTCCAAGCTATGCCGCCAGGATCTCCTCCCCCGCCGAAGCGATTCGTCAGGGGGAGACCGTCGCACGCGAGGAGCGTCGCCGTCTGGGCCTCGGCAACGCGCCAATTGGCAATATTGCCAACACGCTCAGTGGACAAGGGATCTGGGTAGCCGCCTGCACTCTCCCCGACGAGATCTCCGGTATCTTCCTCAGTGACAAAGAGGATGGGTTGGCCATTATAGTCAACGGTAGCCATACTCATGCGCGGGCACGTCGCCGCTTTTCGTTTGTTCATGAATATGGGCATGCACTCTTCGACCGAGACGAAGCCGTGAGGCTGACGCAACAGAGCAACTCCAGCGAACTTGTTGAGAAGCGTGCTAACGCCTTTGCCGCGGCATTTCTCCTGCCGGCAAGCGGAGTGGAAGACCAGCTTCGACAACTCGATAAGGGGCGACCCAGCCGGCAAGCACAGATCGTCTATGACGTGGCGACGAATCGCCAGAGCGAAGTGGAAATTCGCCCCCGTCCGGGCTCCCAGTCCATCAGCTATCAGGACGTGGCCATTCTGGCCCGGCACTTCGGCGTTAGCTACGAGGCTGCTGTCTGGCGATTGAAGAGCCTTAATCATCTGGGACCCGCGGAGACCAACTCTCTCATTGAGCAGAAGGACTCCGGAAATGCACTCATGAGGCTTCTAAAACTCCAGCCACAGGACGAAGCCGAAATCCCGGAGGAAGAACGAGAGCAGGAGTTGAGAAGTCAGCTTACCTGGCTTGGAGTGGAGGCATATCGCCGCGAGGAGATCTCACAAGGAAGGCTTCGTGAGCTGGCAGGTAAGCTCAACCTCCCCGCTCAGGAGTTGATCGAACTCGCCGAAGCGGCCAGAGAAAAGTAATGGGAGTTCACGGATGAGATCTGCAATCGTCGTGGCGGATACATCCGTTCTCATCAATTTCCTCCGCATCGATCGAATGGACTTGATTGGCAAACACCCGCAGCAGTTTCTTGCAACTGACCACGTAGAAGCAGAGATCACGGGCGATTACCCCGAACAGAGGATTCGCTACCGGAACGCGGTGGCCTCCGGCTTCCTTGATACTTGCTCCGTCGCCGATCCGGAAGAGGTGGAGATCTTTCTGCGCTTACGCCCTGGGGAACGTCTCGGCGCAGGAGAATGTTCGGCGCTCGCCGTAGCGATCCACGGGAGATTTTCCATCGCTATCGACGATAGCCGGGCTGTGAGGCGCGCGATCCGCGAGGTCGGCGCCAAACTGGAAGTTGTAAAGACCGTCGATGTGATGGTTGCTCTCCTGCGAGCCGGCTTGCTTGATATCGCTGCTGCCGATCGCATCAAGGACGCTTGGGCGCGAGATCACAGGTTTCGACTCAAATGCGCTTCATTTCAGGAACTACTCTGAACGGACCTTCGCATAGAGAAAAGACCCAAGCATTCAGCCAGATTGGAATGGAGGAGCCGCTCCTGTTCAGGCGCCTGTAGTATCTCCCGTGACAGGTGTACCCGGATGCCTCGGCGTTGACGGGCACTTTGCCCCAATCTTCGGCGTCCTCGGCAGGCTTGCCCTCTGGGGTGGAATGGAAATGCCGCAGAAAGACCGCCTCGTGATCTATTTTTGCTCCGGTGCGCACATAGGGAGCGGCCGCCGTGAAGAGTAACCGACCTCGTGCGAAGACGGAAGCCGGAATCTTCCCATTTTCCTCGGGATGGCTTTTGAAATGGGCTCCCTCGAAGCGGAAGCCCGAGGGGTTGCCCGTCTTCGTTTGCTTGCCGCGGTACAGCTTGCCCGCAAACTTCGCGCCTATGTCGGCTTTGGATTCGGTTCCCAACGCGTCCACGCTTCCTTCCAACTGGTGTTAGAACAAATGTGCTTACGATAGCTCTTGGGCAGATCCTTCCGGTTGCCGCCTTTCAGCCCGGATTCAATGCAAGACACCCATTCCTTATGCCACTTTCTCCAACTTGGGGCTCTCGAACATCCAACGGAAGGCAGCATCCAATCCGCTGATTCCAAGGACGTTTTCCAGCTCAGGGCTCACGGCCGCCGGTTCGGCTCCCGCCCCACATGCAGAATTCACAGCCCCTGCCGAGAAAACTATTCTAAGATGGTGACTTATCCAAAGTTGTCGCCATGGAACCAGCGTTCTCGCAACCCGCATTCTCGCCTCCGGTGAACGATCCTCAGCCCAACCCCGAACCGGTCGCACCCAGCCTGCCCGAACCAGATCCGGGCGTCTACCACCCTCACAATATCCCCACCCGCATCTGATCCCAAGGAATGACTCTTTTTCTTCTCCGCCACGCCAGTGCCGGCACACGCCGCGCCAACCCGCTCCTGGATGTCAAAAGGCCCCTGGACAAGGACGGCAAGGCACAGTGCCTCCAGCTAGCCCATGTTCTCAACGCGCTCAAGGTCAACTTCGATCTGGTCGTCTCCAGCCCGCTGAAGCGCAGTCTGCAGACGGCCCAACTCATCGCCACGGAGACCGGCTTCGAGCAGGAGGTGGTCATCTCGAACGCTCTGGCGCCGTCAGCCACCTTCGCCCAGTTTCAGCATCTGCTGCGGGAGTGCTCCAGCGCGGAAGACGTTCTCGTGGTGGGCCACAATCCCAACATCTCTCAATTCCTTGGTCAGTTGCTGGGCGTTGCCGCCCAAAGCGATTCAGAGCCCCAACCGGCCCGCATCCGTTTGCGCAAGGGCTCTCTGGCCCGCGTTACCCTGCAGCGCAACGGCGCTGTCCTGCAGTCGCTGCTGGATCCCCGCATCATCCGGGCGCTCTACACCACTTCGACCAAAAGCTCCCGGTCAAAGACCTCGCGGAAGTAGCCTGACTCCTTCTTGAGCGACCACTGTTCCAGCTCCGCCCCGCCGCGGGCCGGGATCAGCTCCAGCACCACGCGCTTCGCATAGATCCTGGTCCTCACCTTCACCGCAGCGGTCGCACGATCCTGGTTCAACGCCTCGGCCAGGCGCAGCAGCACCACGGCTCTCTGTATGTTCCCGTGCTCCTCCACAGGAACAAACCGCATGGGCCGGTCCATCGGCTCCGGACGGCTCTTGCCCAGATAGCGGGCAATGGCCGCCACGATCGCCCGCTGCGCCGGGGAAAACCCAAAGATCTCCGAGTGCGCGATGATGTATTGCGTATGGCGATGATGGCCCTGGTGGTTCATGTACTTGCCCACCTCCTGCATCATCGCCGCCGCCTGCAGCCACAGCCGATACTCGTCCGGAAGGCGATGCACCGTGCGTAGCTGATCAAACAACTGCACGCAGTGCTCTCGCTCCGGCTCCGCTTTGCGAGGATCTACCCCGTACCGCCGACAGACCTCCAGCACGCCCTCCCAGCGCTCAGCCTCCATCGTCCGGTGGGCACTGGCACGCACGTCGGAGTCGGCCAGCATCTGCGCCAGCACGCCGTCGCGCAGCCCCATCCGCGAGAACCTATACCCCTTCAAATTCATCCGTTCCAGTAGCGCGGCAAACACCTGCGCTCCGCCGGCGATGATCTCAGCCCGCCGCGGACCGATGCCCACCACAGTCGAGCGCTGAGCGTGATTCAGCTTGAGCAGACGGTCGGCCATCTTGCGCACCGCCGGAGTCTCCGCCGCCAGCAGTTTGACTCGCTTGACAGCCGCCTTCTTGGCCGCCCGGGATCCCGAGACCACGCTTGCACCCTTGCGCTCCAAACCCAGCTCCAGGGCATTGCTGGCTTCGGCCAGGGCCGCCGCGGTGCCTGACGTGGCAATCACCAACCCGACCTTTGGGTGTCCCAGCTTGCGTTCAGCCCGACCCAGCTCGCGATCGATGAACTTCCTCAGCCGAGCAATATCCTCTTTCCCGGGGGGATCTACCGTTAAGAACTCACTCTGCAGACGCACCGCGCCCAACGGCAAGCTGACCATCTGCTGGATCCGTCCGTGGTCGGAGACCGTCACCTCGCAACTGCCGCCTCCCAGGTCAATCAACAGACACTTCCCTTGCGCCCCCGGCTCGCGATTCACGATCCCAAGGTGGATCAATCGTCCTTCTTCCAGCCCGGAGATCACCTCCACGGTCCATCCCGTGGCAGACTTCACCCACGCGCGAAAGGCTTCGGAGTTTCGCGCATCCCGGACCGCGCTGGTGGCAACCACCCTCACCCTGTCCACCACATGGGTCTGCACGGAACGCTGAAAGCGCTTTAGCGTCTTGATGGTGTTGGCCATCGCATCCGGCGAGATCACTCCGGTTTCAAAGACGCTGGCTCCTAGCCGCGTCACCTCGCGGTCTTCAAAGAGCACCTTCAGGCGGTGCTGCTGCACCGCAGCAATGGCCAGCCGGACCGAGTTTGACCCAATATCAATCGCCGCAAACGTAGGCATCGTCGACCTCATCCTTTCATGACCCTCGCGGTGGAAAACCGGCGCTTCCTTTTCCGGATTCTCGCCGTATTCGCGTCCTTTTGCATCCCGGGTTCGCTCACCTTCGATATGCTGGGAGGATAGCCCTTTGTGGGCAACCAAGCCTCACCCTGTCTGCCGGACGACCATGAGTGCCATCCACCCCACGCCGAGTGCCACAAACCCGCGACCGTTCCTTTCGCCCTCCCGGCGGGCCGTGGCTGCGTCCGCCCGTTGGTCCCGCTCCAACTTACTGATCTTGCTGGCCCTCTGGTTGGCCATCTTCGTCTCTGCCGCCTTCACTCCACCCCTCTTGGATGACGCCGATTCAACCCACGCCCAGGCAGCTCAAGCCATGCTCGCCAACGGCGATTTGGTCACTCTGCACGTGGATGGGGTCCGTTACCTGGAAAAGCCACCCCTGCCTTACTGGATCACGGCACTCTGTCTCAGATTCTTTACCCTGGGTCCACCCTATGCGAGGAGCATGGACGCGGTGCGCTCCGCCACCTTCGCTGTTCACTTTCCCTTGGCCCTGGAGGTGCTCGGTCTGGCACTGCTGGGCTATGCCTGGGCTCAGCGAGCCTTCCCCTCCCCGAACCAGCACGGCGCGCTCTACACCGGCATCTTCATTCTGACCTCGGCCGGAGTCTTTCTCTTCACCCGAG
>JAKAQS010000078.1 GCA_021819585.1 Acidobacteriota bacterium
AAGGATTGTTTACCTTGGAGAGCTCAAGCCGGCAGCGCTCTGGAAATTGCATGGTGCGGGTACAAACCTGGGGCGCATGGGCGAAGAGGCGATGCATCTCCTCGGCGCTCTTGATATAGAACTCCTGCGTGTCAAACTTGAAACGTTTGGGGTCGTTCATGCTGCCCCCGGTTTGAACGCAGAGCAGAACCTCGTGAGCGCGGGAGTCCTGATCTTCGATGTAATGCGAGTCGTTGGTGGCGATCAGTGGAATATCAAGATCCTTTTCCAGGCGGAACATGGCTTCCGTGACGGCCTTATCTGGTTCCAGATGGTGATCCTGGATCTCTAGGAAGAAGTTTCCGCGGCCGAAGATCGTCTCCAGCTCGCCGGCGGCACGCTTGGCCAGATCATAGTTTCCTGCCATGATGTGCTGACTCACCTCACCGGCAAGACACCCGGAGAAGCAGATCAATCCCTCCGCGTGCTTGGCCAGAAAGGACTTGGAGACGCGAGGCTTCTTGTAGAAGCCGTGCAGGGCGGCCTCGCTGGTGAGCCGAACCAGATTTTTGTAGCCGGTCTCATTTTCCGCTAACACCAGCAGGTGGTTGTATTTGGAATCTGGGTCAGCGTGTTCGCGCCGATGGGACTCTTCCTTGCAGATATAGAGCTCACAGCCCAGAATGGGCTTCAAGTTCTTCTTCTTCATGGCGTCGAAGAAATGAACGGCGCCGTAGATGTTGCCGTGGTCTGTGATCGCGGCAGCCGTCTGGCCGAGTTTGGACAGATGTTTCGCCAGCTTATCGACGTCGCAGGCCCCGTCCAGCAGGGAGTAATCGGTGTGAAGATGGAGATGGGTGAACTCGGCGGCCATAGCGTTAGTGTACGAATCCCCATCTTGTGGAGGAAGGCCCTTGCGCAGCAAACCCGTCCGGGGCTCGTTCCGGAGCGGCCACGGGGCGAGTTTGCTGAAGACAAAGCTCCGGCCTCCGGCAAAATAGGGTCCAAACCATTGCGCAGCTCTGCTGTGGCTTCATCCGTAGGCTGCGCTGTGGTGCGCTCCAGCGGCCCGTTTGCAGCAGTCTCCTAGCGCAAGGCCGCCGTCTCTGCCGGGGTCAAGGGGAGATGATGAATCTGCTTGAGGAGACTGACGAAGTTTTTGTCTACTCTGGCCAAACTGTTATCAAAGCCGAAGCGAGGATCGTCGATGGCCCAGAGAATCACCTTGCTATTGGGGAGGGTAACTGTAATGGAAACTCCGTTTTCAGGATCATTCTTCAGGTGAAAGACGACATCGGCGGCCTGTGGAGTTTGCACCAACTGGTAGTAGCCCCAGGCGGACAAGTCCGCTTGCAGATCCTTGAGTTCAATCTTTCTGACGGAAGCGCGAATCTTCTCTGGCCAGCCCGCTTCCAGATAGATCTTCCTGGCGTTGAGGAATTGAGGAGGAACGGGGCCTTTGGCGCGGAGCAGCATCTCAAAGGACGGTCGCAGAGCGGTATTGGGGTTCAATCCAGAGGATCGGGCGGGAGGACGGGAGACCCGAGCGCTGATCTGATAGGTGAGCCACTCGATGGATTGAGCCAGTGCGATCTTGCCTTTGGGGACATTGGCTCCGCGCCCGGCGCGCACCTTGATCACGTCGATAGGAGTAGGGTTCGACGGATCTTTGCCGGGATCGAGGATGATGAGCTGGAGATAAGGCTGATGCTGGCGTCCTTTGGCCCATCCGTAGGCGGGGGTAATGATCTGCGGCATGGCCTCAATACCGCGCATCTGAAAGATGAGGTCAGCGCGGCCGGGGGAGTCCACCAGATGAAAGTAGCCCCACTGCTGAAGCGCGGCATACAACTCGTTGTAGACGACGTTGGGGGCCCCGGGGATCTGGCCGTTGAAGTAGTCGTTGGCGCCGGCGTTGGAGAGAAAGATATTTCTGGACTCGGTGATGCGCTCAATGAGCGCTTTGGGCGGAGGTGGCTGAACGGGAGTGGGCGTTCTGTGGGCGCAACCTGGAGTACATGCCAATGCACAGGCCAGAGCTCCGGCCCGGGAGCGCACCGTCCAGCGCGAGAGGCCGGAGGAGTTCGTCTCGCCGAGATGGAATCCAGAGAACCGCTTCATCAGAGTCACCTCCGTTGGAGGATTCAAACGGTGATTGCTTCCAACGATACACGACGCAACACACGGCGCTGGGCGGCTGAAGGCCGGTGAACCCGGTTTTCCAATGGAGCCCTGCGGCGTCTCGCCGCCCGCCGTATTGGTTGACCAGCGTGGGATCCCGCGTTTCCGCTGGAGAACGACGCTTCCCAAAAAGAAGGTCGCAGCGGTGGAGATCCGGTCTTTGGCCGGGTTTGATGAGCGGAACACGCGACGGCGAAGCTCACGGCGGCCGACACAGAAACCTTGTTAGAATCCATGGGCATGAGAGACTCGATTCTGTTGGGCTGGATCTTTCGCTACTTTCGGCGGCGTTCCCGGCAGCGAGATCTGCAGGCGGCCTCCGAATGGCCAACGGCGACCGCGAAGCTGCTGGAGGGGAAGATGGTTCCCTGCGATGAACTGGTTCAGGGAACAGCGGCGCAGACCTTCCAGGTGGAGTATCCGTATTACTTTGCCTTGAAGGAAGAGTTCTTTGGCGGATATCTGAGGAGTTTCCCCTGCTCCGACTCGGAGGGCAGCCGGTGGATGCGCGAGGTGGGCGAGGCCAAGGCCATTGTGGTGCGGTTTGACCCTGCCAATCCGGACCGGACCCATGCGCTGGAGCGTGACAATGCCGGCGCTCTGCCGTTCAGAATCTGGGAGATGTAGGGAATATCCCAAATGGCGTACCGGCCTGAAGCCTGCTCTTAGCGCAGCGCCGCCGGCAGCTTCTCGTAGATGTTGCCGAAGCCTCCGTTGGAAAGGATGGCGACGACGTCGTTGCGGGCCAGGCGCGGAGCGACAGTGGCCACGATCTCGTCGGCATCGGCGCACAGAACGGCGGGGATGTTGCGGGTGGCCAGAGCCGAGATGACGTGCTCCGGATCCAGACGCTCCAGAGCCGGAATGGCTTCGCTCTTAAAGACAGCCGCGAGAACAACTTGATCAGCCAAGGCCAGCGAGTCTACCAGTTCGCGCTCGAAGACGTTGCGGCGGAGGGTGTTGGAGCGAGGTTCAAGAATCGCCCAAAGGCGGCGGCCAGGGTAAGCGGAGCGCAGGGCGCGCAGGGTCTCTCGGATGGCTGTGGGGTGGTGGGCAAAGTCGTCGATGATGGTGATGCCGGCGACTTCGGCGCGGACCTCCAGGCGGCGTTTGACGGAGCGGAAGCTCGCCAGCGCCCGGGTGACGGCCTCCACAGGTACGCCTTGGCCGGCGGCCAGAGCAGCGGCGGCCGTGGCATTCAGTACGTTATGTTCTCCGGCCATGGGCAGGCGGAGGCGGGCAAACTCTTCTCCGCCTCTCAGCAAGGTCCATGTGGTGGTGGCGCCCTTCTGTTGCAGGTTCGCGGCCTGCCAGTAGGAGCCTGTCTGGAAGCCGTAACGCTCGATGTTGCAGAAGGCTTTGGCGCAGCATTCGGTGACGTTGGGGTTGGCGTCAAAAGCAATCAAACGCCCGCGGCGGGGAATCAGATTCACCATCCGCTTGAACGCGGTCTTTACGGCGTCCAGATCCGCGTAGATATCGGCGTGGTCAAACTCTACATGAGTCAGAATCGCGGCGTCCGGAAAGTAGTGCAGAAATTTGGGGCCCTTGTCGAAGAACGCGGTATCGTACTCATCGCCCTCCAGGATAAAGGTGCGGGAGTCCGGGGCTACGCGGAAGCTGGCGCCGAAGTTCTCCGCCACGCCACCGATCAGAAACGATGGCGTGAGGGCCGGATTGGAGCGCCCGGCTACCTCGTAGATCCAGGCCAGCATGCTGGTGGTCGTCGTCTTGCCGTGGGTGCCGCAGACGATGAGCCGTTCGGGCCGGGCGAGGAACTCGTCGTAGATCAGAGCCGCCATCGAGGTGAACGGGATGCGGGCGCCCGGCGGCCGATCCAGCAGGAACTCAAGCTCGGCGTTGCCGCGGGAGATGGCATTGCCCACCACCACGAGATCCGGGGAGGGGATCAGGTTCGCCGCACTGTACGGTTCCAGGATGGATATGCCCATAGCGCGGAGCTGGTCGCTCATGGGCGGGTAGGCGGCGGTGTCTGACCCGGTGACGCGGTGGCCCTGGGCGCGGAGCATTCCAGCCAGCGAGGCCATGGCCGTTCCACAGACTCCAATCAGATGGATGTGTTTCCCCTCGGGGAACGCGTGGGCTCTTTGGCTGTGCAGCTCTCGGGAGGCTTTATTCTGCTTCTTCACGGTGCAATCTCAATAGTTTTCCGCTCCGGGATCTCACGGATGGTGTCGTTGCTCCATCTTACCCACGCGCCCAATGGGATGGATCGGTTTTGCTGTTGCACATGGCCGCAATGAAGGCCAATGGCAATGGGACCGGAAAACTCCGTGGGATCTTGGTCGAACGCATGCAGACATGCGGCCTCCAGAAGTGCGAGTTCTAACGGCTGGGAGGTTGGGATATTGGACGCCGGGTCGCCCAGGATAACGCCGCACACGTGGTGAAGCTGGCCTGCCAGGCGAAGGTGATGAATCATCCGATGCCACTGATAGGGCTTTGTGTTCACGTCTTCCAGAAAAAGGATCGCAGGCTCGGTGATATTGAACGCATAGGGGGTGCCCAGAGACTCCGTCAGCAGGGAGAGGCAACCGCCCAGGATGCGACCTTCGATCGGGGTGGAGGGTGCGCCGGAACTTCCGGCCTTTCTGGCGGGGCGCAGGATACGAATCCCGTCGGACGGCCCCACCGACCAGAGTAGCTCTGCCTCCAGGGCGGCGCGCCAGGTGCGTTCGTCCACTCCGTCAGGGTTCGACCAGTCGGCCGCAACCATGGGGGCGTAAAAGGTGGTGAGGCGGCAGAGGTTCCAGAGATAGATGTGCAGCGAGGTATGGTCGCTGTATCCGACGAAGGCTTTGGGGTTTGCTCGAATCAGATCCTGGTCCAGGAGTGGAAGCAGCTCGGCTGAACCCCAGCCGCCGCGAGTGCAGAGGATGCCGTCGATGCTGGGATCGGCGAATGCGTCATGGATATCCTTGGCGCGGTCCGCCGCGGAACCGGCCAGGTAGAGCGGCCCGCGGTCCAGGGCATGAGGCATGACGACGGCTCGATACCCGAAGGCCTCCAGGCGCGCCCTTCCCTGCTCGGCCAGCTCCGGCTGAGCGGCCGAGGCGGGAGAGACGATGGCGATGCGGCTGCCAGGCTTGATCCTGGGACGGACAGGTGGTGGATCAGGCAAAGTCGACCTCGCCGGTGCAGATGATCTCGGCTGGCCCGGTGAGCAGCATCTCACTGGAGTTGCCCGGCCAGGAGACCTGCTGCGTACCGCCTTGTGTGGTCGCGGAGAGCCTGCGTGCGGATCCGCGCAGAGTGATCGCCGCCGCCGCAGCCGCGCAGGTTCCCGTACCGCTGGAGGTGGTGGGACCACAACCGCGTTCGTAGATGCGAAAGGCGATGTGACTGGGAGCCAGCAGGCGGACAAACTCTACATTGGTCCCCTTGGGAAAGGCGGCATCGACGGCAATCCTGGCTCCCAACGCCTGCCAAGTGAGGTTGTGAGAAGAGAAGGTTTCGCTCTCCGGAAAGAGTACGAAGTGGGGATTGCCCATGTTCACCGCGGCGCCCTGGATGGGACTCTCCAGGCCGGGCAGATCGAGAGCCTTTGCCGTGACCTGCGGCACGCCCATGTTGCACTCGATCCAATAGTCTGCTCCCTCCTTGCGAATGAGGCGGCAGGTCCGCAGGCCGCCGTGGGTGCCCAGAGCGGCTTCCTGGCGGCCCTCGCCGGCCACCAGCCATGCGGCCACGCAGCGGGTGCCGTTACCGCTCAGCTCGGCCTCCGAGCCGTCGGCGTTGAAGAGGCGAAGGAAAAGCTCTCCGTTGGGCCGGCGGTCCAGAAACTCGATGCCATCGGCGCCGATACCGGTATTGCGGCTGCAAAGCTTGCGCGCCAAGATGGCGTGCCGGCTGTGGGCAAAGGCCTCGTCGAGGATCAAAAAGTCGTTGCCACAGGCGTGGGCTTTCACAAAAGGGATACGGCTCATGCTTCCTCCAACATGTGTGGGCCGGAGCCGGCCGCTCTCTCCAAATGATGGAGCATGTGCCTGATGCCAATCATCTTGCTGTTCCAAAAGCTCATTCTGAGCTCAGCATACTCCTGTCCCGCGGGAAGGAGGCTTTGCACTGCGTTGAAGAGCGAGACTGTGGACCGCAACGGGGTCAGGGAGAGCCCTCTGGGTTCCCCTGGGCCGGCATCAAGCACCGGCTTGAAGCCACGCTCTGGCTTGCTCCAGATCGGCCTCGGTATCCACATCCATCCTCAAGGCCTCCTCGGTTACAAACGCTGCCTCGCGCAGCAGATCGCGGGCGCCCACGTCGCCGCTCAGTTTCTGCAGAGCATCAAAGTACGGCGCAGGAAAGTAGGCGGGAATTCCTATCTTCCCGCCGTATCGCGATCCCGTCACCCGATCTACCTGCGCGCACAGTCGGCGCAGATGTTCTGCCTGCAGCGCCACCTGGTCGCAGCTCATCAGCACCGCACCCTCCACTCCTTGGGCGCGAGCCTGCTCCACGCCGCAACGAATCGATGAGGCGATTCCCTCTTCAGCCAGCGGATTCAGGACGGCCTGACAGCCAGAAAGGCCCTCTCCTAGCGTCTGATCACGCAGGATCACCAGGATGGGCTGCAGTCCGGCCAACCGGGCCACCCGGACGGCCCGCTGCAGCAAGGTCTCGCCGCCCAGCACAACCGTCTGCTTGGACTGTCCCAGCCGCCGCGACGCCCCGGCGGCCAAAAGCACGGCTGCAATGCTCACAGCGCGCACCGCGATTGAATCTTCCCCGGAGCGGGAGCCTCGGTCCTCCCCTGCTTCACCTGCGCGACAACCATCGGCGCACTCATTCGCCTTGAGGCACCGATCTTTCCATTCAGGAATCCCTGGATCTCGGCGATCACCGCCAGGGCAATGGCTTCGGCGCCGTCGCCTCCCAAGTCCAACCCCACCGGGGCAAACAGACCTTCGCAGACCTGTTCCAGGCTCCAACCCATCGCCGCAGCGGTTTCGCTCACCAGAAGCGCGCTGCGATGGCGTGCGCCCAGCAAGCCCAGGTAGCGCGGTCTGCACTGCAAAGCACCAGTCAACCAAGCCTTATCCTGCTCGTAGCTGTGGGTCATGATGACCAGAGCATCGCGGTCTCCGATGCTCAAGCGATTCAGTTCCCCAAATTCCTTTGCAACCAGCACCTGGCAGGTCTGGGGAAAGCGATGGACGTGCGCCAACTGCGGTCTTCCGTCCACAACCGCAACCCTCCAACCGAGAAGGGATGCCGCCTCAACCATCGGCACAGCATCGTCTCCCGCTCCAAAGATGATCAGCCGTTGGGGAGGAGCGATCGTCTCTGTAAAAGCACTCCGCACCTGCTCCATGTCTTCCGTTGACGCTGGCTGAACCAGCCGCCGCAGCGGCCTCCCGGGCTCTGGCAGCCATGTGATCACGTGGTGAGAGACTCCGTCCAGCGATGTGGCCAGGGCCTCCATGAGAGTCTGAAACTCGAGTGTTCCGGCAGGCTCAATGAGCAGATCCACCGTTCCGCCACAGCCAAGGCCGTAGGGGATCTCCGCCGTATCGTCGAAGAGGGTTGAGTACTTCTTGATCACCGCTCCGGAGCGCGCCATCCAGGGGGCCTTCCGCACTACCTCGGCCTCCAGGCAACCTCCGGAGATCGACCCTGCGTAACGCCCGTCAGATCCCACCAGCAGGCGTGCCCCTACCTTGCGGTAACTGGAACCCTCCACACGCACCAGAGTGACCAGGGCAGTCGCCTCGCCTCGCCGCCACATCTCGACGATCCTTCTCCGTTCCCGCATAACAGCACAGTATAGGTCAAGGATGTTGGATATGGAACTACCGAAGGGGACGACGGATGACACCGGCCCCGGTATTCGATTCACCGTCTACCATCCGGGGATGGGGGAAGGCAGCAGAGGGTTCGCCCGCAGGCGTCTGCAAGCCGACCGGAGATCTCACGCCGGAGCCTGAGGTTCCTCTTTGGCGCTGAAGGTGTGGATGCCGCATTCCAGCTTTTTGCCGCCCTAGCGGCTGCTGCGGGCGTCGGCGCCCGCAGCGGGAACCGCCGTGCAGGGCTCGCACCCAATACTGCGATAACCGCGGTCATAGAGCGAGAGCCGGGGAATCGCGTGCTTCTGCGCGTAGCCCTCGACTTGCTCCCAATTCCAGTCCGCCAGCACGCTCACCTTCTTCAAGATTGCTCCGGTTGGCAGAAGGTGATTCTCAATCTTTTTCAACCCGGCGCGGCTAGGCGACTGCTGCCGGCGCAGTCCGGTGAACCACCAGCGGAAGTGCTCCAGCGAGCGCATCAGAGGCTCCACCTTGCGAATGGCGCAGCACCGGGAGGGGTCCACCAGATGCAACAGGCCAAACTCCCGTTCGTGTTCCTCCCGGCTGGTTCTGGGTAGAGCGTTTATCAGGTTCAGATTCCACTGTTTCACCATCTGGTCGCGATAGGCAATCAGTTCCGCGAAGTGATAACCGGTCTCCAGAAAGATCACCGCAACCTGAGGAAGATGCTGCCGCAGCATATGGAGAACCACCATGTCCTCCATCTGGAAGCTGCTGGTAAGGCAGACGCTTGCTGTTCCGGTCCCCGCGCCGGCGGAGTCACCGAGATCGAGCTTCGCCTGCTCAACAACCTCAGCCACCAGAACTTCGGCGGAGAGATCCTCCGCGCGGTCAAAAACGGAGTCCTGCATACGATCCACGGTCTCGCTCATCACTGCGCCTCCTGGCTGGTCCAGGCGTGCGCCAGCGTCGCGGCTGCTTCGGTTGTGGTGTAAAACCTTGGTCCAGCCAACTCTCGCAGCGCTGCAAGAGTGCTATGGCTGAGTTCGCTTCGGGACGAGATTCCTGTCACCTTTGCAAGCTGCAGCGCACGCATCGCGGCCGGCAGGGATGCATCCGGGATCAGCCGGTCGTCCAGAATCACGGCTGCGCGGCCCGCTTGGCGGATGCGGTCGCGCAGTTCCACCGCCTCTTGTTCCCTGCCGCGCAACCAGACCAGGGCTGCTTCCTGCTCTCCAAAGCGGTCTCTTTCTTCTGAGGTGGCGTCGTGCCCACTCTCGTCGACGGCGCCCACGATCATCGCCGCGCCGACGGTTGCATTGGTGAGCGGATCGATCAGGATCAGCGCCCCCATCTCGCGGTTGTCGGCGTAGGCATCGAAGAACAGAGGCAGGCTGGCCGCAAATTCCACCTCCGCAATGTCGTTCGTCTGCAACTGAGAGGTCTGCTGATGCCCGATGCTCTGGATATCGACGCGATGACGGATCTTGCGTACGGAAGCACGGACGGTTCGCGTCGTATGCTTGGCCAGATAAGTCCGGCCCTCGTTCATCGGCTGTTCGTGCATCCAGACGACCATGGCGCGGAAGGAGGAATGCACCTGGGGCGCCGACTGCGTCTCCGCCACCAGCATCTCACCCCGGCTCAAGTCAATCTCATCCTCAAGTTCCAGGGTGACGCTCAGCGGAAAGCCGGCCGCGGGCAGCTCGCCGTCATAGGTGAGGATGCGCTTGACCGTGGTGACGCGGCCGCTGGGCAGAGCCCTGACGCGCATGCCGGGCCGCACCTCGCCGCGCTCGACACGTCCGGCAAAGCCGCGGAACTCCGCGTTGGGACGAGCTACCAGTTGCACGGGAAAACGCAAGGGACCATCAGCGGCCTCGCGCAAGGCCAACGGGGCGGTCTCCAGATACTCCAGCAGCGTCGGTCCGCTATACCAATCCATCCTTTGGCTGCGGTCCACAACGTTGTCTCCAGAGAGTGCGCTGACCGGAATCACCTCAATGCTCTTCAGTCCCAGACGATTGGCCAGCTCGCTGAACTCCGCGCTGACCTGGTCGAAAACCTCAGCGCTGTAGTCCACCAGATCCATCTTGTTGACGGCCGCCACCACATGCGGGATGCGCAGCAGGTTGGCGATATACGTGTGGCGCCGCGATTGCGGCAGCAGTTCCCCGACGCGCTGGAAGGCCTTGGCGTCGATCAGCACGATGGCCACGTCAGCGGTGGAAGCTCCCGTAGCCATATTGCGCGTGTATTGCTCGTGCCCCGGTGTATCCGCAATGATGAACTTGCGCCTGGAGGTTGAGAAGTAGCGATAGGCCACGTCGATCGTGATCCCTTGTTCGCGCTCCGCTCTGAGCCCGTCGGTGAGCAATGAGAGATCTACCTCTCCGCCGGAACGGTTCACGCGGCTGGCGCGGATGGACGCAAGTTGGTCTTCATAGATGCTTCGGGTGTCATGAAGCAGCCGTCCGATCAGCGTGCTCTTTCCATCGTCGACGCTGCCCGCCGTGGTGAACCGCAGCATCTCCTGCTCCAGGTGGCCATCCAGAAACTGGCGAAATCTTTGCTCGCGGGAGTGCTCCTGCTGCATCTCCCAGCCTTGGGGTTGTGAACTCATCAGAAGTAGCCCTCCCTCTTTTTCAGTTCCATGGATCCTTCCTCATCGTGGTCGATCGCCCTTCCCTCGCGCTCGCTGCGCCGGAAGCCGATTAGTTCCTGGATGATCTGCGGCAGGGTCTCCGCATGACTGCGAATCGCTCCGGTGCATGGCATGCAGCCGAGAGAGCGCATGCGCAACATCATCTTTTCCGGCTTTTCCGAGGGGAGCAACTGCATTCCCGGATGCACCATCGTGATCATGCCCCCGCGAATCACAGCTTCACGCTCTTCGGCGAAGTAGAGTGGCACTATGGGAATCTGTTCGGCGTAGAGATAGAGCCATATATCCAGCTCTGTCCAGTTGGAGAGAGGAAAGACGCGGATGCTTTCGCCTTTTCGCAATCGAGAGTTGTAGAGACTCCACAGCTCCGGTCTCTGATTTTTTGGATCCCACTGGCCGGCTGCGTCACGGAAGCTGTAGACGCGCTCCTTGGCGCGGCTCTTCTCCTCGTCCCGCCGGGCTCCGCCAAAGGCCGCATCAAAGCCTCCTTCGTTCAGGGCATCCAGCAGGGAGCGAGTCTTGAGAGCGGCGCAGCAGTTCTGCGTGCCAAGTTTCCAGGGGCTGGCGCCGTCGGCAAGCGCGGCCTCATTGCGATGGACGATCAGCTCGGCTCCGATCGACTTGGCGTACTCGTCGCGGAACGCTATCATCTCGGGAAACTTGTAGCTGGTATCAATATGCAGAAGAGGAAACGGAATCTTGCCCGGATAAAAGGCCTTCTGCGCCAGCCGCAGCATGACGCTGGAGTCCTTGCCGATCGAGTAGAGCATCACCGGACGGGCGAACTCCGCCACGGCTTCGCGGAGGATGTAGAGGCTCTCCGCCTCCAGAGCTTGTAGATGATTCAGTCGTTTGTGGTGAAGTTGTTTCGCAATTCCTTCGCTTGCAACCTTGTCGGCAGTCAAGGATCCTCCCTTTGCGGACCACAATGGTCCGGGTTATCGCAGATAGAGTGCCCCGCAAAGGCTTGTAGGATTAGTATGAACTGACCAGGAAGTTTTCAGATGAAAGCCGTTCACGGGAGATGCGCACGAGTTCGTTCAACACTTTTCAGTGAGCTTCGAACATCGCGCAACTCGGAAGCTGGTATCTTTCATCATGGCTGATTTTATTCGTTTCAGACTCCGGCATCAAGTGCGCCGGGGATGAAGAGGCCAAATTTTTCATCTGGCCACTGCGGATTGGTCTGCTTGTTGAGATATTAGAGTTATCACATCGTTGTGATTCCAGAGGGCTTCTCGATCTGTCTACGCAAAGCGAACCAGCCTGGACAGGAATGGAATCTGTGGAGGAGAGCACCACAATGCATCGCATGACGGCCCGGATGGTCTTTGGTCTTCTCAGTCTTGGCGTAACGCTGGGAGCGGCATTTCGTTGCTCCGCCCAAGCCACCAAGGCGGGAGAGGAGATTGTGGACTCGCGGGTCGACATCTACGGGGGGTATGGCTACTTCCATCCCGACAACAGCGGCGTAGATGGCTACCAGTTCCAGAGCGTGTATAACCCGAATGCGACGCTGAGCGTTTCGGTTTACTTCAACCGGTACTTTGGCGTGCAGATGGAGGGTGGATACTTTTCCGGCAGCAACGAGCACCGGCAATATGTCCCCTCCTGCACAGGCGAGACGTGCAGCCAACTAGTGTACACCGCGGAGGGCGGACCCGTCTTTCGTCTGCCGCTGGGACGATTTGTGCCCTTCCTCCACACGCTGGGAGGCGGTGAACGCACCAACGGCCCCGCCGGGCAGGGCCTCATGTGGGGTTGGGGTGTGACGGGCGGCGTCGGTGTGGATTACATTCTGCCGTTTTTCCATCAGCATCTGGCTCTTCGCCCCATTCAAGCGGATTACCAGTACTCGCAGGTGGTGTACGGCCCGCTTCTACTTCCCTCAGGAACCGAGGGTGGATTCAGTTCTTTGACCAATATGAAGCTATCCGCAGGCCTGGTGCTTCGCCTGGGGAGCGTGGAGCCGGCTTATCCGGTGATGCTGGGTTGTGACGCTCAGCCGTCCAGCGTCTACCCGGGAGAGCCGATCAAGGTGGAGGCGAATGCGCTGCATCTGAATCCTAAAAAGACTCCTGTCTACGACTGGGCCTCCAACGGGGGCAAGATCACCTCCTCTGGCCCTGAAGCCACCATCGACACGACGGGCATGACCGCGGGCGACTACACCATCACGGGCCACGTTCAGCAGGGATTTCGCGCGCGGGAACAGGCCTCCTGCTCGGCTCCATTCACGATTCTGAAGTTCCAACCGCCGACGCTCACCTGCAGCGCCAATCCCGCCAGCGCGGTCTCTGGAACGGACATCGCCATCAGCACGGTCGGAGTCAGCCCGCAAAATCGTCCTCTCACGTACTCCTACTCGGCAACCGCCGGAGTGGTGGCAAGCTCCGGTCCCACAGCGATTCTCACCACGGCCGGCCTGAGTCCGCAGACCATCACCGTCACCTGCAATGCGGTGGACGATCTAGGCCAGACGGCCACGGCAACCACCCAGGTGGCGCTCTCCGCACCCATCATTCCCGTGGTTCCGCAGACCCAGCCGCTCTGCAGCCTGAGCTTTACCCGTGATCGGCGCCGGCCGGTGCGCGTGGACAACGAGGCCAAAGGTTGCCTGGACGACATTGCCCTTACCTTGAAGCAGCAGGCCGGAGCGCACATTGTGATGGTGGGAAACCGAGCCCAGTCTGAGAAACCCGAGGCCGGCGCGGAGCGCGCCATGAACGCCCGCCAGTACCTGGTCGATGAGAAAGGCATCGACTCCTCTCGCATCGAGCTTCGAATCGGCCAGCCTTCCGGCCTGACGGTCACCAACACGTTGGTTCCACCGGGCGCCACATTCAACGATCCGAACACGAGCACCTTCGACGAGAAGACGATCGTTCGGCATGGAGAGGCCTACGGAGTTCCCCGAGCCAAACGGCCGGCGCAAGAAGCGGCCAAGAAGCCCATTGCAAAGAATGTAGGCAAGAAGCCCGTCGAAACAAGAGCCGGCAAGAAGGCTGCGGGAAAAAAGGCAACCAAGGGAACAGCGAAGAACAAGAAGAAGACAACGAAGCCCGCTAGCGCGGCTGCCTCTTCGCCCGCATGAGAATCTTCCTGCTGGGGCGGATGGTCTGCTCACTGGAATCGCGCCGCGAGAGCGCACTTGGGCGAAGAGGGTTGCATGAAGGTCCGGCTGCATTCCAAAGGCAGATGCGCGCACGCTGGGATGCGGCGATCGTGTTCGCGTTGTCCATGGCAGTCCCGTTCGACTTCTGCTACGAAGTCCTAAACAACTTCTGGTACTATCAGATAGTGGTTGCTGGCGTTTGCGATTCCGTTGCTCTCGCAAGGTGCTGCACCAACGGTTGAAGATCAGCAAACCCTGGGTGTTTTTTCCAAGGGTCGTGTTCGGGGCGTAGCGCAGTCTGGTAGCGCACCTGGTTCGGGACCAGGGGGTCGGAGGTTCAAATCCTCTCGCCCCGACCATCCATCCTTTTTGGCCTGAGATTTCCCCATCCTTATCTCTTTTCTTTTCTCTTTCTCTCCTCCAAAAGCTTTGGAGCCCAAAGCCGCGGGCTCAGCAATGGAGAAGAAGATTGAGACTCCACTTCCCTCCCTGAACCGCGGTCCGTGGAAGACTCGCCGCCCCGGCTTGCGCCTTGCTTCGAGTTCGAATCTGGAACCTCTGCTATCATGAGGTGCGAAGACACGGAGCGGGTTCGGAGTGCATGGAATTGGTTCGGATCGGCTCAAAGGCGCCCTGCGAAGATGGGGATGCAAACCAAAAGTTGGCTGAGAGCGAAGAGCGTTTGAGCGTTCTCACCCGCACCACTGGCTGCCGGATGGCTGCCCCATAGGATCAAGCTTGAGCGTATTGGTCTTCAGTTCCCTTCTGTTTGCCGCGTCGGTTGCTGCAGGTCTACTGGGAGCCATGACCGGCCTGGGCGGCGGCGTGGTCATCGTTCCGGTACTGGCTCTGCTGTTCAAAGTAGATATTCGTTATGCCATTGGAGCCTCTCTGGTCTCGGTGATCGCAACCTCGTCGGGAGCGGCCATTGCTTACGTACGGGAAGGGCTTTCCAACATCCGTGTTGGCATGTTTCTGGAGGTGGCGACAACGCTGGGCGCCGTTCTGGGGGCCTATTTGGCGGCCAAGATCTCCGGCCACTGGATCGCCATCATCTTTGGGGTGGTCCTTCTCTACTCGGCCATCTCTTCCTTTCGTAGCAACGTTGATCATCTGGTGCCGATTCAACCGGGCACGT
>JAKAQS010000079.1 GCA_021819585.1 Acidobacteriota bacterium
TTCAGATCTGTACTTCGGCAATACAGCGCCGTTGCTGATGGTGCTGCTGCTCTTTCCGCTCTATACCACCCAGGTGGTGAGCGCGCCGTGGTTGTGGGCTCTGCCCTTTCTCTTCACCTTCATAGGCGGGGTCTTTGCCGACGCTCTGGAGAGCAAGCAGCGCAGGTTGTTTCTCCTGCTCACCGTGGGCGTGGTGATCACCCAGGCGGTGCTGTGCTGGGCCTCCATAGCCGGAGCCTTGTCGGGCTGAAATGCCGGGGCAAAGCATCGCAACAACCGTCGCCGCTTGCCTCCGTCTGTGGCTTGCCCCTTCTGGCCCGCGGACTCACGGCCCGCCCCATGACCGCTGCGCGGTGGGAGCGGAAGCTGAGGATCTTCGCCACTGCGCTCATGTAGGCTTTCCATACAGGGCTCGGCGGCCACTCCGCGTTATGAACCTTCGTCCATCCGTTCTCTCCTGCCGTCAATCCCGCCGTCTTCCGGCGCTTGGGCTCTGCGCCTGCGTGCTGCTGGCATTCTCCGGCTGCAGGGGTGGCGTCAAGGGACTCACCGCGCGCCTGCACCCGCGCCGGGCTACTTCACCGCCCAACACCACGGACTACGCCGGCGAGCTGGAGCGCTTGCTGAATACCCCCACACTGCCCCAGTTGCGCTGGCCGGACTACTCTGCCGAGCAGGCGGCGGTGCAGAAGTTCTATGCGGACCGCGATCATGAACTGGCCTGGACGCGCGATGGCAGGCCGACCCCTTCGGCTCTGGTCATGCTCCGGCAGTTTAAAGACGCGGCCGGCAAAGGGCTGAACCCCGAGGACTATGACGCCTCGGATGCAACCGAGGGGCGCTGGGCGGATCGCCTCCAGCAGTTGGCGCTGATCGCCCGGAGCAGAGATGACTCCGCCTCAGCCCAGGGCGCCATCGCCGGCTTTGATCTGGCCCTGACCATCTGCAGTGTGCGTTATCTGGAGGACCTGCACTCCGGGCGGATCAATCCTGAGACGTTGAACTTCGATATCGATGCTCCCCAGAAGCGCGCCGCCTTCGATGTGGCGACGCTGCTCAACGATCGCGTGGTTGACGCCTCCGGTATACCCTCGGTCATCCAAAGCGTGGAGCCGCGGAATCCGCTCTATCAGCGGACCGAAGAGGCGCTGGCAACCTATCGCCTGCTGGCCATGGAGGAGAGCGCTGTACCCCCGCTTCCGCTTCCGGCTCTGCCTCCGGGAGCGCGTCCAGTGGGCGTGGGCGGATGGTACGCCGCACTGCCGCGGCTGTGGGCGCGACTGCAGTTTCTCGGCGACGTCCGGCCCAGTTCCCAGCCCAGATCCCAAGCCAATTCTCAAGACAATTCCCAAGCAAATTCCCAAGCCAATTCCGAACCCAAGGGAAGCCTGGCTCAGGATGCCACGCCTCAGTTCTTCGGCGCCGAAGTCAGACTCCCAAAGACTGGCGCACCCGCGGCCAGGCCACCAAGCCTTCCTCCGCGGAGCTACACGCTGCAGGTGGCTCTGGCGGTCAAGCTCTACCAGGAGCAACACGGTCTGCAGCCGGATGGGCGGCTTGGCCCCGCCACCATCGCCAGCTTGAACACGCCCATGAGTGTGCGCGTGCAACAGTTGGACGACGCCCTGGAGCGCTGGCGGTGGCTGCCGCAGAACTATCTTCAGCCGCGGGTGCTGGTGAACCTTCCGGAGTTCATGGTGCGCGTCTACGATCCGGACAACACCCTGGCCTTCAAGATGAAGGTGGTGACCGGCGAGGCCAAAGATCACCACGCAACTCCCATGTTTGTCCGGCTGATGCGCTACGTGGTCTTCCGGCCATACTGGAATCTGCCTCCCTCCATCGTCCGCAAGGATCTTGTGCCGGATGTGAAGAAGAAGGGGCTGAAGTATCTCGCCGCCAACGACTACCAGTTGTACCGCGGCAATGGCGCGGTGGTCACTCGCTTCACGCTCCATGATCTGGAGCATCTGCGCTACAACGTGCGCCAGTTGCCCGGGCCAAAGAACGCTCTGGGACTGGTCAAGTTCCTCTTTCCCAACGCCTATGACGTCTACATGCACTCCACGCCGGAGTTGAACCTCTTCAGTCTGACTCGCCGCGACCGGTCGCACGGCTGCGTCCGTCTGCAGCACGCCGGCCAGATGGCTCTGTGGGTGCTGCATGGCGACCAGAAGGATCCGGATCAGGAGGACGGCTGGGACGCCGACAAGATCGATCTGGCGATGACCGGGCCGCTGAACAATCGCACCGTAAACCTGCGCACACCGCTTCCCGTGGTGATCGGCTACTTCACCGCGCTGCCGGATGAGGATGGCTCCATCCACTTCTTTGACGACCTCTACGGCTACGACAAGGATCTGGAAGCCGCCCTGGCCAAGGGACGGCCCTACGAGCACACAGAGGCGCCGATCCATCCCTCTCTGACTCCCGGCGAGACCGAGTAAAGCTGCTCTGGTCGAGACGGTTCCGGAGCAAGCCCTCCCGGACGCGGCCACTCGGACGCTGTCTTGCGCCCATGCGCCCAGGAAGATCCTGCGGCGGCAGAACTTCCCAGCGAGGTCAGCCGGTCTTTGCCGGGAGTCCAGAGTGAATCGCATCGGCCTGCTTCCAGCCCATCATGGCGCCGCACACCGAACGGAGGATCTGCGTCAGGTCGCTGGGCGGGATCTCTACGTTCAAGGCCATGGATATCTTCCTCCTCTCAGCGGGCGATGAATACAGTTGCGCCGCCGATGAACTGCCTCTCAAACCACTCTTCGGCGCCGAAAGCCGGTTCCGAGCCCCCCAACAGCAGCCAGCCGCCTTGTCCCAGGACGCCACGAAGTTCTCTGAGGATCTTGGTCTTTGTCTCGGCGTCGAAGTAGATCATGACGTTGCGGCAGAAGACAAGATCGAAGGGCCTGCGGGAGCGCATGCTCTCGCGCAGATCCACCGCTTCATACCGGACCATCCTTCGCACCTCATCTTTCAACTGCCAGTCCAATCCGGAGCTAGTGAAGTACTTCCGCAGCAGCGGAGCGGGCAGGCCCCGGTTTACCTCAATCTGTTGATATCTTCCGCTCCGGGCCCGCTCCAGCACATGGGTAGAGATATCGGTGCCTAGTATCTCCAGATCCCACTCCGCCAAGCCTTGTTCCAGCAGCAGCATGGCGAGGCTGTACGCCTCTTGTCCGGTGGATGCCGCAGCCGACCAGAAGCGCAGCTTCTTTGGATACTGGCTCTCCTCCTTCAGACGGGGCAGCAGTGTGGTTCGTATGGCTTCGTATTGGGCCGGCTCGCGGAAGAAGTAGGTCTCATTGGTGGTCATGGCTTCCACCACTCGATGGCCAACCTCCACCTCGCCGGACTCTCTCAGCAGAACGCACAGGTCGTTGATCGTGTCCAGGCCAAGGCGTTGCAGGATCGGCGCCAGGCGGCTCTCAAACAGATAGTGCTTGTTGTCTTCAAGCACGATCCCGGCCCTGGAGTACACATACTTCTGCAGGAAGCGGTAGTTATCCCACTCGATGCTCGCGGAGGAACTGCTCGACATTCGCCACTCCCTAACTTCGATAGGCCCGGCGGAGAATCTCCGGCACAACCTGATCTAAAGGCAAAACCATGTCGGCCAGGCCGGCATTCACCACCGCGCCGGGCATTCCCCATACCACGCTGGAAGCCTCATCCTGCGCCAGAACACTGGCTCCCTGCGCCTTGAGAACCTTTGCGCCGCGCATGCCGTCCTGGCCCATGCCGGTCAACACAACGGCCAGCACCGCACCGCCGTAAACCTCAGCCACGGAGCCAAACAGGGCATCGACGGCGGGGCGGCAGGAGTTCTGGGGCAGCGACTGATCCAGAGCCACCCGAACCCCACTGCCGTCGCCGGCCACCTTCATGTGAAAGTCTCCAGGCGCAATCAGAATCTTTCCCCCATCCACCGGTTCGCCCTGCGCCGCCTCCTGCGTTGTGAGTCGGCAGGTGGAATGAAGGCGCTCGGCCAGCAGCCGGGTGAAGAGCGGCGGCATGTGCTGGACCACCAGAATGGGAAGCCGGAAGTCCGCCGGCAACTGCGGCAGGATGGCGCCCAAGGCCGTTGGGCCACCGGTCGAGACTCCGATGGCGACCACCTTCGGGCGCGCCTTGGTCTCCAGCCGCGCCAACGGCGCGTCAGGCGCCTGCAATGGTATGGGCACGGTTACGGTGTGGGCCTGCTCGGCCTGCGGCGTGGCGAAGAACTGTTTGATCTTGGGGATCAACTCTGCCCGCAGCCGCGCCATGGAACGATCCAGCGCTCCGTCGTTGGATGCCTTGCTAACGTAGTCGTCCGCGCCCAGGCTGAGCGCCTCCAGGGTTACGGCGGCGCCGCGCTCGGTAAGCGTACTGAACATGATCACCCGCAGCCCCGGAAAGTCCCTGCGAACATGCCGCAGCATCTCCAGGCCGTCCATCTGCGGCATCTCCACGTCCAGGGTAAGAACGTCGGGATTCAGTTGTGGAATCCGCTGCAGCGCAATCGCCCCGTTGGATGCCGTGCCCACCACCTCAATCAGCGGATCTTCGTCCAGCGCGTGGGTCACCAGGCGACGGATCACCACTGAATCATCCACCACCAGCACGCGGATCCGCTCTCCGGCTTTCAACATGCGCTTATTCACAGATCCGTTCTCCCCTCTGCCGGCGTTGGCCTGTTCGTTTCTCCGCGCCGTCTGCGCATCGCCAGCGCTGCAAGCGATGGACACAGGCGCGCGGATCCATGACGCACCGCCCGCCTGTGCCCGCGGCTTCCGGTCAATTCAGAAGCTGAACTTCGAGATCACCTGTTGGAGTTGCGCCGCCATCCGGCTCAACTCCTGCGATGCCTTCTGGGTGTCGTTGGCGCCCTGGGTTGTGTCCTTGGCCGCCAGGGCCACGCCGCCGATGTTCTTGGCGATGTCGTTCACCCCTTTGGCTGCCTCGGTCACACTGCGGCCGATCTCGTTGGTGGTCACCGTCTGTTCTTCCACGGCCGAGGCGATGCTGTTGGAGAAGTCGTTGATCTGGTTAATGATCTCGCCGATCTCCTCGATCGCCTTCACGGCTCCCGCGGTATCGCCTTGGATGGTCTCGATCTTCTGCCCGATCTCCTCGGTCGCCTTGGCGGTCTGCTTGGCCAGCTCCTTCACCTCATTGGCCACCACGGCGAATCCTTTGCCCGCTTCGCCGGCTCGCGCCGCCTCGATGGTCGCGTTCAGCGCCAGCAGATTCGTCTGCTGCGCAATCGAGGTAATCACCTTGATCACGCTGCCGATCTCCCGGCTGGACTCGCCCAGCTTGGCCATGGTCTCGTTGGTCGAATGGGTTACGCTCACCGCATTCTTGGCCACCTTGGCTGACTCCTGCGCGCTCTTGGCAATCTCCCGGATGGAAGCCTGCATCTCCTCGGCGGCGGAGGCCACCGAGGTCACGCTTCTGGATACCTGCTCGGAGGCTGCGGAGACCACGTTGGCCTGGGTCGCCGTCTCTTCGGCATTGCCGGCCATCTGCTGGCTCACCGCCGTCAGCTCCTCGCTGGAGGATGCCAGCGCCGTGGCGTTCTGCGAGGTCACCTTCAGCGGCTCAACAATGGTCTCCAGCGTCTGGTTGATGCCTTCCACGATTTTGCGGTAGTCGCCCAGATGCCTGCCGGCGTCGGCGCGTGTGCCCAGTTTCCCTTCGGTCGCCGCCTTGACCAGCGAGTCAGTGTCAGAAGTAAGCGCATGAATGTTGGCCTTGAGAAGGACCAGCCATTCATGAATCTGATCCTGATCGGAAACCTTCTCGATCGTAGCCGACATGTCTCCGTTGGCGATCTTTGTGACATAGGCGATGAGATCGGTAAGCCAGGAATGAACGCCGTTCACGGCATTCTTCATCTGTTCGTGGTCGCCCTTGCAGGCAATCTCCACCCTTTCGCGCAGATTGCCGCCGCGGATGAGGCGAAGAACGCGGTTCCCTTCGCCGATGGGCAAGAGGATGGCGTCCAGCATCTCATTGACGCCCTCTACGATCTTGCGGTACTCACCTTGATGCCTGCTCGCGTCGGCGCGTGTGCTCAGCTTGCCGTCCGTCGCCGCCTGGGCCAACATCATGGTGTCGCTGATCATCGCCTGGATCGCCTTCTTCTCCGGCGTTATATCGGTGGCGTACTTGATCACTTTGAAGGGCTTGCCGTTCAGGTCCAGAATGGGGTTGTAGGACGCCTGAATCCAGACCTCTCTGCCGCCCTTGCCGAGACGCTTGTACTCGGCCGCCTGGAATTCGCCGCGGTTCAGCTTGACCCAGAACTCCTTGTACTCCTGGCTCTGCCGATAGGCTTCGTCCACAAACAAGCTGTGATGCCGGCCTTTGATCTCCTCCAGCGTGTAGCCCAATGCGTTGAGAAAGTTGTCGTTCGCGTCGAGAATCATGCCGTCCATGTCGAACTCGATCACCGCTTGCGATCTGCGGATGGCGGCAACTTGACCGGCATAATCAGCAATCTGCTCCGGGCTGATCGTCGTAGCGACAGCCTCGGATCTCTTCCGCTCCCTGGAGGCGCGTGGGTTCTTGCGCGGATGGCCTCCGTCCCCTGCCTTGGAAGCTGGCTGCTCATACTCCCCGTAATCCAGAACCGCTGCGCCGTTGGACGAACCGTGACCGGAGCCCATGCGCCGGCCGTTATTTTTCTGTCTTGCCATCTCTTCTCTCCTTCTGTCTCCTGGCTTGGGTCGCTCCGCCGTTGCCGTCGGCAAACTCTTGCTTCTTGAAGCCCTGCGCAGACGCACAACACTCCGTATCCCGGCAGCAAGGAACCCATCGGCAGGGTTCGCGCTCTGGCCGGGCAGCTTGTTCTGGTCCTATATCGAAGGCAGGTTCGAGCAGGGGTTGAGGGGCTCAGCCGGATCAAAGGGCCAAATTTGAATTCAACTTACCGTCGCGAGTCACCTCCACTTCCAGGTGAAGGCAAACTTCCGCAGGAGCACAGCCTGCATGTGGCTCGTAAGCTGGATCTCTTTGAGCGGCCTACTCGATTGGGGTGGTCAGCTTGCGAAGGGGAGATTTGTACTGTCTTGCAGTTCTTTTGAGCTGGCGCGACCGGCTACGGACATCTTACGAATGCTCTGGGTCCATCTTGTGTAAAGCTCCCCTCCGTTTGAAGTCACCGCGCATGACGCTGTGGGCATTCGGTTAATCGGCAGAAACGGCCAAAAATCCAGACCCGCGCGGCGGAGCTGCAGCCGGGGCCGGCAAAGCCGGTGGTTGGGACGGGCCGGAGATCTCCGGCGCACGGCAACGGGCGGTCAGATTGCCGCAGGCGAACTCACGCGCCAGGCGAACTGCGGCGGCGGCAGAGGCACGAGTTCACGCTATGTCACGTCTCGCAAACCCAGATATTGTCTGGGCGTTTCGGCCACGATCGGGAGCCTTAGCGGCAGGTGGAAAGGGCGAAATCGCAGCCCGGGTGTTCACACGGCGCGCCGCCGCCGCGCAGGTTTGCCATCCGCGGAGGGCGCCGGTTTTGCTTTCGCGGATTTCTTCTGGGGCTTGGGAGAAGATGGATTTTTTTGGCGCTCCATGGAAAGCATCTTTTCCCTGGCGTCCTGCCGGCGCTTCCGCTGCGCCTCGGCAAAGCGCTTCCTGGCTGCCGCTGTGAGCCCCTTGCGCTGCGAGGCGGCTGGTTTGGCGACGGCGGCCGGTGCTTGGCGAGGTGAGCTCTTTGCTGCCGCGCTAGCCGCCGCCTTCTTCGGCTTGCTTGCGGCAGACTCTTCGCTTTTGGTTGCGCCGATCTTTTTGCTCTTGCCGCGCGGCGCCGGAATGCTCTGCCGGGCATCGGCTGCCGGGACGTCGCTCTCCAGTTCGATGCCGAAGACATCGGCCAACTGGTCGCCGGCGATGACCTTCTTCCCGCGGGCTCCAGTCTCCGGCGCTTTGCGTCCTGCCTCGGCGATCAGCTCCAGATGGTCCACCTGCCGTAGCTTGAACAGAAGGTCGGGTTGATGGTCGAGACGATTGCCCACGCCATATAAGGTGGCGGCGAGGTGCTTGCACATGCCCGCCCAGTCCGGACAGGAGCAGGACATCTCAATTTCGGTCGGCGCGGGAAAGAGGCCATTCTCCCGGCTGGTTACCACGGCCATGACGCTGGAAGAGAGCCGGCCCTGCAAAAGCTCGACGATGGAGCCGATCCCGGCCCCGCACTGCTGCTTGAGCCGCTTCCAGCGCACAGCGTCCAGCGGCCCAATCTGGATGACGATGCGGTAGAGCCGCGAGCCGCTGACCATGGAAGTAATCTTGCCCGGCTCGATCTGCAGATCGACCACCGAGCCATTGCGCACGTAGGTTCGGCCGCGGGGCAGACGATTCTCAAAATCGCTGTACGATTCCAGGTTGTCACACCAGGCCTTGCCCCAGAAAGTAGTAGCGATGGCGCGGCCGGCGGTCTCGACCGGCGATACCTGCTTGCCCTTGGCCGCCAGCCGCTGAACTGCGCGCAGCGCATTGGCCCTCCGCCGCGCCACGGGAACATACGGACGAAAACCCCATCCACCACCCCAGCCCATCGCAATCCTCGCTAACCATGTTTGTACAGCAGCGCTCTCGGCGGCCCTGAGGAAAATCCCACAGAAACTCGGTTGCCGCGGAAGTCCAATCCTTGCAAACGGGGTGGGTTTTCGCGGTCCGGGAAAGCCCGGAGTCCACCGACGCTCTCATCGCCGCTCGTCCTGAAGCCATGCCGGCGTAGAAGCCATCGTGGGAACTCCGGTGGTGGAGACGGCTTGGACGCAAACGCTATTGCTCCGTCGCACGGTTGACATCGAGCGCCACAAAACGCAGCAACTCGGCGTTGCTCATCTCGGTCAGCAGCGCCTCGCCGCCGCCGTCGAGCAGATCGCGCGCCAGGGCAGTCTTTTGCGCGATCAACGCGTCGATCTTCTCCTCGGCCGTGCCGCGGCAGATGAACTTATGCACCAGAACATTCCGCTTCTGGCCGATGCGAAAGGCGCGGTCCGTGGCCTGATTTTCGACGGCGGGATTCCACCAGCGGTCGAAGTGAATCACATGCGAGGCCGCGGTCAGATTCAGCCCCGTGCCGCCTGCCTTGAGCGAAAGAACAAAGAACGGCGGCCCATCGTCCTGTTGAAACGCCTCCACCAACTCGCGCCGCTTGCCAACGGCGGTCTGGCCGTGCAGGATCAGCCCCGGCCGTCCGAAGATGCGCGTCAGAAAACCCGCCAGCGGAGCCGTTATCTCGCGAAATTGAGTGAAGATCAGCGCCTTCTCCTGCCGCTCCGCCAGCTCCTCACAGATCTCTTTGAGCCGCGCAAATTTTCCGCTCTCTTCCTCTGCATAGCTGTTGTCGCCGGTCCACTGCGACGGGTGGTTGCAGATCTGTTTGAGCCGCATCAGCGAGGCCAGCACGATGCCGCGCCGCTGGATGCCGTCGGCCCCATCGACGGCGGCGGCCAGTTCGCGCACCGCCTGCTCGTAGAGCGCAGCCTGTCGCCGGCTCAATCCGCACCAGGCGTTCACCTCGGACTTTTCCGGCAGATCGGCGATCACGCGCTTGTCGGTCTTGAGGCGGCGCAGGATATACGGCCGCACCAGCGTGCGCAGCGGTGCATAAGGATTTGCGCTCCCTGAAGAGCCGGTCTTTGCTTGGCTTGGCTTGTAAGCTCCTGCGGCCATCTGCTTCGCCAGGCGGCCAAAGGCCTTGGCGCTGCCCAGCAGCCCGGGATTGAGGAAGTCGAAGAGAGACCAGAGATCGGAGAGACGATTCTCGACCGGCGTGCCGGTCAACGCGATGCGCCCCTCGGCGCGGAGCTCCTTCACTGCGCGGCTCTGGCGCGTGCCCGCGTTGCGGATCGCCTGCGCTTCGTCGAGGATCACAAACCTCCAGTCGCGGCTGCGCAGCCACTCCAGCCGGGTGAGCATGGTGTAGGTGGTGATGATCAGATCGCAAGCTTGGGTTGCGTCGCTAGCCTCGGTGACGCCCTCTGAAGGATGCGCAATAAGCGTTGTCAGCGAGGGTGCAAAGCGCTCGATCTCCGCCTTCCAGTTGGCGACGAGCGAGGCCGGAACCACCAGCAGGCTGGGCTTGCGCGTCTCCTGCGCTTCCTGCTTCTGATGCAGCAACAGCGCAATCACCTGCACCGTTTTGCCCAGGCCCATGTCGTCGGCAAGACACGCGCCCAGGCCAAGCCGGGTGAGAAATCGGAGCCAGTGGACTCCAGTCTTCTGATACGGCCGCAGGGCGCCGCGCAACCCCCCCGGAAGCTCGTCGTGTCCCGCATCCGGCGAACGCAGCTCGCCGAGCAACCGCTCCAGGTCGCCGGCGGCGGAGATCCCGGTCCACGCGCGCGCCGCCGCGGAGGGTTCCTCGCCCGCATCGTGCCCCAGCGTGACGCCGGCCAGCAGACGCATCCCTTCAAAGAAGGTGAGGCCGCCGTTGCGGGCCTCGCGCTCGACTCGGTTCCACTGCCGCAGCGCTTCCGTCAGTTGCTCCCGGTCGACCTCGACCCATTTGCCGCGCAAGAGAACCAGACCACTCTCCGAGCTGAGGAGCTGCTCAATCTCCCGCTCATCGAGCGTCTCCCCATCCAGCACCGTTCGCACCGAAAAGTTCAGCAGCGCATCCACGCCGAGCTTTCCCTTCAACTGCTCGCCGATCCTTACGCTCACCACCGGACGCGGCGGATGCGTTGCCTTCCACCAATCGGGCACGCGGACGATCAAACCGCTGGATTCCAGCGCCGGTATGGACTGCAAAAAGTGATAGGCTTCGCGCGGCGTCCAGGCTAACGGCTGATAGATCTCTCCCGAGTCCGCCAGTTCTTTCACCCAGGCGACGGATTCGGCTGCCTGCTGAATCGGTTGCAGCAGAGCCAGCAGCGCCGACCGGTTTCTCGCTCCCGCGTATTCCTCCAGCGCGCGGCCCAGCGGCAGATGCTGGGCTTTGCCCTGTGCGGAGAGACGCGTGGCATACGTGGCAAGAAAGGCAAATGGAAGCTCCGGATCCCGTTTGTTCTCGGCCAGATGAAAGCTCACGCGCCCCACGGTTCGCCAGGCGGGATTGAGCTGGTGCAAAAACTCTCGAGCGTTGCCTCCAGAGGCGCTCGCCTGCCGGCGCACCAGGCTGTCCAGCTCCTGCCACCACGCCACAAGGTGTTCCGGGCTCAGATACTCCAGGCCGCGCATGGGCGGCGCCTGCAAGGCCGCTGCCGTAAACTCTTCCGTGGCAGGCGCAGGCAATCTGGGCAATTCCTCGGCGCCGGAGATCTCCGGCGCATGACAAAGAGCCGTCAGATAACGGCAGGCGAACTCACGCGCCCAGGCGAACTCCGGCCGCAGCGGCGACGTAAGTTCCCGGGAGCCCAGTTCGAGCAGCCCATGCGCCTGCGACTCCGAGAATGCCCGCCGAACCCGCTCGGGCCAGGAGCCCCCCAGCCGTTCAACCTCGGAGTCTGCGTCGAGAACAAACAACCGCCCATGGGGAGAAATTGAAAGCGAAATACTCACTTCCATCACCTTAACCAATCCGCGCCTCAGCGCGAAACAAAGGCCGCCTCATGTCGATTTGCGGCACGGCGCGAAAATCATACGCCTTCACCTCCAAGAGCAGGTGGACAGCCTGACGCAATCGATCCTCCCCCATGCCTTTCATGGCGAGCCGTTCTCTACCGAAGCCAAATTCGCCGTGCGGCGGCGAAGGCGGCAAGCGCGCAGGCGCTACTTCGAAGGGGCGAGGCAGGCGCAAAGAACGCGCAACAGGGCGCCGTGCGGGGTTGAGCGCAGGCGCTCGGCCTTTTCGGCGCAGACGAGCGCCTGGCGGAAATCGCCCTCGCCGAGCATCTCTCGCGCGCGCTGCCGCAGGCGAAAGGCGCGCGCCGAGAGCAAAAGCAGGGGGCTGAGATCGACGCCGCAGCGCGAACAGATCTCCGTGCCGCGGAAGCGCGCTCGGCAGACGGGACAGACTACCGGCGCGGAGGCTTCCGGGAGCGCGGCGGCCAGGCGGACTGTGGCCACGCCTTTTTCTGGGCGCTCTTCCGCTGTGGTTCCATGGCTCGTCGCCGGTCCAACCGGCGTCTCCTCCCGCGGTGGAGAATCTGCGGGAGTCGCGGTGGATGTTGCCGCGGCTGCTGCGGAAGGCGGTCCCGCACTCATGGACGGCCCTCGACGAAGAACAGAAGTTCGCGCAGGCTCTCCGTCGACTCCTTGAGCGCCTGCGCGTCTCCGGCTTCGAGCGCGGTCTCGATGGCCTGGTTCAGATCCACGATCTCTTCGCTGTCTTCGTTGTGAACGCTTGTGAGCAGAGCGCGAGCGCGCTCGACCAGTCGTTGCGCCTCTTCGGCGGAGGCGCCGGAGATGGCCGAGCCGCTCTCGTTTGCAAGATCCGATCTGCCGCCCTCGATGACCTGGAAATCCGCCGCCGGGGCTTCGTCTCCTCCCAAATCGTCGCTATCAAAATCCTCTATATCCTCGTCCGCGCCGTCGCGGGCGGCAAATAAAGACTCCAGACGCTTGCGGGCGTCCTCGATCTCCGCATCGGTCTTCGTTTCAAGCGCGCGCGCGATCCGAATGTGCTTTGAAAGGCCGGTGCGTTTTTCGATGGCCGTAACGTGCAGGATGCCGTCGAGATCGAGGCTCATGCGGCAGAGAACTTCGTTGCCGTCGCGCATGGGCGTCAGGCCCTCGACGCGGAAGTTGCCCACCAGGATGTTGCGCAGCGCGTCCTCATCTTCGCCCTCGTAAACGTGGATGTCCACGTCCTCCTGGTAGGGATGTGAGGTGAAAAACCGTTCGGTGCGCGTCACCGGAAGTGGCGTGTTGCGGCGCACGATGGGCTTGTAGCAGTGCGGATAGAACGCGCCGCCGCGCTCGCCGAGATAGGAGATGCCGAACGAGTAGGGCGTTACATCCACCAGCACACGGTCTACCTCGTGACCGGCCAGCCTGGAGGCCATCACGCCGGCGCCAAGCGCCACGCAGAGGTCGGGATGAATCTCTCCATGCGGCTCCAGCCGGGTGCGCTCCTGGATCATGCGCGCCACCAAAGGCGTGCGCGTCGATCCGCCGACGAGCAGGATCGCATCCAGATCGGCCGGCGTCTTGCCCGCATCGGCGAGCACCTTCGAGAGATGCTCCATGGTCTTTTCCACCAGCGGGCCGATCATCGCTTCATAGCGCTCGCGCGTGATCTCCATCTCCAGATGCAGTGGCTTGCCGTCGACGACGGCCAGAGAATCTTCGCGGACAGTCACCTCGGGCTCGAAGCTCAGGCGGCGCTTGGCCTCTTCGGCCGCCCACCAGAGGCGTGCGCGCGCTGCCGCGTGGCCCTGGCGCAGGTCGACGCCGTGGCGCGATTGAAACTCGCTGAAGAGATGCTCGGCCAGCAGGTCATTAAAGTCGTCTCCGCCCAGACGGTTGTCGCCGTGGCTGGCCAGCACCTCGGTGACCTCGCCTTCGAGCGCAACCAGCGAAACATCAAATGTTCCGCCGCCCAGGTCGTAGACCAGGGCTGTATGGCGCTGGCCCTCGCCGTAGGCCAGGCTGGCGGCCGTCGGTTCGTTGAGTATGCGCATGGCATCGAGACCGGCCAGACGAGCGGCCTCGCGCGTGGCTTGCCGCTGCGCGTCTGAAAAGTAGGCGGGCACGGTGATCACGGCCCTGCTGACGGGCCGCCCGAGCTGACGGCCGGCCCACGCGGCCAGTTCGCGCAGAATCAGCGACGAGATCTCCTGCGGTGTAAACTCGCGGTCGCCCAGCCGCACGGTTTCGTTCGTTCCCATCTTGCGCTTGATGCTGCGCACGGTGCGTTCCGGGTAGAGCACGAGCTGATTGCGCGCGGCTTCGCCTACCAGCAACTCTCCGGCCGGCGAAAGACCGACCACCGAGGGCAAAATGTTTTTGCCGCCCGACTCCAGCACGACGACCTTGCCATCCACAAAGGCCGCGACCTCGGAGTTGGTGGTGCCCAGATCGATGCCGACGATCAATCCCTCCGTTGCATCTTCCATTTCGCTCATTCCTTTCCTTCTCCGCCTGCGCGCGCCACCTTGACTTGGGCGGCGCGATAGATTGCTCCGTTCCGCTCGTAGCCATTGCGGAAGACTTCGACGACGGTTCCCTCTGGGACGGCCTCCGTCAGCTCAACCGCAATGGCGCTCATCGTGAGCGGGTCGAAAGGTTGAGCGAGACAGTGGAGAGGACGCACCCCAGACTCGCGCAAAGCCTCTTCAAGCCGATCCAGCGTGAGGCTGCCGCCGGCTACCAGCGATTCGGCCAGTTCCCGCGCCTTTCCGACTGCCCTATCCGCCCGGCCCAGACGCCGGCTGAGCCACGAGGGACGCCATTGCGCCAGATCTTCGGCGGCAGCGCGGGCCGTAGTCACGGTGCGCTCCAGCCGCTCATGCAGCTCGAGCAGAAGATCGATCTGCGGTTGGAGCGGCGCAGGCTCTACCTCGTTTTCCGGCCCGTCTTCGCTCCGGCTCGTCATCGCTTCCAGGTTTTCGCTCAGCAGCTTGAACTGGCGGCCCTGAAGCCGCACCTCCTGCGCAAGCGCCGTCGTCGCCGACCATAAACTGTAGAGATCGCAGCCGCTCTCAGGCCGGTCAAGGGACGGCGGCGGCTCGCCGTCTTTGAGCGCGGCCAGCAGCGCCGCGGGCAGTTCGGGCTGGGGTTCCTCGGCAAGAGCGCGATCGAGCCAGCGCGCAAAGGTCGCTAGGATGCGCTCGCGATCCGGCGGAGCATTCGCTGGCTGAGAAGCCTCCGGAAGT
>JAKAQS010000080.1 GCA_021819585.1 Acidobacteriota bacterium
AATCTCCAGATTGGAGCCGGCGGCCAAGGCGACCGGTAGAAAACGGTCGGGGTAGGACGCGCAGATGTCTAAAGTGCTGCGGCCAATGGAGCCGGTCGAGCCGAGGACGGCGATCTTCTTCACATGGTTTATTTTACTTGCGCTGCGAGAGAAATGGCGCGAGCGGGATCGACGGGTCCGTGGAGGCAGACGTGGAGGCAAACAAAAAGGGAGATACGCTGGGCTAAGAAAAAAGCCACCCTCGGGATCGGATTGCCAAGGCTGAAACGGGAAGTTGAAGCGGGCGGTCGGGACGTTATCCATCTCGCCACAAAAAGTCAGACGGCTGGTCAGGCGCTCGTCCCTGGCGGAGAGTGCGACGGCCAGGAACTGAAGAAAGGGGCTGGAGTCGATCAACTGATCGAGACTGGCTGTCTGGCGATCCGTTCCTCCTCGGCCTGCTCAAGCAACGGCGGCGGTAGGGAAGCTGAGCGCTCCGCATCGATCGATGCTCGTCTGGAAGCTGGGTCGATGGTTGGGTTGTCTTTTAAGCGAAAATGGAAGAAAAGAACCACATCGGGGCGGCTGACGCTGCTGATAGCTCCCCCATCAGAGGCCTTATGAACAGCAAGGAAACCGCGCAACTGATTGAGGCGATCTCCAGCAACTGGCAGACGGAGATGTACGGCTATCACACCTACTTCGGGATGGCCGAGAAGGAGACCGATCCACAGCGGCGAAAGACGCTGCGCAACCTGGCCCTGGCGGAGAAGCACCACGCGGATCTGTGGGCTGGGCGGCTCACAGCGCTGGGCGCGCCAGTCCCCGTGTACACCGGGCCGGAGAAAGGCGAAGCGGAGTCGCTGGCCACCCGCGTCGGTGGCCCCGATCTGGCTCTGCGCCGTCTGGAACTGGATGAGAGCCGCGATATCGCCCGCTACGGAAAGCAGATTCGAGAGTTTGGGGATCCGGAGACCATCGCCATCTTGAAGGAAGTGATCTCCGATGAGTCCGACCATTACCTTACCCTTGGCGGGCTGATTCGGCACCATCTTTCACCCGAGGTGCTGGAGCAGGAACAGGCCCAGCAGGCGCTGGATGAGCTGGTCGCCCAACGGGAGGCCGGGCAACCCAGGGCGGCCAGTTGGATCGGCGACGCGATCTATGGCGTGAACGACGGGCTGGGCGCGATCTTCGGGATCGTCTCCGGCGTCTCCGGAGCCACCCTGGGCAACAGCCGGTTCGTTTTGATTGCGGGTCTGGCGGGCATGGTCGCCAGCGCTCTCTCCATGGGCTCAGGAGCCTACCTGGCCGCCAAGAGCGAGCGCGAGATCTATGAGGCCGAGTATGCCCGCGAGCGCGATGCGGTGGAGAACAATGAGGCCGAGGCCAGGGAACTGCTCTCCCTCACCTTTCAGGTGCGCGGGCTCTCCGCCGAAGACGCGGATCACTTTGTAGGACACATCGCGGAGAAGAAGGAAAGGCTGGTGGAGGCGCTGGCCAGGGAGCGGCTCCATATGAGCGAGGAAGGGCTGAGCAAGCCGTGGGTCTCGGCGGCCTCAGGGGCTCTCTCGACCGCCGTTGGGGCGCTGATCCCCGTGATCCCGTTCTTCTTCATGGCCGGCGTGCCGGCCATTATCGTGGCCGCGATCGTCTCTCTGGCCGCGCACTTCGCCGTGGGCGCGGCCAAGTCCCTCATCACCATCCGGTCGTGGTGGAGCAGCGGTCTGGAGATGACCTTCGTGGGCCTGCTGGAGGGTGTGGTCACCTATCTGGTGGGCATGGGCATTGGCAGATTTGCATAGAGCTTGGTCGCCGCGGGCGAGCCTGCGGCAGATCGATGCCGGAATCCCCCTGCTCGCTCCTGTCCTTTACTCCTCCGTTGGCCGGGTGCTGGTGAACAGGCCGTAGCGCTTGAGCATCACCAGCCAGAGGATGACGCCGCCCACAAAGATTCCCAGGAACAGGGGAAAGACCGCCCACTGGGTCTTCACCGCGAACTGGTTGGGCTGGAAGTACGGCTTCAGGTAAGCATCGCGCAGGTTGTCGCGCATGATGGACATGCAGAGGATCACCACTGCCGTGATGCCTGTGACGCCAAAGGCGGCCATGCGAATGTTCTGCTTGCGTAGGGCCTCCGACATAAGAAAGATGGAGGCCAGGGCGCCCAGCACGCCGGTGCCGAACATCGCCGTGGCGACGGGATTGTCGCCCATGAAGATCATGCGCAGGTCGCGGGGCAGGCTGATCAGGAACCAGACGCCAACCAGAAACTGGGCCATGGTGGCGAACTGAAAGGCTTTGCCTCCGAACTGGAAGATATACTCGGCGTACTCCCGGTCATGTTTCCATCGCGCCAGCGCCAGCAGCACCAGTAAAAGGCCGCCGACGGCGACGGCCGCGGTCATGAAGTGCAGATAGCGCGGGATCAGCGTCGGGTCGGCCAGGTTCAGGCTCCATCCCGAGGGAGCGGCGAAGTACTTGGCGGCCCAGCGAGCCGGCGTCTGCATCAGGGTGAAGTTGTTGGTATAGATGAAGCCGATCAGCATCACCAGCGCCAGACTGACGAACAGCACCATGCCCGCGGCTCCCGGACGCCGCTTGCCGTTGTACGCCACATAGTAAAAGCCGTAGTAGGCGGCGACCAGTAACGCCAGCACCAGAAACCAGGGCCAGGCGATCAGGATGGTGGAGGTGTAAAAGTACTGGCCGTAGATCACTTGCACGAAGAGCAGAGGTGCGATGCCCAGGGTGATGGTGGCGGCCAGCAAGGTGGGAACCTTCTTGGCCACATCCACAAAGATGCGGCCGCGCATCGGGTTGCCTTTGGAGGTGAGGCGCGCCAGCAGCGCCAAAGCTGCTCCGCCCAGCATCAGGTTCATGGCCAGAATATGCAGGTAGAAGGTGGCCACGAGCAGGAGCTTCAAGACCCAATAGGGCGCTGGGAGCGGATTGGGATCGATGGTTGGAATCGTTGGGAGCGCGCTGGGGCTGATCATCTCAGTTGCCTCCTTGGGTTGCGGAGCTGGATGCGGCGCCGGGCTTGCCGGCAGGGCGCTGGGTGTTGAGCCAATGGACCAGCGAAGTGCGCTGCGTCTGGTTGAGCTTGATGTCGGGCATCAGGGGAAAGAGGCTGGTCAGATCCTTCAGCGAGTCGGCGGCAACCTGAGGGTTGGGGTCCAGGCCGGTGAACAGAGGATCGTCGGGTCGGTCCTGGTGGCACATCGAGCAGTGATTCTCGAACATCAACTTGCCGTTGGTGAAGGTGGCGGGATTGGGCGTGATGGTCTGCAGGGAGTTCAGGTAGGCGGCCAGGGCTCCACGCTCGGCGTCGGTGCCCGCGAAGGGCGGCATCACTCCGTTATGCATCAGCGAGAGGCCGGTCAGCATGGCGCTAACCGTGGCCGGATTCCACTGCCGCTGCTCAATAAGCTGATGGATGCCGCGATAGGCATCGGGGGTGTGGCAGGACTGGCACTCGACGCGGAAGATCTCGTGGCCAACCTCAACCTGGTTGCCGGCTGTGATGGCCCGCTGGTTGATCCAGTGGGCCGCATGGAGCACGCCGACGCTGCTTAGATTGTCTACCGTGAAGCCGCCGTCGCCGGGCATGCTGGAAGCATAGAGCGAGTTGTCGTAGAGATAGTTCTCAATCACGAAGGGCTTGCGCACGTCTTCGCGGACAAACTCGAAAGAGTCCATCGCGCCCAGCGCCACCAGGGCCACCACCACGGCGAAGACCAGATGCAGACGGCGCGGCGTGAAGACCGCCAACAGCATCAGCACAAAGGTGACTGCCAGCAGGATCCAGGCCGACGAAGCGAAGTGCGTGGCCGTGGGCATGGGCCCCCGCGCGCTCAGAAAGAGAGAGGCGGGGATCTCATGGATGTACCACCAGCCCAGCGGCACAAGGGCGATCAGCGAGGGAACGGTCCACATCGCTCCCCAGCGCACGATGCGCGCCTTAAGTTCGGCGTCCTTCTGCACGCTGGCGGTGATCAGAGCGTAGATGCCGGCCAGGGCCAGGCAGATCGCGGTGCGGAAGAATGCCGAAGGCAGGTAGGTGGGATTGAAGAAGCCGATCCAGAACTTGTGAACGTCGATCCAGCTACCCGGCGTCAGCATGAAGGTGATGATGCCGTTGATGACCACCAGGCTGAAAAAGGCGGCGAGGAAGTAGATCCACCCGTACCACTCGTGGAGCTTGGGGGGAAGCTTGTCCCAGCCATACAGATAGAGCAGCGCCGCGGAGATCTCGATGAAGAAGGCGACCCACTCGATGGCCCATCCCCACACAAAGATGTGGATCAGGTCGCTGGTGGCGCTGGGCGAGATCAGGCCGATGGTGAACCAGATGCCGACTCCGCTCACGGCTCCAAAGACGACGGTGAGCAGGACGAAGAACCTGGTGTGGGCTTTCAACCAGTTCAGCAGCGCCGGGTCGTTGGCCCGGCGAGCCTTGCGCTCAGTGAGGACCAGAAACAGGCCCCCGCCCACCGCAAAGTGAGAGACGAAGACATGCAGACCGGCGACCAGCGCGATGAGTAGACCGGAACCAAAGAGTACGTCCCAGACAGGATAGTTCATGGTGCTTCCTCTTAGCGAAGTGCGGGTTATTGGCGAAGAGTCGTTTTACGCAGCCGAGCCGCGCTCCCTGGGTGCGGCGTGACCGCGGTAGCGGAGTCCATGTCGTTCCAGTGGTGGCGCCTCTCTTAACCATATTCCTTCCGGCTCTCTTACAGCGAGAATCTCGAATCCTCTCCGAGGCGTCCAATTCCAAATTCTTATTTCAGATAGGCGCTTTTTGTTTGGGAAGGCCTCGCCAGGGAGGGATGTCCCGACACCCGTGAGCCACGGGCTCTTGCGTTGAGCTGTACAAACGATTCAGAGACTGTGCGGCGAAGACGAGGAGAGCGGTGACAGATGGCAGAGGGGTTTCCCCGCGAGCCGGAAGAGTTCAGACGCACGGATAGGAGGAGTAGGATCCCAGCGCCTTCTCGTACGGGAATTGATCGCCCGTCGATTTGCTCCAGGCGATGAGTTCCGAATCGAATTTTTCTATCAATGCACGGTTTGCAGGATCCCTGACCAGGTTCTTCATTTGATAGGGATCGGCGGTGTTGTCGAAGAGGCACCAGCGGCCATCCAACTGCACGGCGTAGGTGTGGGTACTGGTGCGAAGGCCGCGATAGGTCGGGACGTCAACTTCCATACGCGGGTACGGTCCCCGGTCGTTCATCAGGAACACCATTTCAGGAGTCGGCGCATGATCTCCATGGCCGCGCATGACTGCGGAGAAGTCATGGCCGCTACAGTGCTTCGGAATGGGTATTCCAGCCAAGCCACAGAGCGTGGGATAGATGTCGACGGAGGAGAAGAGAACATCCGAGGTTCTGCCTTGTCCGGTCATCCCCGGTAGACGTACGAAGAAGGGAACCCGGCACGACTCTTCATGTGGCATCTGTTTCGCCATATGCCCGTGTGAACCCATCATTTCACCGTGGTCAGAGGTGTAGACGACAATCGTATCCTCAGCCATGCCGTTTTCATCGAGGGTCTTGAGCAGCCGTGCGAACTCCTGGTCTATCGCCGTAATTGCCCCGTAATAGCCCTGTTCCGCCTCGCGTAACGTTTCAAAGGATTTCAACGGCGGATAGGGCATGCGAAGGTTGTCCGCCGGCGTGGAAAGCCGCACATTGGGTCTGAATTTGAGCGAAGGTGCGTTATATAGATCTCGTTCAGCGGCTGGTGGATTAAAGGGCGGATGGGGAGGATTCCAGCTAAGCACCAGAAGCCAGGGCTTCTCCGCGTTCTTCTGCTGATTCAGGAACTCTATTGCCTGATCGGTCATTCGCGTGGGCTGGTAGCCGGGCATCACCACACGCGCTCCTGTTTTCGGGTCGAATACGATGCCGTTGTAGTGCTGATTGGTGTTAGCCCAGACTTGCCAGTATTCGAATCCGAAGCGATATGGTCCCTCGGGAACAAATACTCCCTCTCCATGGTAGAGGTGCCACTTACCGACGTATCCGGTGTTATAGCCGGCCTTTTGGAATGCATCTCCAAGTCCGGGGATGGTTGGTTCCAGAGTCTGGGAGTTATGCACGAGGCCCGATTGTGGCGAGTACAAACCACTGATCAGAATTCCGCGGTGCGGGGCGCAAAGCGGATAATTCGAGATACAGGAATCCATCGAAAGGTTTTCGCCGCGGAATCGGGAAAGGGACGGGGCGATAGCCTCGTTGAATGCTTCGCCGGGCAACGACACGGCGCGATGCTGATCGCTGAACACGTAGAGCACGTTAGGCCGTTTGGCGGGTTGTTTCCCAGATGCCTGCACGCTAGCGGGTAAGGCAGCGGCGGCAGAGGCTACGGCAGCATGCTTGACGAATTCACGACGGTTCATGATCAGCTTCCCCCAGTGGCGAGAATTGTAATCCTTTACAGATATATGGGCAAACCATCTCCATGTCTATTTCTTTTTTGGGGGGGAGGGGGGAATGATTTTGCTCTTTCGCAGGCATCGGCCTCATTCCCGATTTCCAGCGCAAACAAGGGAGGGCCGAGGGCGGCGGATACGGCGCGGGCCGCTTCGATGGCCTGCTCCGGGCTTGTCTGCGCGAAGTTGGCGCTCCAGATCGCTGTCTTGCCGATCGCCGACAGAGACGCAGCAAACTCCCCCTTATCGTTATCTCTTCGCTTCATTCAGGCTCCTTTGAAAATACCCTCGAAGCAGCTCAGGTCCAAGCTGCTCCCAGCGCCGCTTCATTTTCATCCCTCCTTGTGACCGGGTCGGTCATGAACGACTCATCTTTCGATTGCAAAAGGCCCCTCTGCTCCTGCCGGAGGCTGGGGCGAGTCCTCGGTGAGGGAGGGCACAGAAGGTCAGTTGACGGTGAACCGAATCCGCATTCTTCGAGGGCGTTCGCCAAGAAGCTGATCTGCCATCAATACCTTTGCCGTCGTCTCATCCTGAGGCGCCCCGCATCCTCTCCGACGGCCGGAGTTCCGCGCCGGATCAATAAGGCGACCGACCGCGCCCGTCGTCTGTCACCTGAGATCGAACATCCTTCCGCCTCCAGGTACGACTCGCAATTCACCGATCTGGCCCCGGTTTGCGAACCCCTTGCCCTCTTCGCCATGACGCGACGCACTGTGGAATGCACGTGGGCGGCATCCTCAACGAACTGGCCGCACTGCGGCCGCTCAAAGGCAAATTGTGGCCATATGGAATTATGTCTTCCTTAGTTTCTGCTCATGCCCCCCTTAGGGAAATCCTTGCATGCTGATGTTGGGGCGGAAGCCATTGCGGAGACGTTCTCGGAACGGACTCCAGGTGCAACGAGAACGAGGCGTTCTTGTTTGCCGTGGTGGATCCGTGCCGGAATCGCACCGGCTGTAGATGGGAGAGAGTGAAATGACGAGGGCGCAAAATCAATATGTATTTATTGCAGTTCTTGCTGCCTGCGCAGTGGGCGTGTGCAGGTCAGAGGAACCGCAGACGCAGGGCGTACTGGGAGCATCCTATGGAAAACAGACGCAACCAAATGCGGAGATCTGCTACCAATCCGCGAATCTGGCCGCATACTTTGACCAGCGATCCAAGGAGTTTGGACAAAAGGCCCAGGACGAGCACAGCCATCTCGACCAACTTGATGCCGCCAGGTACCGGACGAAATATGACTATGTGATCGTTGATCACGTTCGCGCCATCTATGCGTACGACCGGTCTCAGGCGAAGAAGTGGGCGGAAAAAGCCGCAGTGCTTCAACTCAAGGCTGAAGCTGTAGCGAGCAAACTTTCAAACTCTGCCAATGGGGCCAAGTAGCGGCCGGGAGCCCACGCTACTCCGATGTGCGGCGTCGCAGCGGGTCTCCGGGCGCCTCCAGGCGTTGTTTCGGGCTGGCAGAGCAACGGACGGCAGAGGGCCATGTGGGTCATCCGCAGGCTTTGGCCTTTCCGGCGCGGGCGAGTCTTCCGCAGCGGGCATTTTGTGGCATCTTCAATATGGAAAACGCCCATAAAGGCTGAGGCGTTGGGCTACGCCTGCGGAGAAAGACCTTCAGAGCCTCGTCTTCGCTCGAGGTCCCTCCGCATCTGGCAGCCTCGCCCGCCAGGCGGAGCCGCGTTCCGGGATCCGGCGCCTGGGGAATGCGGTGCGCTCATGAAGCTCAGTGTACCTGACCGCTTGAGCAGTTGCCTCGATCCGCTCCCATCGCACTGCCGGCCAGGAGCTAGCCGGGGCGGCCGCCGCCAATCAGCGGACTCTCCACCGGCGCCAAACTCGGTTCGCATGGATCCATCGGCCGAAGGCGTTGTTGCGCTCGGGCATTTCGGCGCTGGTCACCGCGAACACATGACGTAGTCCGTGCGTGTTTACCGCAACACCTCTCCTATCGGGTTCCTCTGTGTTGGCCTCGTTTATTGCGTGCCCCGCAGGACACTCTGTAGTGGGCTGCCTGGGCAAATTCCTTGCAAAGCTCCGACCGATAAGAAATCGTCCCAATCGAACCTCTGCCAAAAGCCCCAGTGTGGCAGCGGCAAGCCTGTGGAAAGAACTTGGCAGGCTCGCCGCCTGCAGGGAACGCGCGCTGGATCCAGCCCTTCCCGGGAGCGGATCCAACAGGGCGGCTTATTGGTCTTAGAACTCAAGCCGAAGCGCCACCTGCCCTGTCCGGTTTCCCCCGCTCTCTGCAGTTTGAGCCGTAGTGAGCGCGCCAAAGGAGGAGGGAGTGCTGATGTCCGTCTCCGGCGGGGCAAAGTTCGTGTGATTGAAGGCGTTCGTGAAGGTTGCTTCAAAACGAAGATGCAACCTTCCACGAATCGGCACAACCTTTGCCACTCCCAGGTTTGCGACTTCGGTCCCTGGACCTTCGAGGCTTCCGACACTTGCATCTCCTACCCGTCCCGCATTCAAAGGAGGAAGTGTAAATGCATTGATATTGAAGTAGTTGCTGTCGGTGCGATGGCGAGGAATCGGGTTCCCAACGCGATCTGGCCGAACTACCAGAATGCCGGCTGCCGCCGGGTCTGTGTTCGTCTGGTCGTCGTTGACACTCATCGTTGGCGTCAGGTATGGGCCCGTTTCTAAAAGCGTGATGGTGCTTAAGTCCCAATCGCCCAGAATGGCTCTTGCGATGCCGGGATGGCCCGCCCAGTAACGGCCGGGTCCGTAGGGCAATTCGTAGGTTCCCACCAGGAGGAAGCGCTGGCGACGAGTGCCGTAGACATTGCCCCGGTTGGCCGGCAGGTCAAAACGATCCTCAACGGCCAGGCCATAACTCGTCTCCCCCTGGAAGCTGGTGGGCGCATCGCCCTGCGCGTTGCTCAGGTCATGCGCCCAGGTATAGTTCGCCTGGTAGCTTAATCCGATGCCCATACGATGGGTCAACTGCACCTCAAGCGCATTGTAATTTTCATGGCCATAGTTGCCGGTTGAGAAGATCGTTCCCCAGTTCGGGAAGGGTATCGGGTTAGGGTTGGGCGCTAAAGTGGACGGCGCCTGTTGATTGAGGTTCACAGTTGTGTTCAGGCGATAAGAGCTCTCACCGACATAGCTCAGGCGCAGCGCAGCGTCCGCGGTCACTTCGCGTTCCATGGTCAGGTTCCACTGGGCCGTCTGTGCGTCGCGATAACGCGGATCGGTGGCCTGCTCCAACTCGCCCCCACCGTAAGCTGCCGCGGCTGACGCCGGGCGCACCGCTGGAAACTGGAAGGTGGGCTTCAGTGTGCTCGGGTTCTGATTCGTGTAGGTATCGATTGTGATGGATGGATTGCCTTCGTTGTTGTTTTGTAGCTGGCCCAGTGTCGTAACGGTATATATGCCGAAGCCGCCTCGCACAACGGTTTTCTCGCCTCCAAAGGGCCGATAGGCGATGCTGAAACGAGGGTCGAAATCCTTCAGATAGGTCTGGCGGAGCCCGGGTCCTACCCCTTCCTGCGCGTTCGACACCACCTTGGTGCAAGGCATCGTTCCGGAGGGCTCATAGCCGACGTCATTGGCAGCAGCATAGCCAGACGGAGCTGCGTTGCAGGCATTGAATGACTGCAGGAAACCGGGAACGGGGCCACCCAGCCTGGTATAGAGCCGTTGGTTAACGATGACAGAATTGGTCGCTGGGTCGAAGTTTGCCTCCATCCCGTTAGCGTCCTGGAAGGGAGGAAGCAACTCCCAACGCAATCCGAAGTTGATGATGAAGCTGCTGCCGGCTTGCCATTCATCCTGGACATAAAAGCCATACTGCCGTCCCGCTGGAAGTTCGTTTGGCCCTGTGAGCGCGAAATAGGAAGTGTCAGGAAGTCCGAGGAGGAAGTCTCCGAAGGAGTTCCCCGTAAATGTGGGCTGGAAGGTCATCAGGCCGAAGTCGTCGGAGGCGGATTCTAGCGCAATGACATCTTCCCGGAGCCAGCGGATGTCCAGGCCGCCTTGGACCGTGTGCCTTGCATGCGTCCAGGTCAAATTGTCGGTCATCTCGTAGGTATAGGAGTTGAACGGCCCAACGATATCGCGCCCAATCGGTTCAAAGTTTGTTCCTTGAGAAAAGTTGAATGTTGTAAAGCCTTCGCTGTTTTGGTGAATCGCCGGTATGGTTGGCCACTGGGAAAGCAATCCGAGCTGCGAGAGCGCCTGCCCGCCCTTGATGGGGAAGCTGGGCGAAAGCAGTTGGGTGGTAAATCCATAGCGAAACTCATTTAATAAATTGTTGGTGAACTCATAGTTGTGCGACACCAGAAAGCTGCGGTCGTGCTCCGAATCTTCATCGTCCGGCAAGAGAGGATTCACAACGCTGGATAACATGTTTTTCCAGTCGTAACGAACGAACATTTGTTGTTTGGAAGATAGCAGCTCGTCGATGCGTCCATCGAAGCCGTTGTCATTGGAAGGCATCGGAATCAACGCCTGATAGTTCAACCCGCCAGGTAGCAAATTATTATTCGGGAGCGGGTAGTAATCGTTCAGCAGTTTCTGCGATGTCGCACTCAGCGGCGAGGTAATCGTGTCATTGGGATACGCCTGGCCGGTAAAAGGATCTACCAACGGTCCACTCATCTGTGATGCCAAGCCGCTCAAGTTGCCGCTTCGTTCTTCGGCCGTGGGCATCGTGTACTGCATCGGGTCCGCAGTACTTTTGCGATTACCCTCATAATCGAAGAAAAAGAATGTCCTGTTATGACCGTTATAGAGTCGTGGGGCTATCACAGGACCGTCCATGCTGCCACCAAAGGTATTGAATCGTTCCGGCGTTTTCGTCGCAAAATCATAGGTACGGGCATTGAGCGCGTCATTTTGCAAGTATTCAAACAGACTACCGTGGAACTGGTTGGTTCCTGACTTTGTGGTGAAGGTGACGTCGGCAACCTGGGAGAACGCGGCGCTGTTATTGAGGGCGCTGACCTTCATCTCCGAGATCGCTTCCGTGGAGGGGTAGGCGTTCACTCCTTGTGCGCCGGCGGCCAACGAAGCCCCGCTGGTCCACACATTGACAGTCGAGATCCCATCGACTGAGAAATTGACCATGTTCGAGGTTGCTCCGGCAATGGCGAAGTTTCCTGAGCTGTCTTGCTGAACGTTCGCTGAAGCGGCCAGCGCAGCCAACGGACTTGTCGTTTGCGCTCGGTAGTTGAGCGGAAGTTGTGCGATGGTCTTTCCGGTCTTCATGTCTGCAATGGTCGCGTCGTCAGTGTTGATCTCCGTGGCCGATGATCGCACCTGCACGGTTTCGGTCGCCGATGCGACCCTCAGCGTCAGAGTGAATCGCAGATCCTGACGTGCCGTGAGTGTGATTCCCGAGAGCCGCAAATCGGCGAACCCCTTGTGGAAGGCAAGCAGATCGAAATGCCCCGCCTTCTCGTTGGCGAAGAGAAAAGTGCCGGAGTTACCTGACGTTCCCGTAAAATCGTTGTTCTCGTCGAGGTTATGCAGGATCACGCGAGCGTGGGGAATCGGCGCCCCAGATGCGTCCTGCACGACGCCTCCAACGCTCCCGAAGGTTGATTGCCCCAAACAGTTTCCCGTGAAGGCAATTACCGTGATGATCAAAGCAACGAGAAAGGCGTGAGAAAGAGTTGGCATTGACGTTGCGCGTGACCCAATTGCGAGGCGCTCCTCACGGATATTCTCCGAGCCCAGTAGTTGCAGCCACTGCATATGCAAACGGAGATCCGCTGGGTTGCGGTGTTCTTCCGCGTAGTTGTTGCTGGCGTTCATTTCCGCTCCTAACCAGCCGTCATATCGGCTAGGCTTATGAAAGCCAACAACCCCAAAAGGAGGCATAAGGGACGCGTGGAAGAGTCGTGATGGAGAATTGTCGGGTTATGGCTGCGGCAGATGCATGCCGCATGCTCTGAAGGCTCTGAAGAGCCCCGTGAAGGAGCGTGGAGGACGATTTCGGCAGGAGGATCCATTAGCGGACAGAAAGAGGCCAATTGGCCGCGCGCTTACGCATCCTTACGCCTTTCTTATGCGGCATGAGCTATTCTCTTCTCCATGTTGAAGGGGCAAACTCGTAACTGGCTGCAGGAGCTTCCGCTTGCCGTTGGCGTGGCGGCCTTGTGCTTTGCGGTCGGCTTCATCCTCTCTCCATGGGTGGCGTTCTCCTCGGCTATTCCACTGTTTCTTTGCGGACTGCTGCTGCTGGCGCAAAGGGTGACCTTTCAAACCGCGGTCGCAACCTGCGTCGCCGCTACTTTGAGCCTCGATTATTTCTTCACAGAACCCAAATACAGCTTTCGCGTGTTTTCTCGCGAAGACGTGGCGGCTCTTTGTTCCTTCCTTGTAGCCGTTCTGTTCAGCAGCGCTCTAACGAACCGGTTAGCGGCTAAAAACAGGCAGCTACTGAGTCGGGAAGGTGCCCAGAGAGCGCTGCGGCGGCTTGCGGAACGCAGCATTCAATTGGATTGGCGCGAGGCGGTTGCCGAGGATATATGCAGATCGGTTCGAGAATGCTTTGATCTGCAATCGGTTTGTCTCTGGGACGCCGCAGCTTCACGGTTGACTTGCGACGGGGTCGCTCGGGAGACCGAAGATGGTCTGCGGGCAGCGTTCATGGCAAACCAGAATGTCGATGCACAAAGGAGTTGCCTGTATATTCGCATTCTTCGCTCCGGAGTGCGCCCGATCGGATGCATTCAGCTCCGCGGTCAGATCCTGGAAGAGGCCACGATAGGCGCTCTCGTCTCCCTTGTCTCCCTTACCCTGGAGCGCACGCGTGCCCTTTCGAGCGAGGTCGCGGCTCAGTCGGAGAGCCTTTCGGAGGGGCTTCGCTCCACCGTTCTTGACTCCTTGGCGCACTCGATCAAGACGCCGCTTACGACGATAGCCGTGTCCGTTGCGGGGGCTGCCGCGATTGGGGGGCTGAGCGAAACGCAAGGGCGGCTTCTTCAAGGTGTGCAAGAGCAAACGGAGCGGATTACCTCGCTGACCAACCGCTTGCTTCGAACCGCCAGACTGGACGCGAAGATGGTGGTGCGCTTCCGGGATGTCGATCTCGCTGACTTGGTCCAGGCGTCGGTTCGGGTGGACGGGGACGGGAAACGAATCAAGTTAGCTGGCACGGAGAAGCCGATCGCTGTCTCCATTGATCCGGATCTGCTCAAAATGGCGATTGCGCAGATTGTGGAAAATGCCGTCAAGTACAGCCCCCCGGATTCTCCCGTAAGCGTGCTGCTTTTTACAGATCAGGAGGAGGCTTTCATCTCCATTCACAACCAGGGTTCCTTTATTCCGCAGGCAGAGAGGTCCGCGATATTCCAAAGATTTTATCGGGGACAGAAACCTGCCGACTGTGCCCCCGGAACGGGGCTTGGTCTGTCTGTCGCGAAGCATGCTGTGGAGGCTCTTGGCGGGGTGATCACCGTGGCCTCAGACCCCGAAGTCGGCACTACCTTCACGATACAGATTCCAATCCAAAGGAGAGACGGATGACCGGCTCGCTCTTGATTGTGGAAGATGATGCCGCCTTGCTCCAAAGCTTGCGGGATACGCTGTGCGCATTGGGTTTGACCGTCGGGATGGCCGCGACGGGTGAAGGTGCGTTGAGCGAGCTGAAGACACATCGTTATGCAGTGGTGCTCCTGGACCTCAATATGCCCGGCATGGGCGGCATGGCGGCGTGCCGCGCGATACGTGAGGAGCATCCGGATCTCGCAATCATTGTTCTTACAGTGCGCGACCGTGACAGCGACAAGGTGGATGCTCTCAACTTTGGGGCGGATGATTACGTTACCAAACCGTTTCATCTTCCCGAGCTGATCGCCCGGATTGGAGCCGCTCTGCGCCGGTCTCATAGTAAGGGACCGCCTGAGCCAGAAGTATTCTCAATCGGGTCCATCGTACTGGATACCAAAGGGCGTGAGATCAGAAAGGCAGGGAAGCAGATACACCTGACGCCAACGGAGTTCGAGCTTCTCCAAACACTGATGAGCAATGCTGGAAGACCACTTGCACATCGGCTTTTGCTTACTGCTGTCTGGGGGCCGGAGTACGGAGATGAACGCGAATATTTGCGTACATACATCAATCAGCTGCGCAAGAAAATAGAGGACGACCCGGCACACCCTGTGTACCTGCTGACGGAGGCCTACTTCGGGTATAAATTCGTCGCATCGACGTGACAGGACCATATGTCCCCGCGAATGGCTCCGGCAGTTGCTATCGTAGAGGCATGTCGTGGTTGGCCCGGATCGGCGAATACAGCCCAGCGGCGTGGGGAATGATGCTCGTCGCGGCCTGTCTGACTCTGCTGCCGCTGCTGGT